>DATDHU010000001.1:0-10671 GCA_036521415.1 Acidimicrobiales bacterium
ATGGCGACCCAGACCGAGCGACCACGAGAGAGCGGGACGCCCGCTGTGGTGTCGACTGGCCGGCACCGGTGGCGCTCGATGGTCTTCGCATCGATCGGCGACGGACAGCGCCGCCGACGGGGGACCGACGGGATGCGGCTCGGGGTCGCAGTCGTCGTCACGGTGTGCTGCGTCCTGGCCATCCGGCATGGCTCCCATGTCGACCGCACCATCGTGAACGTCCTCTACCCCGTGCCCCACAGTCTGAGCTGGCTGGTCACGTTCGTCTACGACGCCGGCTCGTTCGGTGTGACGGCCCTGCTCGTGGTGGCCGCGCTCCTGGCTCGCCGCTGGGTCATCGCCCGGGATCTCGGTCTCAGCGCCGTGATCACCGTGGCCGTGAGTGGCCTCCTCATCCTGACCCTCGGTAGCGACGCAGGCCGCCGGCACGGCATCTCGATCGACGGCATCGACCTCCACTTCCCGGTCATCCAGATCGCCGTGTTCATGGCCGTGGCCACTGCCGTGCTGCCCTACCTTGCTCGCGGCGTCCAACGGTTCATCGAGGTCTTCATCGTCGGGCTGGCCGTGGTCACCGTGTCGGCAGGAAACGGTCTTCCCTTGAACGTGCTGGCCAGCCTGGTCATTGGCTGGGGCGTCACCGCCGCCGTCCGCCTCTGGTTCGGCTCGCCACTGGGCCTCCCGTCGGCCGGGGAGGCCGCTCTGCTCCTGGGCGACGTCGGGATACCGGCCGACGACGTCGAGCCGCTGCGCACGCAGGCCTGGGGGGTGGCCAACTACAGGGCGTCCGTCCAGGCGGGCGAAGTCCCGGGCGCGGAGCTCCGTGTCTCGGTCTACGGACGGGACGCAGCCGATGCTCGGCTGCTGGCCAAGGCCGGACGGTTCCTCTTGTACCGGGACTCGGGCCCGACCCTCAGCTTCACCCGGCTCCAACAGGTCGAGCACGAGGCCTATCTCACCCTGCTGGCCGGTCGAGGCGGTGTTCGGGTGCCCGATGTGATGGTCGCGGCCAAGGCGGGTGTGGCCGGCGACGCCATCCTGGTCACCAGGATGCCCGACGGTGTCATGCTGGCCGACTGCCAGGCCGGCGACGTCAGCGACCATGCCCTGGACGACCTGTGCCATCAGTTGCTGCAGCTGCGCTCGGTGGGCATCGCGCACGGTTCGATCAGTGGCGAGACCGTGTTGATCGATCCGTATGGGGGGTCGGCCGGGCTGGTCGACTTCCGCAACGCCACCTCAAACGCGTCGACGGAGCGACTCGATCGGGACCTGGCCGGGGCCATCGCCGCCATGGCCGTGACCGTGGGCGCCGAACGCACGGCGGCGGCGGCCGGCCGGTGCCTCTCTGCCGAGCAGGTCACCGGGATGCTGCAGCACCTCCGCCGGGCCGGGCTCGACCCGGCGCTGGCCCGCTCGCTGCGCGGCAAGAAGGCACTGCTCGAGGAGGTGCGCCAGCAGACGGCATCGGCCCACGATCTCGAGGTACCGAAGCTGGCCGAGCCCCGTCGGGTCAGCTGGGCCACGCTCATCGTCGTGATCGGCACGCTGATCGGCGGCTGGGCGCTGATCGGGGTCCTCTTGGACGTGTCGAAGTCTCTCGACACGATCGTCGGGGCCAACTGGCTCTGGGTCGTGGCTGCCTTCGTCTGCTCGCAGTTGGCCTTCGTGGGATCGGCCGTCGAGGACTTGGGCAGCATCGGGGGCATCCTCCCGTTCGGCCGGGTGCTGGCCCTCGAGGTGGCCAATAGCTTCACTGCCCTGGCTGGAGGTTCGGCCGCCACCTTCGCCACCCGCGTGCGCTTCTTTCAACAAGAGGGCTACGACGCCTCTGTGGCCCTGAGCTCGAGCGCGGTCGTGAGCACGGCGAGCTGGGCCGTCAAGGGGGCGCTCTTCCTCATTTCGCTCCCCTTGGCCTGGAGCTCCATCAATTTCGAGGTCACGCCCGAGTCGGGGGGGAACGCCAAGACCGTCTGGATCCTGCTGGCCCTGGTGGTCGGCGTGGCCCTTGTCGTCGGGCTGGTCTTGCTCATCCCCAGAGCCCGCCGCATGGTCGCCGACAAGGTGCGGCCGAAGTTGACCGACATATGGTCGAACATCAGGCAGGTAGCCAAATCACCCCGGAAGTTGATCCAGCTGTTCGGAGGGGCGGCGGCCGGCCAGGTTCTGGTGGCACTGGCCCTTGCCGCCTCGCTTCGTGCCTTTGGCGATCACCTCAGCTTGTCCACGTTGATCGTGGTGATCACCTTGGCCTCGATGATCGGGGGCGTGTCACCGGTACCGGGCGGCATGGGCGTTGTGGAGGCCGGCCTGATCCTGGGCCTGACCGCGGCGGGGATCTCCGAGTCCGACGCCACCGCAGCCGTCTTCATCCAACGCCTCTTTACGTCCTACCTGCCACCGATCTGGGGATGGCTGACCCTGGTATGGATGCGCCGCCGCGAGTTCGTCTGAGGGCCGGCGCGTCGCAGACGCAGGAGGGGATCTTCTCCATCACTCCGAGTACACTCGAGTTGACGACCGGGGACGTGGGCCATGATCGCGTTTGTGATGTCACAAGCATTGACGATGTCGTTCGCCTCTGGCTGGCACGTCGAGAACCGGGTGCTGTGGATCGTGCTGGGCGTGGTCTTCGTCCTCCTCCTTATGGCTGTCTACCTGCTCATTCGGACCAGATGGGGCCATGCCGAGCGACCACGAAGCCGGGACGGCGCCGGTGGGCCCCAGTGACGCTCGATGGCCGGAGGCGGACGTGAACTGCGGGCCCGAGAGACGCTGACTCCTCGGTAGCCGGTCGGGTCCCATCGGGCACCGACCTGGAAATGTCCCGGTCAGATGTTACGTTCCGCCGGTGCTTGATTTTGTGGTCATGTCCAAGGGTCGGACCCAGGTCGGATGGGCGCCGGGCGTCCGCGCCGGATGAGGCGAGCAAGGCGAACAGCACGCTCACCGATGCTCACCGCGTGTGCGGCGGCGATCATGGGGTTATTGGCGGGACCCATCGGTTTCTTTCCTGTTGCAGCCGCGTCCGCCGCCCAGGCCGTCTCGGGACCGCGCGGACCGGAGAACGTACCCTTGGAGCAGGGAACCCCGTTGGCACCGGCATCCACCGCCGCAACCGGCCAAATGGTCGATGGCGTCCAGTGCAACTCTTCCGAGCAGGTGGCCTACCACGTCCACACCCACCTCAGCGTCTACGTGGACGGTCATGTCCGGCCGATCCCCGCCGGCATCGGCATCGTGTCGCCGATCGCACTGTCGACGCCGAACGGACGGTTCGACCAGGCATCCCAGTGCTACTACTGGCTGCACGTCCATGCCCAGGACGGGGTGATCCACATCGAATCGCCGGCCGGACACAGCTACACACTCGGTGACTTCTTCGACCTCTGGCGACAGCCGTTGAGCGCCAGCCAGGTCGGCCCGGCGAGCGGGGCGGTGCGCGTGTACGTCGATGGCCGTCCCTACTCGGGGGACCCCCGGGCCGTGCAACTCGGCTCCCATGTCGACATCCAGATCGACGTGGGCACCCCGGTCGTCGCCCCGCGCACGGTGAACTGGTCGGTCACCTCCCTCTGACCGGAACCGCCGTGCGCCTATGCGACCGCCCGAACAGGAAGGCGGGACAGGCTCTGGACGGTGTTGGCGCAGGCCCTGGCGGCTTCGGCCCCCTTTACCTTGAAGTGCTCCGTGAAGAATGCGGTGTGCTCGCCGTGGGCATGGAAGTGATGTGGCGTCAGGACAGCCGAGATGATGGGCACATCGGTGTCCAGTTGGACCCGCATCATCCCGTTGATGACCGCCTCGGCGACGAAGTCGTGACGATAGATTCCGCCGTCGACCACGAGGCCGGCGCCGACGACTGCGGCATACAGCCCGCTGCTGGCCAGTCGCTTGGCGTGGAGGGGGATCTCGAAGGCGCCCGGTACCCGGAAGAGGTCGATCCGGTCACTGGAGACGCCGAGCCCGGCGATCTCCTCGATGAACGAGTCCCGGCACTGGTCGACGATCTCCTCGTGCCAGGTGGACTGGACGAAGGCCAGCCGCACTGCTTGGGCCTGTTCCCGATCGGTGATGGTCATCTGGCCTCCATTCGCGCTCCGCTGCGGAGAGTTGGACAAAGCCTAGGAGATGTACCGGCTGCCCGATCTGTACCAGAATCATCTCCGTGCTGATCGTCACCGGTACGACGGGGGACCTCGGGCACGCTCGGGGTGGGCACCCTGAACGCCCGGCCCGGATCCCGGCTGTGATGGAAGGCATCGAGGACCTGCACCTGGGAGCCGACCTCGAGATGGTGGCGCCGTACACGGCCGAATTGGACCAGCTGTCGCTCGTTCACGACGCCGACTATCTGGCCGATCTGGCCGCCTTCTGCCGAGCGGGCGGGGGCAACATCGATCCCGACACCTTCGCCACGGCCGATTCCTGGATGGTCGCCCGCCAGGCCGCCGGGGCCGGGCTTGCCGCTCTCGACGCGCTGCGCGCCGCAGACGATGGCGTGGCCTTTGTCGCGGGCCGGCCGCCCGGTCACCATGCGCTGCGCGATCGTGCCATGGGCTTCTGTCTCCTCAACAACGTCGCCGTTGCGGCGGCGGCACTCGCCGCCGGCGGCGAGCGGGTGCTGATCGTCGACTGGGACGTCCATCACGGCAACGGCACCCAGGCCATCTTCTGGGACGACCCGCGAGTGTTGTACGTGTCCACCCACCAGTGGCCCCTGTTCCCCGGTAGCGGGGAGGCGAGCGAGGTGGGTGGACCGGGTGCTCTGGGCCTCACCGTGAACGTCCCCCTCCCTCCCGGCGCCACCGGCGACGTCGTGCGCCGAGCGATCGACGAGGTGGCACGGCCCACGATCGAGCAATTCGGCCCGACCTGGCTGCTGGTGTCGGCCGGGTTCGACGCCCATCGAGCCGACCCGTTGTCCGCACTGGCCCTGTCGAGCGGGGACTTTGCCGACTTGGCCACCCTGGTCGCCGCGCTGGCTCCTCGGCCGGGGCGCCTGGCCCTGTTCCTGGAGGGCGGCTACGACCTGGAGGCGTTGCGTCTGTCGGTGGCGTCGACCTTGAGCGCACTCCTCGGCCACCCCGACCAAGGCGAGGCGGCCACCCACGGTGGACCGGGCATGGAGGAGGTCGAACGGGCCGTGGAGGACCGGATCGATTCACTCCGACGAGCGGAGTAGCTCCGCTCGTTCCGCGTTCCGCTGGGCGAGCAATTTGGTCGTACCGTTGGGACGTTCGGTCGTTGAGAGATCGGTGGTTGAGGAGATGCCAGACACGCCCATGTCCGGAGGCACGGAGGCCTGGCACCGCCCGCTCCATCACACCCCGGCCGGTCAGCTGAGCGACGACACCGTCCAGACCCCGGGGATGCGTCGCCGCGAGGGCATCTCGGAGCGGTTGGGCGGTGCAACCAAGATCTGGATGGGCGAGAGCCTGGTGTCCGGCGGCGCCAGGTCGGCTGATCATCACCACGGTGAGTCCGAGACCAGTATCTACGTGGCGTCCGGACACCCGGTCTTCGTGTTCGCCGAGGATGGTGTCGAGCGGCGGGTCGAGACCGGGCCAGGCGACTATGTCTTCGTCCCCCCGTTCGTACCCCACCGTGAGGAGAACCCCCATCCCGACGAGCCCGCCAGAGTAGTGCTGGCCCGTAGCACCCAAGAGGCGATCGTCATCAACCTGACCGGTCTCGATGACCCGGCCGGCCGCCCAACTCCAGGGGAAGACAGCTCAGCCGAGCGGTGAGAACGGCAGTCTCCTCGCTCGGTTGCGGACATGGCCATGCTGGATCCAGTTGGTCGGTGTGGGGCGGCTGGCGGGACCGGTCGTCAGGACGATTGGCCGAGGTCTCCGAGGGAGTTCCGTAGGTCCCTTTCGGTGTTGGCCAGGCATTCATCGCAGACCGTCCCGCAGGTCGGGCAGCTCCGCTGTTGCCATCCCGGCAACCCCTCCACCGCCCGCACCGTCTTGCTGCGGGCGATGGACAACCGGGTGGCGGTGAGCTGGATGAGAGCCAGCATTCTCAGTGCCTTCGCCTGCCCGTGTTCTGCGACCAGACGGGCGATCAGGTCCACTTCATTTCCGTCTTCATCGACCACGTTGTAGGTGGCCTGCAACACCTCCATGATCTCCGGTCGCCGCGAGTGGCTCCACCGCTCGAAGGAATTCGCCCCTTCCTCATCCATGTTCCGCCTCCGTCAAGCCGCATCACCGACGCTGTGCGTGCGTCCCCGCTCGACTGGCGGGCCGGAGAAGATCCGTCGGGAACAATCGCTCATGAACAGGAAAACGAGCCAGGACGGCGGATCTTGTGGTCAGCGCTCCGACGATCGGACTGGCTCAGGTGTCTCTCTGTGCAGTGACGATCTGGAATGTAGCGGGCATCGGCGCAGGTTCTCGCCTGTGGCGAATTGCCTCGGCAAGTCTCATTGGCCAGGGTGGACACCTGACGGTCTTCGAAACGCAGGAGCATGACCGGAGCTCTGGCCTTCGATTGCACACTGCTTCTCACTCGACTCCCAAGTGGTCGGGACCGGCCGGGCAGACCGGGATGTCGCCTCCGGGGCGGTCGAGGAGCTCGGACGTGGCGATGGAGACGAACTCGCCAATGAGCGGACTGCGCCGAGAGCTGTCCCAGGCCAAGCAGACGTGGTTGGGCGCGATGTCCACAATGCCGACGTGGGTGACGTCAGCCCGCGTGTAGAAGGTGGCGGTCGACAACGGGAGCACGATCACGCCGTGCCCTGCGGCAACGTGCCCGAGCTTCTCCTCCACCGAGCGATAGTACGGAACGACCCGGCGGTGACCGATCTCGCGCAGTCCGATGGCGATGTCGCGCCACTCGGGCACGGCGTCGGGATCCTGCAGGAGGTGCTCCTCGGCAAGATCGGTGATGCTGATCTGCGGCTTGCCCGCCAAGCGGTGTCCTTCGGGTAGGACGACGACCCGGGGCTCGCTCAGCAGCGGCCGGATCTCAAGGCCACGGGGGTCGACAGGTTGACGGATGTAACTGACGTCCACGCGGCCGTCGTGGATCACCTCGATCTGATCGTCCCAGTAGGTGCGGACAACATCCACGGTCAGCTCCGGATGGCGGCTCGAGAGGGCCCGAACCTCTGCAGTCACGATGAGTCCGGGCATGAAGCCGACGGTAAAGGTGTCCTTGTCCCGGGCCGCAATCCCTGCCCTTCGACGGGCGGCATCCGCGTTGGCCAACAGCGGGCGGGCATCGGTGAGGAGTTGTTTGCCGGCCGGGGTCAACTCGGTGGTGCGCCGGTCCCGCACGAAGAGCGTGACCTTCAGCTCGTCCTCCAGGGCACGGATCTGGCGGGACAGCACGGGTTGCGCGATGTAGAGCCGCTCTGCGGCGCGCCCGAAGTGCAGTTGCTCGGCGACGGCGACGAAATAGCGCACCTTGCGGAGATCGAGATCCATTGTTGCGTCCTCCGGGACCCGGATTTTCGGGCTCCTTCCTCCCGGGATCCCTGATACCTCCAGGGTATTACAGGTGACGGAACAGGTCTTGGACGTCGCCGTGATCGGGCCTCATTGTTGAGGTAACACTTCGGAGCAGGAGGCAGGAACATGCCAGTCGACGACAGAGATCTCCACGGCCAGCGAGTCGTGGTGCTGGGGGGCACGTCCGGCATCGGCTTGGCTACGGCTGCTCAGGCGGCTGTAGCCGGCGCCCGCGTCACCGTCGTGTCTGGTCGGAAGGCGAGCGTCGAGCGGGCGCTGGCCGAACTCCCACCTGGATCGGCCGGCCATGCGATCGATCTCACCGACGCCGCCTCCGTGCAGACGTTCTTCGACGACTTGGGCGATTTTGATCACCTGGTCTACACCGCCGGTGAATCGCTGGTCATCGGCACTCTTGACGCGCTCGACCTTGACATAGCGCGGCGGTTCTTCGATGTGCGCTACTTCGGGGCGCTCGCCGCGGCCCGAGCCTCCGCTCCTCACCTGCGGCCGGGCGGTTCCATCACCCTCACCACCGGCGGTGCCCTCGCCCGGCCCCGGCCCGGATGGTCCGTTGCCGTCAGTGTCCTCGGTGCTGTCGACGCCCTCACCCGGGCCCTGGCCGTCGAGCTGGCTCCCGTGCGCGTAAACGCCGTCTGCCCGGGTGTGGTCCGATCGCCCCTGTGGGCCGGGATGAGCGACAGTGAGCGTGACGAGTTCTATCGGACCGTCGGGTCCGGGCTGCTGACCGGCCGAGTGGGTGAGGTCTCCGACATCGCCCACGGTTACCTGTCCCTTATGACCCAACCGTATGCAACGGGCAGCGTTCTCACTCTCGACGGCGGCGGCGCCCTCATCTGATCCAGACGAGATCGGCTCGATCGTGGTCCGATGAGGTGCTGAACCCAGTTGGAATCCGCACAACCCCACATCCAGTGGTCGGGACCGGCGTCGATCCGGTGACCTCACGCTTTTCAGGCGCGCGCTCTACCAACTGAGCTACCCGACCCCCTCCTCGGCGAACCGAGGAAGCGGACCTGACGGGATTTGAACCCGCGACCTCCGGCTTGACAGGCCGGCGTGCACTCCAGGCTGCACCACAGGTCCCCAACCAGTACAGAACTGGGGATGACCGCACCCCCGACGATCGGGGATCGGAACCTGACTCTATCAGCGGCTCCGAGCAGCGGATTTCCTGTGGAGCCATGTCGAATCGTCCTTTGAGGTGCCCGAAGTCCAGCCCCAATCCACCCACAAGTCCAGCGGGCCTCGGTGCTGGATCCGGGCTGACCGACCTCAGGCGTCCAGGCGATCAGGTCGTTAGGCTGCGTTCTAGTAGGGCGCCGGCGCAAACCGACCGACCAACGCAAACCGCCTGACCAACGCAAACCGCCTGACCAACGCAAAACCGACTGAGAGGAGAAGCACATGCCAGAGTTCACCTCGTACGATGCCGGGACCCCGTCTTGGGTGGATCACGCCACCAAGGATCTCGAAGCCTCCAATGCCTTCTACCGGACGCTCTTCGGCTGGGAGGCCGATGACCAGGGTGAGGAGATGGGTCATTACACCCTGATGCGCAAGGGGGGGAAGACCGTCGCCGGCAACATGCCGGCCATGGGCGAAGGTCAGCCCAGCGTGTGGGTGACCTACGTTTCGGTGGACAGTGCTGATGCGACCGTCGACCTGGCAAAGAAGGCGGGTGCCATGGTGTTCGTCGAGCCGATGGACGTATCAGACATCGGGCGCATGGCTGTGTTCGCAGACCCCACCGGTGCTGCCATCGGCGTCTGGCAGGCGAAGACCTTCAACGGGGCTGAGCTTGCGAACGAGGCCGGGGCGTTCGCATGGAACGAGCTGAACACCCGGGACATGTCGGCGTCCAAGGCGTTCTACACGAAGGTGTTCGGCTGGGAGCCCAACGCCCTCGACATGGAGGGGATGAGCTACACCGAATGGAAGCTCGGCGACAAGACAGTTGCGGGCATGATGACAATGCCTGACATGGTCCCGGCAGAGGTTCCGGCGCACTGGCTCGTCTACTTCGGCGTTGACGACACCGATGCCACTGTCGCCAAGGCGACCGAGCTCGGTGCAACTGCACTTGTTCCACCGACCGACATCCCACCGGGACGCTTTGCGGTCTTGACCGACCCAGATGGTGCGACTTTTGCCGTGATCAAGATGCAATCGTGACCATGCGCTGAGCACCCCCAACGGGATTCGAACCCGTGTTACCGCCTTGAAAGGGCGGCGTCCTAGGCCGCTAGACGATGGGGGCTCAAACCCATACTCAGGGTCTTCGGAGATTAGCAGAGGTATTACGGCAGCCCATCCGGCGCGCCATCGACGGGAAGCTCGGCGGCGAGGACCTCGATGATGGCCTCCTGCAGCACGCTCAACAGTTGGTAGAGGGCGAATTCGGGAAGGCGGGGGTCATCCCCCTCGGGCTCGGCCATGTCCTCGCTGACGTCGATCCGCGTGCCCAGGACCAACCGGATCGACCCCACCGCGGCGAGCCATCCGTTGAGCTCCTCGGCGCTCAGGGTGTCGGCGTCGGCCGTGGCGATCAGCGTCTCGAGGGCCTGGCGATGATGGTTCTCCAGGACGCCGCCGACCAGCTGGCGGTAGTCGGCCTCGGCCTCGGCGTTCTCCTCACCGACGTAGGCCGGGGGGTACAGGCGACGGACCATCGGGTCGTCGGAGCCGAGGACGGGCAACAACTGCTCAGGGACCGATTTGAGCAGGGCGCGGACGGCCGGGTCGAGGCGCAGCCGGTAGCGGCCGTCGCGCTGGCGCCGGATGGGGGAGAGGAGCCCCATCACGGATTGACCCGGTAGGCCGGCATGGTCAACCCGAGTGCTCCATGGTGGCCCACAGGCCGTGTTCGTGGAGACGGAACACGTCGAGCTCGGCCCGCTCCTTCGTCCCGGACGAGACGACGGCGCGGCCCTTCTGGTGGACGTCGAGCATGAGCTTGGTCGCCTTCTCCTTGCTGTACCCGAACAGCTTCTGGAACACGAAGGTGACAAAGGACATGAGGTTGATGGGGTCGTTCCACACGATAACCAGCCACGGGCGGTCTTCGGTGGTCGATGTCTCACCCTCGGGACGCTCGATCTCGACCGGCGCCGTCTCGACCGGTGCCGTGTCGACCGGGGCCGTGCCGACCGGGGCCGTGTGCACGGCGCCCATCGTCATCCCGGCC
>DATDHU010000002.1:0-7725 GCA_036521415.1 Acidimicrobiales bacterium
TGGCGGCACGTTCGGGGTCGGAGAGGAAGCGGTCGAGTGGGGAATCGAGGGCGGTCCCCGTCGCGGTATCGGCGGGGACGACGCGGAACCAGGCCAGGCCGGCCGCGCCGGCCTGCTTGGCCTGATCAACCAGTGCGTCGAGCCGGGAACGGGGCAGGCCCGCGCCGCCGGGTACGCAGAGCGCCCTGACCACCGGCGACGAGAAGGCCCGCACCTCGGTGGTAGCGAATTCCTCGGTGAGGTCGACGAGCTCCATGCCGAAGCGGAGGTCGGGTTTGTCGGTGCCGAAGCGGTCCAGCGCCTCAGCCCAGGTCATGCGGGCGATCTCCGGTGGCCGCTCGCCGGTGGCGGCCTCGGCCGCGTCCAACACGGCCTCGGAGACGAAATTCATCACGTCGTCCTGGGAGACGAAGGAGGCCTCCATGTCGAGTTGGGAGAACTCGAACTGGCGGTCGGCCCGCAGGTCTTCGTCCCGCAGACAGCGGGCAATCTGGTAGTAGCGGTCGAAGCCACCCACCATGAGCAGCTGCTTGGCCAGCTGCGGGCTCTGGGGTAGGGCGTAGAAGGAGCCGTGGTGGAGGCGGCTGGGCACGGAGAACTCGCGTGAGCCTTCGGGGGTCGGGGCCCAGAGCAACGGCGTCTCCACCTCGCAGAACCCCTGGCGGTCCATGGCGGCGCGAATGGCGGCGTTGACCCGCGACCGCAGGCGCAGGTTCCGCTGCATGCGGGGGCGACGCAGATCGATGTAGCGGTGGCGGAGGCGAACCGGCTCGTCGGAGTCGTCCCGGTCGTCGACCGAGAAGGGTGGCGGTTCCGCCTCGTTGAGGATCTCGACCGTGCAGTCGCCGATCTCGATCTCGCCCGTCTCGAGGCGGTCGTTGACCGTGCCGTCGGGGCGGTGGCGCACGGTGCCGCTGACGCGGATGACCCACTCACTGCGGACGTCGACGAGGTTGTCGATCACGCACTGGATGATCCCCGAGTGGTCGCGCAGGTCGACGAAGGCCAGATGCTCGCCGTGCTCTCGACGCCGGCTCACCCACCCGCACAGGCGCACCGTGCTCCCGATGTCGGCGGGGCGCAGGACGCCACAGAGGTGGCTGCGCAACGCGGTGGGCTGGGGACCGGGGGTCGAATCGGCCCAGTCGGGCGAGGGGGCCGATTCAGGCGAGGGTGCGGGGCTGTCGGTCATGCGGGCGGTCGGGGTCCTTTGGGTCGAGTCACGGTGGTCAAAAGTTGGCGATGGATTCGGCGGTAGCGCGACGGACTTCGGCCACGATGTCGGCGCGGGCCACGCTTCGTTGTTCGTCGTCCTGGCGCAACGGGCGCAGGACGACGGTACCCTCCGCCAGTTCCTTCGGGCCCACGAGGAGGGCCACTAGCGCCCCCGACCGGTCCGCCGACTTCATCTGTGACTTCATGGAACGACCGTCAAAGGCGCGATCGGCCCGCATCCCGGCCCGCCGGAGCTCCCATGTGAGCAGCACGGCCGATTCGCCGCCGGTCACGTCGACGACGTAGGCGTGCAGCGGCGGCGGGTCGATCGGGTACACCCCCTCGGCATCGCAGGCGATGAGGAGCCGCTCCACGCCGAGGCCGAAACCGATGCCGGGCGTGGGCGGTCCCCCCAGCATCTCGACCAATCCGTTGTAGCGGCCTCCTCCGCCAAGCGCGTTCTGGGCTGCCTCGATGGCGCCGGAGGCGAACTCAAACGTGGTGCGGGTGTAGTAGTCGAAGCCGCGTACCAACCGGTGGTCGATCCGGTACGGCACGTCCAGGGCATCGAGGCCGGCACGCAGGCGGGTGAAATGGGCCATGCAAGGCTCGCAGAGGTTGTCCAAGAAACGCGGCGCCGATTCCGATGCACTCTGGCATCCGGGGTCCTTGCAATCGAGCACGCGCAGAGGGTTCTCCTTGAAGGTCGTCCGGTGGGCGTCGCTGAGCTCGTCCTCGTGTTCGGCCAGGTACTGACGGAGCAACTCGACGTAGCCGGGGCGACACGTCCCGTCTCCCATCGAATTGACCTTGAGTGTGACCTGGTGGAGTCCGAGCGAGGCGATGAATGCGAAGGCCAGGGAGATGACTTCGACATCCAGGTCGGCGTCGGAGGGCCCGATCGCCTCCAGGCCGAGCTGGAAATGCTGGCGGTAACGGCCCTGTTGGGGGTTCTCGTGGCGGAAGGACGGGGCCCAGTACCACGCCTTCCATGGGGGCACCGGGTGGTGCTGCACAAAGGCACGCACGATGGAGGCCGTCCCCTCCGGGCGCAAAGCCATGACCTGACCGTCGCGGTCGGCGAAGGTGTACATCTCCTTGCCGACGATCTCGCTGCCCTTTCCGATCCCCCGGTCAAAGATGCCGACGTGCTCGAGGATCGGCGTGATGGCCAGGCCGTAGCCGGCCCCCTCGACCAGCAGGGCGAAACGGTCGATCAGGCGCTGCCACCGATCCGACTCCGGCCACAGGACATCGTGCATGCCCTTGGGGGTACGGGCCGTGTCCGGGCGCGCGCCAGAACCAGCGGTCGACGTCTCGCTCACGCTCAGACCTTCTTGCCGGGGAGCTGACGGTAGGCGTCGAACACGCCGTCGAGATGCTTGAGCGCCGAGATGAGCGTGAGCAGGTGCGTGGGGTCGGCCAGCTCCACGTCGAACGACATGCGACTGACCCGGTCGGGGGTGGTGGCCGTACGGGCGGCCACGATGTTGAGGTGGTGCTCGGACACCACCCGGCTGACGTCGGCCAACAGACGGGCGCGATCGAAGGCCTGGACCTCGATGGTGGCCACGAAGACGCCGTCGTTGCCGCGATCCCACTCGACTTCGATGAGACGCTCCTTCGAGCGGTCGGCCAACGCGGTGGCGTTGGAACAGTCGGCCCGGTGCACCGAAACGCCGCGCCCCTGGGTGACGAAGCCGATGATCTGGTCGCCCGGGACCGGCGTGCAGCAGCGGGCCAGGTGGATCATGACATCGTCCAGACCTTCGACGTAGACGCCGGCTCCGGTGCGACGACCTTGGCGGGGGCCGCGGGTGCCCCGGTTCGCCGTGGTGGGGAGCTGCTCGTCCTCGCCCCCGCGCAGGGCCCGGGCCAGTCGCTGGACAATCGACTGGGCCGAGACCTGGTTCTCACCGATGGCGGCGTAGAGGGCATCGAGGTCGACCAGGTGCATCGACTCGGCCACTTCGCTCAGCGCGGCGGAACCCAGGACCTTGTGCAGGGGCAGGCCGTCGCGCCGCAGGGCCCGTGACAGGTCCTCCCGACCGTTCTCGATGGCGTCCTCGCGACGCTCCCGGCTGAACCACTGGCGGATCTTGTTACGGGCACGCGTCGAGGCGACGATCTGCAACCAGTCCCGGGACGGGCCCGCCGTCGGGGACTTTGAGGTGAAGATCTCCACGGTGTCGGCCGAGTTGAGCGTGGTCTCGAGCGGGACCAGCCGGCCGTTGACCCTCGCCCCGATGCAACGGTGGCCCACTTCGGTGTGGATCACGTAGGCGAAGTCCACCGGCGTGGAGCGGGCCGGGAGCGCGATGACCTTGCCCTTGGGGGTAAAGACGTAGACCTCGTCCTGCTCCAGGTCGAGCTTGAGCGCTTCGAGGAACTCAATAGGGTCATCGGTCTGGCGGTCGACGTCGGCGATGCGTTGCAGCCAGGCCATCTCGGAGGAGTGGTCTTCCTTCTCCTTGTAGCCCCAGTGGGCCGCGATCCCGTATTCGGCCCGGTGGTGCATTTCGAGCGTGCGGATCTGCACCTCGACCGGCTTGCCGTCGAGCCCGATGACCGTGGTGTGCAGCGACTGGTACATGTTGAACTTGGGCGTGTTGATGTAGTCCTTGAAGCGGCCCTGCACCGGGGCCCAGATGGCGTGAATGGCCCCGAGGGCAGCCCAACAGTCCTTCTCCGAGTCCACCACGACGCGAATGGCCACCAGGTCATTGATGTCGTCGAACTCCTTGCCCCGGACCACCATCTTCTCGTAGATGCTCCACAGGTGTTTCGGCCGGCCGGTGACGTCGGCCGCCACCCCCATGTCGCTCATCCGCTGGCGCACGTGCACCAGGACCCGCTCGAGGTACTCCTCGCGCTGGGGGGCCCGGTCGGCCACCATCTGCTCGATCTCGGCGTAGCGCTTGGGGTGCAGGGTGGCGAAGGCCAGGTCTTCCAGTTGCCAGCGCACCTGCTGCACGCCGAGGCGATGGGCCAGCGGAGCGTAGACGTCGAAGGTCTCCTGGGCCGTGCGGCGCTGCTTCCACTCCGGCATCACAGCCAGCGTGCGCATGTTGTGCAACCGGTCGGCCAGCTTGATCAGCAGCACGCGCCAGTCGTCGGCCATGGCCACGAGCATCTTGCGGATGGTGGCGGCCTGCTGGGCCTCCTTGGAGTCGAACTGGAGGCGGTCGAGCTTGGTCACCCCGTCCACCACTTTGGCCACGCCTTCCCCGAAGGCGTCGGTGATCGACTCCAGCGAGAGCCCGGTGTCCTCGACGGCGTCATGGAGGAGCGCGGCCGCCACCGTCTGCGAGTCCAGTCCCAGCTCGGCCACGATGGTGGCCACAGCCACCGGGTGGGTGATGTAGGGCTCACCCGAGCGCCGGAATTGCCCGTCGTGGGCCGAGAGGGCGGCCTTGCCCGCCGCCACGATGGTGGCGGTGTCCTCGTCGGGACGGTGACGGGAGAACTCGGCCAGGAGCGAGGCCAGCAATTCGTCGAGCGCGCGCTCCCCATCGTCGGTGGAGGTTGCCGAATTGGGAGTCACCCGCGTCAGGGTCACCATCCCTCTACGCTACCCGACCAGGCACGAAGTCCAGGTCAGCCGGATCATGGGCTGACGGTCGTCGTCCGGTCCTGTCAGGTCATCGTCTGGTCGGCGCCCGGTCATCCTCCACCCGGTCGCCGGCGCTCATAGAGTCTCCATCGGGATCGATCCATCACGGAGGTCACCCCATGCCCGAATCGCAGGCGTTTTGGCTCATGACCACCGGACTGCAGGTGGTCGATTGCTTCGGCAGGGCGCCGCGGGCCCGGGCCAGCTTCGACGAAGGAGGCTGGCTGGCCCTCACCGGTGAAGCATCGGCCGACCTCAACATGGGCTGTGTCCTCGATGGGCCCGCGGCCGCGGCGCTCCTGGACAACTACGTGGCCGAGATCGACGGCCTGCCGACGATCCTCCTGCTCGAGAACCCTTCTCCCGAACTCTTGGAGCGGGCCACGCAAGCTGGCGCGGCGCACGCGGGTGACGTCCCCACCATGGTGTGGCAGGGCACCGCGGTCGAGCGTCGACCCGGTGATCTCGAGCTCGACGTCCGGCCGGCCTCATCCGATCTCGAGGTCGATGCCGCCATTGCGCTGGTGTCGGAGGCCTTCTCCCTCGATCTCGACATGTGCCGCCGGGTTCTCGGACCCATGCGAGACAGTTCGATCGCCACCATATGGCTCGGGGACAAAGGGGGCGAGATCATGGGATCCGCCCTGACCCTGGCTACGGGTGAGATCGTCGGCGTCTACTGCATGGCCACGCCCCAACGGCAGCAACGGCAAGGTATCGGCCGCGCCGTGCTCAGCGGCTTGATGACCCATCACCTCACCCACGGAAAGGGAACCACACGCTTCCTCCTCGGGGCGACCGAGGCGGGCTTGCACCTCTACGAGCAGATGCACTACGAGGTCGTCGCCACTCCGGCGGCATTGGTCTTCGGAGCTTCCACCCAGTTTCACTGAGCCGATCCGTCGGCTGGTCCAGGCCTGTGATGGACCGATCTGCCCTTGCGCTCGGCCGTGGCCCTTACCTAACACTGGCGCGTAGCCCGTTGCCCGTGCCCTAACGCTGGCGCTTGCCCTTACTCTTGCGGGGTCGTGGTTGCGCCTGGGCTTGACCGGTGCCGGCACCCGAGCCCGTCGTCGGCGCACCGGACCCGGGGCGCCGATCGAGCACCGCCGTGCTGCTGGCCGACCCCGGTCGGATGGGGCCGCTCTGCGCGCCCCGCTGGGTCTGGGGCCCGCTGCGGGTCTGCCCGCCGGCCGAGATGTTCATCTGCGTGGCCAGGGCCGCGGCCTCCGCCGGCGACAGCGAGGCGGCGCGGTCGGTGCGCTTGGCATTGCGTTGCGCGATGGCAATCCAACGCGACTCGCGCTCTTTGAACATGCACAGCACCGGAGCGGCGATGAAGATCGAGGAGTAGGCCCCGCTCAACAGGCCGACGAAGAGGGCCAATCCGAAGTCTTGCAAGGTGGAGGCCCCGAGCAGCTCAGCGCCGACCACCAAGACGGCCAGCACCGGGAGAATGGCCACCAGGGAGGTGTTGATGGAGCGGGCCAAGGTCTGGTTCATGGACAGATTGATGAGTTGGGTGTACGTCACCCGGCCGGTGGCGCCGATGCCCTTGGTGTTGTCACGGACGCGGTCGAACACCACGACGGTGTCGTAGAGCGAATAGCCCAAAATGGTCAGCACGGCCACGACGGTGTCGGGCGTCACCTGGAAATTGAACAGTGAATAGACGCCGACGGTCACCAGGATGTCGTGCACCATGGCGACGAACGCGGCCGCCGCCATCTTGGGCTCGAAGCGGATGCTGATGTAGATCCCCACCACGATGAAGAAAATGATCAGCGCGGTAATGGCTTTGTTGGTGATCTGGGAACCCCAGGTCGGGCCCACCTGGGTGCGGTTGTTCTTGATCGTCTCCGGTGTGGTCTTGGTCAGCTTGGCCAGCGCCACTTCGACCCGGTTCTCTTCCGCCACCTGGGCGTTCGGGGACAGCTTGTTGAGATCGGCCTGGACGTTGAGTTGCTGGTGGGTGCCCTGGCCCAGGAGCTGGACCACCGGTGCGGTCAGGCCCGCGGCCTGCATGGCATTCGTGGCCTGGGTCTGTGAGACGCCCGGGGCGGCCACCGTCCATTCGGTGCCGCCCTTGAACTGGATGCCGAGATTGAGTCCGCCCCGCAGGATGATTGAGATGATTCCGGCCACGATGATGAGCGTCGAGATCGTGAACCAGGTGCGCTTGCGCCCCACGAAATCGAAGGTCGTCTCGCCCCGGTAGAGACGGGCGAAGGGACCGTGGTGGTTCGGATCTCTCTCGCGCTTGCGGATGATGTTGCGCACCGCGTCGTCGACGTTGAGATCCTCGTCCTCCAGCGCGTCGTCGACGGCATCGTCCATCGTGAGGTCATCGCGCTCGGTCATACCGGGACCCTCTCGGGCGCGGGCTGACTCGCCGTGGCCCCGGCCTGGGGCTGCACCGCCAGGCCACGTGCGATACCGAAGCGCCCGGCCCGGGTGAGGCGGTCACTGCGCCCGAGGAGGATGACCAGGGGTCTCGTGTAGAACCACGTGACGAACATGTCGAGAATGGTCGAGAGCCCGAGAAAGAAGGCGAACCCCTTGACGTCGCCCACGGCCACGACATAGAGGACGATGGCGGCCAGCAACGAGACGAAGTCGGCTGCCCACACGGTGCGCCACGCACTCTTGAAGCCGCGATCGACACTGGTGCGCACCGAGCGCCCCGATCTGGTCTCGTCCTTTAATCGTTCGAAATAGACGATGTAGGAATCGACGGTGATACCGATGGACACAATGAGGCCCGTGATACCGGCCAGGTCGAAGCTGGGGCTGAACGAGGTGTGCCCCAGCGCGGAGATGATGGCCCACAGGAGCGCAGCCGTGAGGGCCAGGCCCGAAATGACCACGAGCCCCAGACCCCGGTAGTACACCAGGAC
>DATDHU010000003.1:0-42827 GCA_036521415.1 Acidimicrobiales bacterium
CACATCGTTGGTGGCCGCCCGGGCCAACGGGGGGAGCGGCTCGGGCGCGGACATCGAAGCGCGCCTTCGTGACGAGGCGGCCCGGATCGGCTTCGACGAGCGCTTCTTGGACCGACCGCTCAACGTGGACCTCTCGGGGGGCGAGCGCAAGCGGAACGAGACTCTTCAGCTGGGCGTGCTCCGGCCTCGGTTTGCCATACTCGACGAGATCGACTCGGGGCTGGACGTCGACGCTTTGGCCGCCGTTGCCCGGCGGGTGGAGGAGGCAACCGAGGAGTGGGGCCTCGGGGTTCTGGCCATCACCCATTTCCGGCGCCTGTTGAACGTCCTGCGGGCCGACGTCGTACACGTGCTGTCGAATGGACAGATCGCCGACACGGGCGGCCCCGAACTGGCCGAAGAGGTAGATCGGACGGGCTACGCCGCATACATCTGATCGACCGGGCCCATCGTGGGTGCATCCCGGGTGATCGGCATGGTTGGTAGCGTTCCCTGCCATGACTCGTCGATCGCGCCGACGGGGTGGCGCACATAGTGCACCCCGACGTCGGGGACGGGACTCGGGCGCCGCCGGCCGTCCGAACTCTGGAGGGGACCCTGAAGGGGCTGTCCCCTCCGACGAGACTGCTGGCCCCGTCCCTGAAGAGGGGTCATCAGGCGCGCCCGGCGAGGGCGACTCGGCCGAAGCGCTCCGCGATGGTGACTCGGGCGAAGCGCTCCGCGAAGCTGGGCTCGCAGCTGCGATTGCCGGAAATCAGTCAGCGGGCGCCCATCTTGAAGACGGGCAGGTAGACGCGAGCGCCGACGGGGGACCGGGAGGGGCAGCAGCCAAGGCGGGGTCAGAGGCCCCTGTAGCGAAGTGGGAACCAGTGGCCTTCTCGCCGGCGGAAGCGCTCGATCCGGACCCAGACACGTCCCTTCGTGACGACGACTCGTCTGACAGCGACGCCGGGGCCGACTCGCCCGACGAGGTGGTCGCGGCCGGCTCACCCGACGAGGTGCTCGCCGAGGCTGCTGCCGACTCGCCCGACGAGGTGCTCGCCGAGGCTTCTGCCGACTCGCCCGACGAGAGGGTCTCGGCCGACTCGCCCGACGAGGTGGTCGCGGCCGACTCGCTCGCCGAGGTCGCCCCTGACTCACCCGATGGAAGCCCGGACGTCGACTCGCCAAGCGAGAAGGCAGTCGACTCGCCCGACGGCGGCTCGACCGCCGATCCGCCCGACGGCGCCGCCGATCCGCCCGACGGCGCCGACGACTCGCCCGACGGCGGCTCGACCGCGGATTCGCCCGACGGCGCCGACGATTCGCCCGACAGCGGCTCGACCGCCGATTCGCCCGACACCGCCGCCCCTCCCACTCGTCGCCGAAGGCGGGGGAGGAAGAAGGCTCGACGCTCGTGGCCCGAGCGGATCCTGCTCACCGCTGTGATCATCGTCGTCCTGGCCATTGTCGGGATGGGAGTCGGCTATGGATACGTCAAGTACCGGTTCGATCAGGTGACCAAGGTGGCGGTCAAGCACCTCAAGGTGGCGGCCGTCGGACAGCCCTTCAACATGTTGGTCATCGGCTCAGATTCCCGGGCCAACGACAGCGCTTCGGACGTCGCCCACCTCGGTGCGACGACCGGGGGGCAACGCAGCGACGTGGTCAAGATCGTCCACGTCGACCCGGCGACCGGTCAGATCCGGGTGTTGTCCATCCCGCGAGACACCGTGGTCACCGTGGCCGGCGACACCTCGCAGATCGGCCAGTACAACCGGATCAACTCGACCTACGACACCGGGCCGGACCAGTTGGTCCAGACCATCGAGGCCAACTTCGGCATCCCCATCAGCCACGTCGTCCAAGTCAACTTCGAGGGCTTCCGAGGTGCGGTGGACGCCATCGGCGGCATCAACCTCAACTTCCCGGTCCCGGCGAAGGACGATTACACCGGGCTCAACATCACCCAGGCCGGATGCCAGCACCTGAACGGCGGTTACTCCCTGGCCGTCGCACGGAGCCGTCATTACCAGTACTTCGAGAACGGCTACTGGCAGACCGACGGTACCAGCGACTTCGGGCGCATCCAGCGGCAGAACGCCTTCTTGAAGGCGCTGATCACCCAGGCCGAGAGCCGGTACAACCCCTTGACTCTCAATGCGTTCATCGGCGCGGTGGTCCAAGGGGTGACCATCGACAACACGTTCACCACGGCCGGCCTCATCGACTTGGCCCGCGAGTTCCACGCCTTCTCATCCTCGTCGCTGGCCACGGCCACGCTGCCCACCTACAGCGACCTCAACTCGTCGACGTTCGCCGGCTTGGGAGACGTGCTCTACGTCCAACAACCCGACACCCAGCAAGCGATCACCCAGTTCCTCGGGCAACCCCCGGAGACGGCGACCACGCCACCTCCGGATCCCGACGGGAACCCGACGACGGTTCCCACCACCATCGCGGCCACCGGAACGACGGCACCAGGCCAGACGACGACCCCGGCGAGCTCCACGACGACCACGACCCTCCCGAACTTCGACCCCACCCCCTGCTGAGCTCCAGTCCGGGCTTGCGATCGGGGCGTATCCGGCCTTGCGATCGGGGGCCAGACCGGCCTTGCGATCGGGGGCGAGCATCGCCCCGGGAGGTCGGCGGTCCTTAGATTGCGGCGGCTTCGTCGAGGCCCTGGGCCAGCGTGTTCCAGCTCAGGGTGGCGCACTTGATGCGGACCGGGAACTTCACGACGCCTTGTAGCGCAGCCAGCTCGCCCAGCGAGTCGACGTCCACGGGCTCGGCCTCGAGCAGGTCGTGGCCCGATCCGTCACTCCCGTCTGCACCGGGGAGTGACGACTCGTGGATGGACATCATCTGCTTGAAGGTCTTGATGAGGCCTCTGACTTCTTCGACTGGCTGTCCTTTCACCGCCGCCGACATGAGCGATGCCGACGACTGGCTGATGGAGCAACCGGTGCCGCCGATCTTGATGTCCGACAGCTTGCCGTCCTCGACCTGAATGGTCACCACGACCTCGTCACCGCACAGCGGGTTGAACCCTTCCACCCGTTGGGCCGGAGGTGACTCGAGCTCACCGCGGTTCCGGGGCGAGCGATAGTGATCGAGGATGATCTCCCGGTACAGGTCTTCCAGGCCGGCCATCAGCGTCGGCCTCCGCGCTGGACCGGACGGCGGCAGCCGACGCCGGTGAGCGCCGCGGTGCTGGGACGAGCAGTGCGGTAACGGGTAGCGCTGTGACTGAAGGTGCACATGATTCCCTCAGGATACCGGTGACCGCTCATCCGAAGAACTTCCCGGCCTCGGCCAACGCCTCGATCAGCGCGTCCACGTCGGAGCGATCGTTGTACAAGGCGAGCGACGCCCGTGCCGTGGCGTTGACGCCGAGACGGCGCATCAGGGGCTTGGCGCAGTGGTGCCCGGCCCGGATGCACACGCCGTACTCGTCGAGGATCTGGGAGAGATCGTGGGGGTGGATGTCGCGGTAAGCGAGCGAGAGAACGCCTCCGCGCTGGGCCGCGTCTCTGGGGCCGAAGATCCGGACGTCGTCGCCGAACCGCTCGGCCAGCGCCGTCATGGCGTATTCGGTCAGGGCCAATTCGTGGGCCCGAATCTTGTCCATCCCGATGGCCGTCAGGTAGTCGACGGCCGCGCCCAGCCCGATGGCCTCGGTGATGGGGGGCGTCCCCGCCTCGAAGCGCCAGGGGATGTCGTTCGGCGTGAACCCGTCCTTTCGCACATCGAGGATCATCTCGCCGCCGCCGAGGAATGGCGGCAAGGTGGCCAGCAGATCCTCGTTCGCCCAGAGCACGCCGATGCCGGTGGGCCCGAGCATCTTGTGGGCGCTGAAGGCCAGGAAGTCGGCTCCGAGGGTCGAGACGTCGGTGGGGAGATGGGGGACCGACTGAGCCCCGTCCGCCACGACCAGGGCCCCGGCCTCGTGAGCGACCCGCGCGATCTCGGTGACCGGGTTCAGCGTTCCGAGCACGTTCGACATGCAGGTCAGCCCGACCAGCCGCGCCCCGTCGACCAGCGTCTCGAGGTCGTCAAGGACCAGCATCCCCTGCTCGTCGATGGGCAACCAACGCAGGGTAACGCCGCGTTCTTCGGCCAGCATGAGCCAGGGCACGACGTTGGCATGATGCTCCATCTCAGTGAGCAGGATGACATCGCCGGCCTTCAGGTGCTCCCGTGCCCAGGTGTGTGCGACTAGGTTGAGCGCCTCGGTGGCGTTCTTGGCGAACACCACCTCGCGCCCCGGGGACTTGGACCCGATGAACCGTCCCACGCTGACCCGGGCCGCCTCGAAGCGGCGGGTGGCCTCCTCGGCGATGCGGTAGACCCCCCGATGGACATTGGCGTGGGTGGTCTCGTCGTACTCGCGCATGGCGTCGAGCACCTGCCGCGGGCGCTGGGAGGACGCGGCCGAGTCCAAGTAGACGATGGAATGGCCGTTCACCTCCCGGGCCAGAAGGGGAAAATCCTTGCGGAGGGCTTGCACGTCGACTCCACCGTCGGTTTGGGTCAGGGGCGCCATGCGTCGAATCCTTCCACCTCGAGACGATGGGCGAGCTCGGGACCGCCCTCTGCGACCACCATCCCGTCCATCAGGACATGGACACGATCCGGGGCTAGCTCGTCGAGCATGCGCTGGTAGTGCGTGATGACCAGGACGCCGAGGTCGTTCCGGGTCTCACGGACGGTGCGGACGCCGCGGGCCACAACCCGGAGCGCGTCGACGTCGAGGCCCGAGTCGGTCTCGTCAAGTACGGCAAGCTCGGGGTCCATCAGGGCCAACTGCAGGATCTCGTTGCGCTTCTTCTCGCCCCCGGAGAACCCCTCGTTCAGGTGTCGTTCGCCGAACGACGGGTCCATGCCCAGCTTCTCCATCCACTCCATCATCTCCAACCGGACCTCGAGCACCGAGATGTCCAAGCCCCGCCGGGCGGCGAGGGCCTGGCGCAGGAACTGGATGACTGGTACTCCGCCGATGGACTCGGGATCCTGAAAGGCCAGGAACATGCCGGCCTTGCCGCGCACGTCCGTGGGCCAGTGGGTGACGTCCTCGCCCTTGAACCGGATGGTGCCCGCTGTGATCTCATATCCGGGATGGCCGAGCAGGACCTTGGCCAAGGTCGACTTGCCTGATCCGTTCGGCCCCATGAGGGCGTGCACGGAGCCGTGTCGCACCGCGAGGTCGACCCCTTTGAGGATCGGTATCCCGTCGACCGACACGTGCAGGTCCTCGACGTCCAACAGGGGGTGGTCGTCCCCTGGAGGCGCGCCGACTGGCCCGGTCATCGGTTCGGTGCTCACGGCACCAAGTCTAGCCTTTCGGCGTTATTTCTCCTACGGGCATAGGAGGAATAGATCCTGGCGCCCTAATTCCCCCTGTCACCTGCACCTGTCCCCGAGAGACCATCGATTGCCTGGTCCCCAAGAGGCGGTACGGTAGCCATCAATGGCAGACCCACTGACGTATGCGGGTTCGGTTGCGCAACTCGATTCGAACTTAGGGGACGTCACCCTGGTCGACGAGTCCACCTTTGCCATCAGCGGCCGGGCCGGCGACATCAGGCCGGGATCTGCTCAGGGACTGTTCGTCCGGGACACCAGGGTGGTGAGCCGGTTCGAGGTCCTGATCAACGGATCGCCGACCGAGGCGCTCGCGGCGGTGGCGGACGACCCCTTCTCCTCCACGTTCGTGTCCCGTTGCCTGCCCCCGGTCGGCCGGGCCGACTCCACCCTCATGGTCTTCCGGTCGCGCTATGTCGGCCAGGGCATGCGAGAGGACCTCACCATCCGGAATTTCGGGGACGAGCCGTCCCTCTGCACCGTCGAGCTGTTCGTCGCTGCCGACTTCGCCGATCTCTTCGCCGTGAAGGAAGGTCGGGTGGACGACCGGTCGGTGCAGGGGACGACCGAGGTCAGCGTGACGGGAGGGCCGCCGGCCGGCGGGCCTGGTCGTCCAGGCAGCGACCCACCGGCTTCCGGTTCCGCGCCGACCGATCTCGCACCACGGCCGGACTCGCCGCCTTTCGGCTGCATCGCCTTCACCCACCGGCGGGGCGGGGTCAGCCGGGGCACGGAGATCCGCTTCTTCGACGAGGTCAGGATTGCATCCGACCTGGCCACCTATGAGGTAGTCGTGCCGCCCCGGGGTGAGTGGACCACGTGCATCGAGGTGGCTCCGGTCATCGACGGGACGACCATCGATCCCCGGTACCGGTGCGGCCGCCCGGTCGACCGAGCGGAGCCCGCCGAGCGACTGGCCCAGTGGCGGCGCCAGGTCCCCCAGGTGCAGACCGACCATGCCGGGCTCCGCGAAGTGGTGCAGCGGAGCTCCGAGGACCTCGGGGCCCTGCGCATCTTCGATCCCGACCACCCCGAGCGCGTGGTGGTGGCTGCAGGAGCGCCGTGGTTCATGACCGTGTTCGGCCGGGACTCGATCCTGACCGCATGGATGGCGCTCCTCGTGGACCCCGAGCTGGCCCGGGGCGTCCTGCAAACCCTGGCCCGGTTCCAGGGAACCGATGTCGACCCCCGTCATGACGAGGAGCCCGGTCGGATCCTGCATGAGATCCGCTTCGGCGAGGCCGCATCCCTTTCCCTCGGGGGAGGGAGTATCTACTACGGCTCGGCCGACGCCACGCCGCTGTTCGTCATGCTCTTGGGCGAGATGCGGCGGTGGGGTGTGTCCCGGGAGCTCGTCGACGAGCTCCTACCCAACGCCGATCGGGCCATCGAGTGGATCGAGCAATTCGGTGACGCCGACGGCGACGGGTACATCGAGTACCAGCGGGCCACCGATCACGGCTTGGCCAACCAGGGCTGGAAGGACAGTTGGGATGCCATCCGCTACGCCGACGGCCGAGTGGCCGAGGCTCCCATCGCGCTGTGCGAGGTGCAGGCGTACGTCTACGGGGCGTACCTGGCGAGGGCCCATTTCGCCTTCGAGGTCGGGGACAACGCCACCTATCAACGCTTCCGGACCAAGGCGGCCCAATTGAAGAAGGCCTTCAACCGCGACTTCTGGCTCGAGGACAAGGGTTCGTTCGCCGTCGGTCTCGATACCGACAAGAAGCCGATCGACTCGCTCACCTCCAACGTCGGGCACTGCCTGTGGGCCGGGATCGTCGACGAGGACAAGGCGGCCCTGGTTGCCCAGAAGCTCCTGTCGCCGCAGATGTTCAGCGGGTGGGGTGTTCGGACCCTGTCCACCGACAACCCGGCCTACAACCCGATCAGCTACCACCGCGGATCGGTGTGGCCGCACGACTCCGCCCTCGTGGCCGCCGGGCTGGCCCGCTACGGGTTCGACGCCGGGGCCCAACGCCTGATCCTCGGGCTGTTCGACGCGGCCGCCACCCAGGGCGGGAGGCTCCCCGAGCTCTTCAGCGGGCTCGACCGGAGCGAGCTCGGCGTCCCGGTGGGATACCCGACGTCGTGCTCTCCCCAGGCCTGGTCGGCGGCGTCGCCCCTCCTGTGCCTGCGGACCCTGCTCCGACTCGACCCCTGGATCCCCTACGGCAAGACGTGGCTGTGCCCCAACCTGCCCCCGGGGATCGGCTACCTGAAGGTCGAGGGCATCCCCTTGGCCGGCTCCCGCGTAACCATCGAGGCGGGGAGCGAGGTAGCCGGCGGGGTGACGGTCACCGGGTTACCTCCCGAGATCGAGCTGGTCCGCCAGCCCCGGCGGCCGTCCACGGCCGTCTGACCCCGCCGTCCCCAAGCCGGTCCGCCCGGTCCGGCCCGTCCGGGTTGGTCACCAGCCCCGGTCGATCCACTCCTCGAGGTGGGGGGATTCCTTCCCGATGGTGGTCCCGGCGCCATGACCGGGCAGCACCTGGGTGTCGGCCCCGAAGCGGCTGAACAGCCGGTCCTCGATCGACTCGATGATGGTAGGGAAGTCGGCGTTGTCGAACGAGGTGTTACCGGGGCCGCCCGGAAACAGGGTGTCCCCGCTGAACAGGAGCGGGGTGCCCTCGACGGCGAAGCACATCGAGCCCGGGGTGTGGCCGGGGGTGGCGATGGTCCGGATCCGAAGCCGCCCGACGGTCAGCGTCGACTCGTCGTCGAGCAGGAGGTCGTAGGCCGGCAGCATCCCGGCATCGGCCGCGGTGACCGCAACCTCGAACCCGGCATCCCGCACCGCCTCCACCGCCTGGATGTGGTCCCAATGGCCGTGGGTCTCGACCACCTGGCGGACCCCGAGGTCCCGGCACAGGTCCAGGAGCAGGTCGTGCTCGTTGGCCGCGTCGATGAGCAGGGCATCCCCACTCTGGCGACAGCGGACCACGTATACGTTGTTGTCCATCGGGCCGACCACCACCCGGTGGACCTCGACCGCGGTGTCCTCGTAATCGATGATCGTGCCGCTCACGACAGGACCTCCCTCGTCTCGGTGCAGCGTACCGTGGGCGTTGACCCGTTGGTCAGCGCAGCCGGAGGTCTGGTAGACAACGGTGACCACGTCTCCGGGTCAGGAGACCAACAAGGGGGCATTGGGAGCCACATGAATATGGGAGCCACATGAATTTCGCCTTCAGTGAGGAACAGGACGAGCTGCGGAACGCCGTCCATCGGTTCCTCGAGGACAAGTCGCCCGAGACCGAGGTCCGGCGCCTGATGGAGACCACCGACGGCTACGACAGGGCCGTCTGGAACCAGATGGCCGAGCAGCTCGGGCTCCAATCGCTGACGATTTCCGAGGAGTTCGGCGGATCGGGGTTCAGCTACGTGGAGTTGATCGTGGTGCTCGAGGAGATGGGCGCCGCATTGCTGTGCGCTCCGTTCTTCTCCACCGTTGCCCTTGGGGCCAACGCCTTGCTGACGTCGGGCGATGAGTCGGCCAAGGCCGATCTCCTCCCGGGTATCGCGTCGGGCGAGACCATCGCCACGCTGGCCTTCACCGAGGACAGCGGGAGATGGGACATCGGGGGAGTGACCCTGGCTGCCTCGGCGTCGAGCGACGGCTGGACGTTGAACGGTCACAAGTCGTTCGTCCTCGACGGGCATGTGGCCGACCTGATCCTGGTCGTGGCCAAGACCGATGCCGGCGTCAGCCTGTTCTCGGTGGCCGGTGACGCTGAAGGGTTGTCCCGGACGCCCCTCGCCACCATGGACCAGACCCGCAAGCAGGCCCGTTTGGAGTTCGACGGGACTCCGGCCCGACTGATCGGGACTGACGGCGGAGCCGAGGCCGGGCTGTCCAAGACCCTGGACCTGGCTGCCGTAGCCCTGGCCGCCGAGCAGGTCGGCGGCGCGCAGCGTTGCCTGGACACTGCCGTGGAGTACGCCAAGACCCGTATCCAGTTCGGCCGGCCCATCGGCAGCTTCCAGGCCATCAAGCATAAGTGTGCCGACATGCTGCTCGAGGTCGAGTCGTCCAAGTCCGCCGCCTACTACGCCGGATGGGCGGCGGCCGAGGACTCCGACGAGCTACCGGTGGTGGCCAGCCTGGCCAAGTCCTACTGCTCGGAGGCCTATTTCCACGCCGCAGCCGAGAACATCCAGATCCACGGAGGGATCGGCTTCACCTGGGAGCACCCCGCCCATCTGTACTTCAAGCGGGCCAAGTCGTCGGAGCTGCTGTTCGGCGACCCGGCCTATCACCGGGAGCTGCTGGCCCAGCGCATCGGCATCTGAGCGCCGCCGACTGTCCGGGCTCGTTGACCTCATGGGACGAGAACGGGCGATACTGGGAGCATGGCTTCGGAAGACGGAGACGGCACCAGCACCTGGTCGGATCCGCGGGCGTCGGCCGAGGACCGCGATCGGTTCGCCAACCTGGTCCAGTACCACTATGCCCATGGCCGGCTCTCGGCCGAGGACTTCGATGACCGGCTCGACCGGGTCCTGGCGGCACGCACCCTGGGCGAGCTGTACAAGATTTGCAGGGATCTGCCCTTCCCTCCCCCCGAGACCGACGCGTCGCGCCGTCGGTTCCGCCGACGCTGATCCGCAGCCCCGTCCAACTGACGTATCGTTCCCGGAATGACTGACGCCCGACGCACTCTCAGCTGGCTGTTGCTCGTCCTCGTCGGCGTGGTCACCGCCGGCGGAGCGTTCCTGGGCGTCTACTACGCCCCGTCGCAACCGACCACCAGCCTGAACATCGCAGCCAACAACACCACGGCGGCCACCAGCTACACCGAGAACCTGAAGCAGGTGTCGACGACCAACGGGGTCGGCGTGCTGCACATCGTATTGCAGGCGCCCGACCGGCTGGCCGGCTACGAGCAGGCAACGGGGCGGCGCTCCTACCTGGTGGTGGTGGGCAACACCGTGTACCAGAGCGTGGCCACGTCGATCACCTCGGCGATCACCTCCCACCGGTTCTTTGTCCAACACGTCTCCAACCCCATCAGCCAGGTCGACCCGCTGCCCTCGTATCTCAGCCTGGTCAGCCGGGCCAAGGCGGTCCACCGCGATGGTTCGGTGTACAGCTTCACCCTGGCCACTACGACCGGGAAGCTGGCCCAGCTCCACTACACGGTCACCGGCGAGTTCGTGTCGAGGATCGACGTCAACATCCCCGGATCGGTCACCCGGATCGACCTCACCCGCATCAACTCCTCTCCCCCGGTCGAGCTCCCGGCCAAGTCGTCGATACGCAGCGGTAGCCCGGTCCAGAGCGCGCCCACGACCACCACGCCACCGTCGACCACACCCACGACCACCGCTCCCTAGTTCATCCCTCGCCGCTGCGGCTGGGGTCCGGCGGCTCGCAGGTCGATGCTCGCTGGTCGGCCGCCCGGTCACTGCGTATGCGGTCAATCCCGCCGCGTCTAGATGTCCGTCCCGGCCCGATCGATACCCTCGTCGATGGCTCGCCGCAATGCCCGGGCGTGGGCTCCCGGGTCGTCGGACTGGGTCAACCAGCGGACGACCACGAAATGTCGGGCTCCGGCGTCGAGCATGGCGCCGACGGTGTCCGGGGCTGCACCTCCGGTGATCCACACCGGCCACGGAGACCGTTCTACCGACTTGGTGACGTAGCCCAGACCTGTGGCCGGCCGACCCGGTTTGGTCGGGGTGGCTGACACCGGCCCGGCGGAGATGTAGTCGACCGGGGCGGCTGGCTCACCCGATGAGCCGATGGCGGCTTCGAGCTCATCGACTGCGTGGGTGGACAGCCCGATCAACGCACCGGGGCCGACCACGCGGCGCGAGTCGACCGCGGACATGTCGTCCTGTCCGACGTGGACGCCGTTGGCCCCTGTCTCACCGACCAGGTCGGGACGGTCGTTGATGATGAAGGGCACGCCGTGATCGGCGCATACCCTGCCGGCCAGCCTGGCCCGCTCGACCAACGCGGGGTCGGGGAGCACCTTGTCCCGGAGCTGGACGACGTCCACGCCTCCGCTGATGCAGGCGGCCAGGAACGTTTCGAGGTCCGGGCGGTCGGCCGTGCACAGGTACAGACGTCGGGTGGCCAGCGACCACGTGTCCCCGGTTCCGATCACCGGTACGACAGGGAGAAGGGCTGGCTCCGGTGGGGTCGGCTCAATCCGTGCCCGTGGCCGTTGCGCCAGGCGTGCCCGGCACCTTGGTCGTGACCTTGACCTTCGCCGACTTCTTCGTCTTTACCGCAGCCGGCACCTTTGCCGTCCGCTTGGTGGCGACGGCCGTCTTCTTGACCGCGGCCTTGCCCGGCACCTTCGCCGTCACCTTGATGGTGGCCTTTCCCGACGTCTTGACCGATGTCTTGACCGCGGCCGTTGCCTTTGCCTCTGCCTTCATCTGCTGCTTGTACTGGCGTACCTTGGCCAGTGCGTCGCGGGAGTCGATGTCGGCCACAGAGCGGAACGACCCCGGTTCGCCGAAGGGCGACGAGGCCTCCTCCCACCCCGGTGGACGGACGCCGAATTGCTTGCCCAAGAGGGCGACGAAGATGCGGGCCTTCTGCTCCCCGAAGCCCGGCAGTGCCTTGACATTGGCCAGGAGCGCAGCACCGTCCTCGGCCGTGGTCCACACGGCAGCGGCGTCGCTGCCATAGTCGTTGACGATCAGTTGGCACAGCTCCTGCACCCGTCGGGCCATGGATCCGGGGAACCGGTGCAGTGCTGGTGGGATGCTGAACAGGGCGGCCAGCTGGTCGGGGTCCATGGCAGCCACGGCACCCACGTCGAGTGTCCCCCCGAGGCGCTCCTTGAGGTCGGCCGGCGACTTGAAGGCGCGCTCCAGGGGGATCTGCTGGTCCAGGACCATTGCGATAAGAAGCCCGAGGGGATCCTCCGAGACAAACTTGTCAGCCTCCGCATCGCCAGTGATTTCAAGCATGTAGTTAGCTTAGGGGCTGGTGGAGGATCGGCCCACCTGGGATACCGACCACCGGGACCCGGGTCAGCACGACCACGGATCGGCCGTGGACCCGTCTATGCCGTACCGGTCGATCGCCTTGGCCACCACGTCGTCGGGGACGGCTCCGGTCTCGGCCAGCCCGGCGAGGACGCTGACGACGATGTGTGCTGCGTCCACCTCGAAGAACCGCCGGAGGGCGTCCCGGGTATCCGAGCGGCCGAAGCCGTCGGTGCCGAGTGAGCCGAACGGGCGGGGCACCCAGCGGGCCACCTGGTCGGGAACGGAACGGATGAAATCGGTGACCGCCACCACTGGGCCCGATCCGTCGGCCAGCGACTCGGTCACCAGGGGCACCCGTCGCTCCGAGCCGGGATGCAACCGGTTCCACCGGTCCACCGAGAGGGCGTCCTCGCGCAGGGCCTTGTACGAGGTGGCCGACCAGGTATCGGCCGCAACCCCCCAGTCTGCGGCCAGCAGGTCCCGGGCCTCGATCGCCGCCTTCCAGGCCGAACCGGAGAACAGGATGGTGGCCCGGTGCCCGCCGGCCACATCCGGCGCCTCGGTGAACCGGTACAGGCCCTGGACGGTCCCGAGCCGTACGCGCTCGGCCTCAGCGGCGTCGGTGGGGAGTGCGGGCATCGGGTAGTTCTCGTTGTAGAGCGTGAGGTACCAGTACCGGTCCTCCGGTTCCGGACCGGTGATCCGCCTGATCCCGTCCTCCATGATGGTCGCCACCTCGTAGGCGAAGGCCGGGTCGTAGGCCGACACGCTGGGCACGACGGAGGCCAGGAGCAGCGAGTGGCCGTCCTGGTGCTGCAGGCCCTCGCCGTTCAAGGTGGTGCGTCCGGCCGTGCAGCCGAGCAGGAAGCCGCGCCCGCGCATGTCACCGAGGGCCCAGAGCAGGTCGCCCACCCGCTGGAAGCCGAACATCGAATAGAAGAGGTAGCAGGGGATCAGCGGCTCGCCCCAGGTGGAGTACGAGGTGGCCGCGGCGGTAAAGGCGGCGGCGGCCCCCGCCTCGGTGATCCCCTCCTGGAGGACCTGCCCCGACTCGCTCTCGGCGTAGTTGAGGGCGAGCCCGGCGTCCACCGGGGTATAGCGCTGTCCCTCGGGTGCGTAGATCCGCACCTCGCTGATGATCGACTCCAGCCCGAAGGTGCGGGCCTCGTCGGGCACGATGGGCACGATCCGGGACCCGATCGAGGGATCCCGGATCAGGTTTCGCAGCAGGCGGGAGAAGGCCATGGTGGTGGAGGCGGCCTGGGTGCCCGATCCTCCGAGCAGATCACGGAAGGTCGCCTCGGCCGGTGCGTCGAGGACCCTGGGGCGGACCACCCGCCGGGGCAGGGAACCACCGAGGGCACGCCGCCGGGCCGCCATGTACTGGGCGACGGCGGAGCCGGGCTCGGGGCGGTAATACGGGGGGAGGTCGGCGTCGAGGGCCCCGTCGGGGATCTCCTCGTTGAGGAACAGGCGGTCCCGGAGGGCATGAAGCTGCGCCTTGGTCATCTTCTTGATCTGATGGGTGGCGTTGCGGGCCTCGATCTCAGGACCGAGCGTCCATCCTTTGACCGTCTTGGCCAGGATGGCGGTCGGCGCGCCGACGTGCTCGGTGGCCGCCTTGTAGGCGGCGTAGAGCTTGCGGTAGTCGTGACCGCCGCGGGGAAGGGCTTGGAGCTCCTCGTCGGACAGGTGCTCGACCAGTGCCCGCAGCCGGGGATCGGGGCCGAAGAAGTGATCCCGGATGTAGGCCCCCGACTCGACAGCGTACTTCTGGAACTCGCCGTCCACGGTGGAGTTCATCTTGTTGAGCAGGACGCCGTCGACGTCCTTGGCCAACAGCTCGTCCCAGGTGCGCCCCCAGACCACCTTGATGACGTTCCAGCCCGCTCCCCGAAACAGGGCCTCGAACTCCTGGATCACCTTGCCGTTGCCCCGAACCGGGCCGTCGAGACGCTGGAGGTTGCAGTTGACCACGAAGGTCAGGTTGTCCAGGTGCTCCCGGCCGGCGACCCCCAGGCCTCCGACGGTCTCGGGCTCATCGAACTCGCCGTCCCCGACGAAGCACCACACCCGGCTGCCCGACGTGTCCACGATGTCGCGGGCCTGGAGGTAGCGGTTGACGTGGGCCTGCCCGATGGCGTTCAGCGGGCCGAGGCCCATCGACACCGTCGGGAACTCCCAGAAGTCGGGCATCAGCCGGGGGTGCGGGTAGGAGGACAGTCCGTGGCTGGCTACCCGGCCGTCGGCGTCGGTGCCCACGACCGAATCGTCCTCGGCGTTCACCTCGAAGCGGAAGTTGTCCAGCTGGCGCTCGGTCAGCCGCCCCTCCACGAACGCCCGGGCGTAGATCCCGGGCGAGGCGTGGCCCTGGAAGAACACCTGATCCCCGGCGGTGCCGCCGTCCTTGCCCCGGAAGAAGTGGTTGAACCCGACCTCGTAGAGGGCAGCCGAGCTGGCATAGGTGGAGAGGTGGCCGCCGATGGCGTCCGACCGGGCGTTGGCCCGCGTCACCATGACGGCGGCATTCCAACGGATGAACGCCCGGATCCGGCGCTCGAGGTATTCGTCACCGGGGAACTCCGGCTCCTGATCGGTGGGGATGGTGTTGACGTAGGGGGTGGAGACGGTCACCGGGAACTCGACAGCTTGCTCGCGGGCCCGCTCCAGGAGCCGCATCAACAGGTAACGGGCCCGGTTCCGGCCGTAGGTCTCGACCACGTCGTCGAAGGCCTCCAACCACTCGGCGGTCTCGCCGGCATCATTGTCGGGCAGTTGGTGGCTTACGCCGTCGAAGAGCACATCTCTTATGTTCCCACTCCGGTGGAGACAATTGAAATCTCATCCAGGTGAACAATGGGTAACAAGACCGGGTCACCGAGGCCCGAATCCCTCGGGCCCGGTCCCGTGGTCGTCCCCGAGCCCGGCATCATGACCGCCCCCCGGGGGGTGGAGCGGGCATGCTTGTCCGATGACCCGACGCACGACCGTGGCCGACCCGTCGCAGGGATCCCTACTCGAAGAGGAACCGGCCACAGCGCCCGATCCGGGCCCTGCGCCCCATGAGGGCCCGGTGACCGAGGTGTACACCGACGGTGCCTGCCGGGGGAACCCGGGCCCGGGTGGCTGGGCCTGGGCTGTCGACGGCGGACCCTCCGCCAGCGGCAGCGAGCCGCACACCACCAACCAGCGCATGGAGGTCCGTGCCGTGATCGAGGCCCTGCGGGCCCTGCCCGGCCCAGTGCACGTGGTGAGCGACTCGACTTACGTGGTGAACTGCTTCCGCCAGAAGTGGTGGGTCGGTTGGCGCCGCCGTAACTGGCGTAACTCCCAGGGCAAGCCGGTGGCCAACCGCGACCTGTGGGAGTCGTTGTTGACGCTGGCCATCGATGACGGCCGCCCCGTCACCTTCTCGTGGGTGAAGGGCCACTCGGGCGACAAGATGAACGATCTGGTCGACCGCCTGGCCACCGAGGCCGCCGATCGCCAATAGGCGAGCCTTGGCACTTCGCCAGCAGGCGAGCCTTGGCACTTCGCCAGGAGGCGAGCTTTGGCACTTCGCCAGGAGGCGAGCCTTGGCACTTCGCCAGGAGGCGAGCCTTGGCGCTGCCCTCCTGCTCCCCGTAATCTGCTCGGATGGAGATCAAGGAAAGCTCAGCAATCGTCACCGGTGGCGCATCGGGCCTCGGCGAGGCCTCGGTCAGGAAGCTCGCCGCCGAGGGCGCCCGGGTCACGATCTTCGACCGCAACGAGCAAGGGGCGGCGGAAGTGGCCAAAGAGGTCGGGGGCGACACCAACTACGTCGCCGGCGACGTCACCAACCCCGAGGACTGCCAGCGGGCGATCGACCAGGCGGCCGAGGGGGGCACCCTCCGCATGGCGGTGAACTGCGCCGGGACCGGTTGGGTCGGCCGAGTCATCAACCGGGACGGCTCGCCCCACGACCTGAGCGCTTTCCAGTTCATCCAGAACCTGAACGTCATCGGCACGTTCAATGTGATGACGAGGGCGGCCTCGGCCATCGCCCAGACCGAGCCCGGGACCGACGGCGAGCGCGGCGTCATCGTCAACACGGCGTCGGTGGCCGCGTTCGACGGTCAGATCGGCCAACTGGCCTACTCGGCCTCCAAGGGGGCGGTGGTGGGGATGACCCTGCCGGCGGCGCGAGACCTTTCGGTCGTGGGCATCCGGGTCCTGGCCATCGCCCCGGGGCTGTTCGACACCCCGCTCCTGTCCATGTTGCCCGAGGAGCAGCGCGACGTCCTCGGCCAGTCGGTGCTCTTCCCCAAGCGCCTCGGCCAACCGGTTCAATATGGCGAGCTGATCGCCCACATCGCCCAGAACAGTTATCTCAACGCCGAGGTCATCCGGCTGGACGGCGGCATCAGGATGCCGCCCAAGTAGCACGCCTACCCGGGCGCCCACGGAGCACGGCGCCCAGGCCGGAGAGCCCGACGACCGAGCAGTGCTCGAACCGGGGAGCCGCTTGTCGGGGGTCTACGCTGCGTCGATGAGGTACTGGACCGAGGCCGAGGCCCGAGCCCAGCTGCCGCGCCTCAGGGTCCTCATCGATGTCATCGCTTCAGCCGCCTCCCAGAGCAAGGCGGCGGCCACCAACGGGCACTCGGTCGTCTCGAACGGATCCGGGCCGCACTCGGACGATCCCGAACGCGGGATCGAGCCGGACCCCGCCTCCGGAAGTGGCGAACCGCCCGTCGATGTCGAATCGGCCCTGGCCGAGCTGGCCGAGAAGGGGATCGTCCTGCGGGACGCCGACACCGGGCTCGTCGACTTTCCCGCTATCACCGAATCGGGCGTGGTCTACCTGCTGTGTTGGAAGCGCGACGAGGACGAGCTCGGCTGGTGGCACTTCGCCGAAGAGGGCTTCGCCGGCCGACGGCCGCTCCCGGTCCCCCCGGACCTCTGACCCGGTGCGCGGCCCCCGGCGAGCGGGCAGCGTGCATGGGCGGGGCCATTAGTCTGGTGCAGTTCAGCAGAGACTACGGAGGTGGTTCCGACGGCACCCGAGGCGACGGCGCAACACACAGCATCGGGGAAGAGCGGATCGGCATCCGGAGAGGGCGCGTCCACTTCCTTTGACGTGGTGGTCATCGGCGGGGGGCCAGGGGGTTACGCGGCCGCCCTGTACGCGGCACTGACCGATCTGTCGGTTGCCGTCATCGAGTTCGACAAGGTCGGCGGCACGTGCCTGCACCGAGGGTGCATCCCGGCCAAGCAGTTCCTGGAAACGGCCTCGGTCTTCCGGACGGTGGCCGGGTCGGCCGAGTTCGGGGTGACGAGCGGCGCCGGTCCCCACAGCGCACCGATCGTCGACTTCGCCGTAAGTCAGGGCCGCAAGCAGAAGGTGGTCAACCAGCTGTTCAAGGGTCTGTCCGGCCTCATGAAGGGACGGGGCATCACCGTCTTCGCCGGGACCGGCACCCTCCTGGCCGACCACCGCGTCCGCATCGACGGCAATGACGGCTCCACCACCGAGATCCACGGGAACGACATCATCCTGGCCGCCGGCTCGGTCCCCCGGACCATCCCGAACTTCGAGGTGGAGGGTACGTTGGTCATGACCTCGGACGAGGTCCTGGATCTGAAGGAGCTCCCCGGGACGGTGGCCGTGATCGGCGGGGGCGCCATCGGCTGCGAGTTCGCATCCATGCTGTCCGACCTCGGGTCCCAGGTAACCGTCCTCGAGGCACTGCCCGCCATCCTCAACGGGTGCGACGAGGACGTGGCCGCCGTGGTGTCGAGGTCGTTCCGCAAGCGGGGGATCGACGTGAAGGTGGGCGTGCAGATCCACGGGCACAGCCCCAATTCGACCGGCGGTGGCACGGTGATCTCCTACGGGGAGGGCGAGACCTTGCCGGTGGACGCCGTCGTCGTCTCGGTCGGCCGTGCCCCGCGGACCGAGGGCTTGCTCGGCGAGGGATCCGGGGTGGTACTCGACGAGCGGGGCTTCGTGGTGGCCGATCCCTACATGCGCACCGCCGCCCCCAGGGTGTGGGCTGTGGGCGACCTGGTGGCCGGTACGCCGCAACTGGCCCACGTGGGGTTTGCCGAAGCCATCGTGGTGATCAAGAGCATCCTGGGCGAGCCGGTGACGCCAATCGCCTACGACCGGGTGCCGTGGGCCATCTACTGCCACCCCGAGGTGGCCTTCGCCGGGTATACCGAAGCAGCGGCCAGGGCCGCCGGCATCGACGTCGTGGTGAAGAAGGACCCAATGGGTGGAAACAGCCGCGCTCGGATCATCGGGGACACCGAGGGCTTGGTCAAGGTGATCGCCGAGAAGCGCCCGGACGGAAGTACCGGGCCGATCCTGGGCGTCCATATGGCCGGCCCGTGGGTCACCGAGCAGTTGGGCGCCGGGTACCTGGCGATCAATTGGGAGGCCACACCGGACGAAGTGGCGCAGTTCATCCAGCCACACCCCTCGTTGTCGGAGACATTCGGCGAGACGGTGCTGGCCCTGACCGGAAGGGGGCTCCACGTTGCCTGACGTGACCATGCCGCAGCTGGGCGAGACGGTGACCGAGGGCACGGTGACCAAATGGTTGAAGGCCGTGGGCGAGCAGGTGGCGAGGGACGAGCCCCTGTTCGAGGTGTCCACCGACAAGGTCGACTCCGAGGTGCCGTCGCCGGCCGAGGGGGTCCTCTCCGAGATCATCGTGCAAGAGGGCGACACGGTCGATGTCGGTGTCCGGCTGGCCGTCATCGACGGCAAGGGTGCCGGCGAGGCCGGTGCACCGGCCGCCACGGTAGCCCCTGCCCCGGCCGAGAGCCCGGCTCCTGCGCCGGCCCCACCCGCACCCAGCGCCCCGGCCACGCCCGCACCCAGCGCCCCGGCCCCGCCGGCGGCTGCGCCCGCACCGAGTGCCCCGGCGTCCGCTCCCAGCGCGCCGGCACCGCCCGAGACCGTGCCGAGCGCGTCGGCGCCCCAGGCCGTATCCACGACCGCCGAGGCGCCGCCGGTGTCCTCGGGGAACGGGCAGGTCCTGTCGCCGGTGGTGCGGAAGTTGATGAACGAGAACGGGATCGACCCCTCGCAGGTCACCGGCACCGGGTTGGGCAACCGGATCACCCGGGACGATGTCGAGGCCATCATCGCCACCCGCACGGCGGCGCCTCCCCGTCCGACCCCACCACCGGCCGCCCCATCCCGGCCGGCCCCGGCGCAGGCCGCTACTTCCGGGCCGCCCATGTCGCAGCCGGCGCCCCCAGTGGCGGCACAGGCCCCCTTGCGCCCCGACGGACGCGACGAGGTCGTCCCGTTCACCAACATCCGGCGCAGGACGGCCGAGCACATGGTCCGGTCCAAGGCGACGTCGGCCCACACGCTCATGGTGAAAGAGGCCGACTACGAGCGGGTCGAGCAGGTGCGCCGGGCCCACGGCGATCGGTTCAGGTCCGAGGAGGGATTCAGCCTCAGCTATCTCCCGTTCGCCGCCCGGGCGGCCGTGGAAGCGCTCGGCGACTACCCACACCTCAACTCGTCGGTGGGGGAGGACGCCCTGATCGTGCACTACGACGTGAACCTGGGCGTGGCCGTCGATCTCGACAACGAGGGCTTGATCGTGCCCGTCGTGCACCATGCCGAGGAGCTCACCCTCCGAGGTATGGCTCGGAGGATCCGCGATCTGGCCGATCGGGCCCGGACCAAGAAGCTGAGCGCCGACGACATCAGTGGCGGCACCTTCTCCATCACCAACGCTGGGCCGTTCGGGACCCTGCTGACCGGAGCCATCATCAACCAGCCCCAGGTGGCCATCCTGTCGACCGACGGGGTCTCCCGGAAGCCGGTGGTGGTGCAGCTGCCCGACGGCAGCGAGTCGATCGCCATCCACTCGATGGGCCTGTTGGCCATGACCTTCGACCACCGAGCCGTGGACGGGGCCTACGTGGCCCGCTTCCTGGCCCGCATGTCCGAGATCCTCGTCGAACGAGACTGGGCGAGCGAGCTCTAGGCCCGGTGACGATCACCCCGCTCCGAGTCCGCTGGTTGGGGCGCGTCCCCTACCGGGAGGCCTGGGCGTTGCAGCGGGCCCTGTGCCGGCGGTCAGCGGACGACTACCTCCTGTTGCTCGAGCACCCGCCCGTCTACACCCTCGGGGTCCGTGCCGACCCGGCCAACGTGCTCGTCGACCCGGCCTCGTTGGGCGCCGACCTGGTGCGAACCGACCGGGGAGGGGACGTGACCTATCACGGTCCCGGGCAGCTGGTCGGGTACCCGATCCTTTCGGTCCCGAGGGATCCCTCCAGCGGACCCGCCCATGTCCACCGGGTGGAACAGGTGGTGATCGAGACGCTGGTGGCCCTGGGGCTTCCCGCGGCCACCGTCGGCCGGCTGGACGGCTACCCGGGCGTGTGGGTGGGGATCGACCACACCGGGCCGGGCGGCCGGGGCACCGGCGTCCCCCGGAAGATCTGCGCGATCGGGGTACGCGCCTCCCGGGGGCGGACGATGCACGGCTTCGCCCTCAACGTCGGTGTCGACCTGGGTATGTTCTCGCACATCGTGCCCTGCGGGATCGCCGACAAGGCCGTGACCTCGCTCGAGGCGGAGGGCGTGGCCGCCGGCATGGCCGAGGTGGTGGATGCCGTCGTCGCCGCGTCGGCGGTCTGGGTCCCGGCCGGTGGACTGCTCGACTTCCAGCGGGTGGTCGACGGGCCGGGGGCCGGGGCCGGCGAACGGGGAAGCCCGGATCGACGAGGAGCGCAAGAGGAACGCCGGGTCCCAGAGGAGCAGAGCCCGGTTCAACCGGCCCCCCAACCCGTGCCGGTGACCCTCGGGCACCGGCCGAGCGGCGAGCGCGCCCTCGACCGCCGCCTCCGCCGATCCGGCGTGGACCCGGCTGCCGGGTTGCCGCTGCGCGAGCGGAAGCCGCCGTGGCTGCGGGTGCCGGTGACGATGGGCACGGGCTACCGGGAACTGCGACATGACCTGCGCGACCTCGACCTGGTCACCGTGTGCGAGGAGGCAGGATGCCCGAACATCTATGAGTGCTGGGCCGACGGTACGGCCACCTTCATGATCAACGGTTCCCGGTGCACCCGTGCCTGTGGCTTCTGCCAGGTCGACACCCGCCATCCGCTTCCGCTCGACGTCGAAGAGCCCGACCGGGTGGCCCGGGCGGTGGCCAGGATGGGGTTGGCCCATGCTGTCGTGACCTGCGTCGCCCGGGACGACCTGCCCGACGGCGGCGCCGGCGCCTTTGCCCGGACCATCGGGGCCATCCGGTCGGCCCGCCCGGGCACGGCCGTCGAGGTGCTCATCTCCGACTGCAAAGGCGACGGTGCTTCCTTGCAGACCATCTTCTCGGCCCGGCCCGACGTGCTCAACCACAACATCGAGACGGTGGCGAGGCTCCAGCGTGCCGTCCGGCCCTCGGCCGGGTACGCCCGGAGCCTGAGCGTGCTGGCCCGGGCGGCCGACGCCGGGCTGACGGTGAAGTCCGGCCTCATCCTGGGCATGGGCGAACGCGAGGACGAGGTGCTCGCCACCCTGGCCGACCTGCGATCGGTCGGCGTCGACATCGTCACCATCGGCCAGTACCTGCGGCCCAGCGCCGGCCACCTGCCGGTCGCCCGGTGGTGGCGCCCCGAGGAGTTCGACGCCCTGCAGGGGGCCGGGATGGGCATGGGATTCGCCCACGTGCAGGCATCGCCGCTGACCCGGTCGAGCTATCACGCCCGAGAGGCCGCCGGTGCGGCTTCGCCGGTCGCCGTCCCGCCGGCTCGTGACTCGGCGGTCGCCGTTCCGCCGCTCAGCCGGCGGCCCGGATCCCCGGTAACCGTACCGGCCGAAGCCGTACCCGCCGGCTCGTGACCGAGCTGGGCGAGGTGGCGCGGGCCAGCCGGGCCGAGCGCATGGCCAGCGTGCGTACACGCATGGAGGCAATCGGGGCCGACGCCCTTCTCTTGTCCCACGGGGCCGATCTGCCCTGGCTCACCGGGTACGAGGCCATGCCGCTCGAGCGCCTGACCGTCCTCGTCCTCCCAATGGTCGGGGACCCGACGCTGGTGGTGCCTGGCCTCGAAGCTCCACGGGTGGCCTTGGCCGACGAGTTGTTCGCCGTCCGGCCGTGGTCCGACGACGAGGACCCCGTGGCCATCACCGTCTCGGTGCTCGAGTCCGGCCCCGGGGGGAAGCAGCGGCGCCGGCTGGCCATCTCCGACCGGGCCTGGGCGACGTCGCTCCTCGCCCTCCAGGCGCGGCTCCCAGATCGCACCTGGCAGGTGGCTTCCTCGGTCACCTCGCCGGTCCGGGCAGTGAAGGACCGGTCCGAGGTGGCCGCCTTGCGAGCCGCCGGTGCCGCGGCCGACCGCGTGGCTACTGTCCTGCAGTCAGGCGCGATCCCCCTGACCGGTAGGCCCGAGGCCGACGTGTCGGCCGACATCGGCTCCATGCTGGTGGCCGAGGGCCATCAGCGGGTCAACTTCGCCATCGTGGGCAGCGGGCCCAACGCAGCCAGCCCGCACCACGAAGCCGGAGGGCGGGTGATCCAGCACGGAGAAACCGTCGTGTGCGACTTCGGCGGCAGCTACTCGCTGGATGGCGACGTCGGCTACTGCTCGGACATCACCCGGACGGTCGTGACCGGGGAGCCGTCGGCCGAGATGGCCCGGTGCTACGAGATCCTGCAATCGGCGCAACAGGCGGCCGTGGCCGCGGCGCGTGCCGGAGTGGCGGCCGAGCACGTGGACGCAGTGGCCCGCGGCATCATCGCCGACGCCGGCTACGGCGAGCAGTTCATCCACCGCACCGGCCATGGGATCGGCATCGAGGCGCACGAGGACCCCTACCTGGTCAGCGGAAACCGAGAGGTGCTCGCACCCGGCCATGCCTTCTCGGTGGAGCCAGGGATCTACCTGCCCGGCCGGTTCGGCAGGCGGCTCGAGGACATCGTGGTCATCGACGACGAGGGGGCCCCGGACCCGTTGAACACGGTCGACCACTCGCTGATGGTCGTCGACGGTTAGCACCACGAAGACGGGCGAGCGAAGACGGCGAGCGACGACGGGCGAGCGAGGGGTAGGGCATGGACCTGGGCATCGAGGGACGAGTGGCGCTGGTCACCGCGGGATCGAGGGGGCTCGGGCGAGGCGTGGTCGACGCGCTGGCCGCCGAAGGCGCTCGCCTGGTCGTGGCCGCCCGCGGTGAGGAGTCTCTGGCCGAGGCGGCGGCCACGCTCGAGGCCGCCGGGGTCGAGGTGGCCACGGTGGCGGCCGACGTCACCGACCCCGAGGCCGCGGGCCGTCTGGTCGACCTGGCCGTCGAGCGTTTCGGCTCGCTCGACATCGTGGTGGCCAACGCCGGCGGGCCTCCCCCCGGGCGCTCTCTCGACGTCGACGACGTCTCCCTCGTTGCCGCGCTCAACGCCAACCTGCTCACCTCGGTCCGCCTGGTGCGGGCGGCCGTGCCCGTCATGGCCGAGCGCGGATGGGGCCGTATCTGCTGTCTCACCTCGTTCTCGGTGGTGCAGCCCATACCGACTCTGGCCCTGTCCAACACGGCCCGGGTCGGCCTGTGGGCGTGGGCCAAGACTGCGGCTCACGACCTCGCCGCGGACGGCACCGGCATCACCCTCAACTTGGCCTGCCCGGGGCCGCACGCCACCGAGCGCATGCGCCAGCTGGGCAACGACGGCGGGGGACCGATGGGCGACCCGGCCGACTTCGGCAAGGTGGTGACCTTCCTGTGCTCGGATCCGGCCCGTTTCGTGAACGGGGCCGCCCTGGTCGTCGACGGGGGTGCGACGCTCGCCCTCTGACCGATCCCGGCGGACCCTGACACCTCGAACCCCTGACCCCCTGACCCCTGACCTTGACCGGCGGGTCGGCCCCGGTCCGTCGCCGGTCCCGGGTCCCGGTCGGTCAGGCGACGAAGTACTTGGCCTTGGGGTGGTGGCAGATGATGGCCGTGGTCGACTGCTCGGGGTGGAGCTGGAAGCCCTCACTGACCTCGACGCCGATACGGTCGGCGCCCAGGAGCTCCACGACCTTGGCGTTGTCCTCCAGGTCTGGGCAGGCTGGATAGCCCCACGAGTATCGACCGCCGCGGTACTTCTGGCGGAACAAACCGGTGAGCGAGGGGCCGTCCTCGTTGGCGAACCCGAGCTCCTCGCGGATGCGATGGTGCCAGTACTCGGCCAGTGCTTCGGCCATCTCGACGCCCAGCCCGTGGAGGTACAGGTAGTTCTGGTACTCGTCGGCTGCGAACAGCCGGGCTGTCTCCTCGGAGATGCGCGACCCCATGGTCACCACCTGGAAGCTGGCCCAGTCCGCCTCGCCCGAGTCGACGTTGCGGAAGAAGTCGCTGATGCACAGCCACGGTTCTTGGTTCTGGCGCGGGAACGTGTAACGCATCCACTCCGAGTTCCTGTCTTCGTCCTTGAAGATGACCAGGTCGTCGCCGTCGGAATTGGCCGGGAAGTGGCCCCAAGCCACCTGGGGGACCAGGAGCTGCTGGGCCTTGGCCTCGGCCATCCGGTCCCGCAGCAGCGAGCGCACCCGATCCTTGAAGGCCGAGTCGTCCTCGCCGTTCTCGGGTCGGTATCCCCACTGATTCCGGAACAGTGCCGTCTCGTTGATGTACCCGGCGATGTCGTCGACGGCGATGCCCTTGGCCACCCGGCTCCCGGTGAACGGGGGAGGGAACACCGGGTTGTCCGTCGCCACTTCCGGGGACCTCGACGGCAGCGTCTCGCCCCGCTCGGCCGCCGCCTTGGCCGCGGCGGCCCGCTGCTCGCTCTTCCTCGGCGGCAGGTCCCGGCCTCCCAGGGCGCGGCCGAATTCGGGGTCGTCCTCACCTGAACGGGACAGCTCGACCAGCCTGTCCATCGTCCGCAACCCCTCGAAGGCGTCCTTGCCGTAAAAGAGGCGTCCCTGGTACACGCCCCGGAGATCCCGCTCGACGTAGGTCCGGGTGAGGGCGGCTCCCCCCAGGATCACCGGCACGTCGGACATGCCCCGTCGGTTCAGCTCCTCGAGGTTCTCCCGCATGATGAGGGTGGACTTCACCAGCAGGCCGCTCATGCCGATGGCGTCGGCCTCGTGCTCGCTCAGCGCCTGGAGCATGTCGGCGATGCCCACCTTGATGCCCAGGTTGTGCACGGTGTAGCCGTTGTTGGTGAGGATGATGTCGACCAGGTTCTTCCCGATGTCGTGGACGTCGCCCTTCACGGTGGCCAAGACGATGGTGCCCTTGCCTCCTTGGTCGACCTTCTCCATGTGGGGCTCGAGGTAGGCCACCGCCGTCTTCATCGTCTCGGCTGACCCGAGGACGAAGGGCAGCTGCATCTCGCCGGAGGCGAAGAGCTCGCCCACCGTCTTCATCCCGGCCAACAGGAAGTCGTTCACGATGGTCAGCGGGGTGTGGCCCTCGGCCATGGCCTCGTCCAGGTCGGCTTCGATCCCGTTGCGGTCGCCGTCGACGATGCGGTGCTCGAGACGCTGGTCGACCGTCCAGTCGCTGCGGTCCTCGTGGACGGTCGCCGAGGCCGCCGACTTGCCCTCGAACAGGGCGAGGAGCTCGCTCAGAGGGTCGTAGCCCTCCTTACGGCGGTCGTAGATGAGGTCGAGGCAGACCTCGCGGGCCCGCTCGTCCACCTTGGACAAGGGGAGGATCTTGGAGGCATGAACGATGGCCGCGTCCAATCCGGCCTGGACGCACTCGTGCAGGAACACTGAGTTGAGGACCTGGCGGGCCGCCGGGTTCAAGCCGAACGAGACGTTGGACAGACCGAGGATGGTGTACACCCCGGGCAGCTCGGCCTTGATGCGCCGGATGCCCTCGATCGTCTCGATGCCGTCCTTGCGGCTCTCCTCCATGCCGGTCGACAGGGGCAGGGCCAGGGCGTCGAACAGCAGGTCGGACGGGCGCAGCCCATAGCGCTGGGTGGCGATGTCGTGGATGGCGGTGGCCGCCCGTACCTTCCAGTCCGCCGTGCGCGCCTGGCCCTCGGTGTCGATGCACGTGCACACCAGGGCGGCACCGAACTCCTTGGCCAGGGTGAGAAAGGTGTCCAGCCTGGTCCCAGGCTCGTCGCCGTCCTCCAGGTTCACCGAGTTAATGACGGCGCGACCGCCGATCCACGACAGGGCGGTCTCCACCACGGGCGCTTCGGTGGAGTCCACCATCAACGGGGCCGTGGACTGGGTGGCGAACCGGGAGGCGATCGACTCCATGTCGGACACGCCGTCGGCCCCCGTGTAGTCCACGCAGACGTCGATGAGGTGCGAGCCTTCCTTCACCTGCTCCCGGGCCATGGCCACACACGTGTCCCAGTCCTCGTCGAGCATGGCTTCGCGGAACTTCTTGGATCCGTTGGCGTTGGTCCGCTCTCCGACCACCAGGAACGAGGTGTCCTGGTGGAAGGGCACCTGGGTATAGATGGACGCCGCGCCCGGGTCGGGCTGGGGCGAGCGGGCGCCGGGGGTGAGCGCCGAGCAGGCCTCGACCACGGCGGCCAGGTGGGCCGGCGTCGTCCCGCAGCACCCGCCGACGACCGAGACGCCCAGCTCGCTCACGAACTGGCGGTGGAACTCGGCCAGCTGGTCAGCGGTGAGGTCGTAGTGCATGGCCCCGTCCACCACCGACGGCAGCCCGGCATTGGGCAGGCAGGTGACGGGAATGCCGGCATGGCCGGTGAGGTGGCGCAGCGGCTCGAACATCTCGGCCGGACCGGTCGCGCAGTTGAGACCGATGAGGTCCACGTCCATGGCCTCGAGCGCGCAGAGGGCAGCCCCGATTTCGGTGCCCGGGAGCATGGTCCCGGTCAGCTCGATGGTCACCTGGGTCTGGATGGGCACGGCGCGCCCCCCCGCGGCCATGGCCCGTCGGGCGCCGTTGATGGCCGCCTTGGCCTGGAGCAGGTCGAACACCGTCTCGACCACGATCAGGTCGACGCCCCCCTCCAAGAGGGCGCTCACCTGTTCTTCGTAGGCATCACGCAGCTCGGCGTACTTGATCTGTCCGAGGGTGGGGAACTTGGTGCCGGGGCCGACGCTGCCGGCCACCCACCGGGGGCGCTCGGGGGTGGAGAAGTCGTCGGCTGCGGCGCGGGCCAAGCGGGCGGCGGCCAGGTTGAGCTCGCGGACCCGGTCGGAAAGCCCGTACTCGGCCAGCACGGTGGAGAAGGCGCCGAACGTGTCGGTCTCCACCACGTCGCACCCGACCTCGAAGAAGGAGCGGTGGACCCGGTCGACGACGTCGGGACGGGTGACGACCAGGAGCTCGTTGCACCCTTCGAGCTCGGAGCCGCCGAAGTCATCCGCTGTCAGGTTGGCCAGCTGCAGATTGGTGCCCATGGCCCCATCGAAGATCACCACGCGTTCACGCACGGCGCGCAGGTAGCTGGATCCGGCGGTCAGGTCATCAGCCATGGCCACCAAGGCTACCGGGCGGCGCCGGCCGAGCTGCCCGGTCGCACCGCGTCCGGGCGCCCGGATACGCCGGCCCGCGCACCAGCCGTGACGCTCGGCGGTTCGGCTCCGGCGTTCGTCGATAGCATCGGCGCTGATGACCTCGCCCTGCCCAGCCCGCCGTGCCCCGAGCGCGCCATGGTGAGGATCTACACCAAGACCGGTGACGACGGCACCACCGGGCTCCTCTACGGCGGGCGGGTCGCCAAGGATTCGACGGTCATGCAGGTCAATGGGGCCGTCGACGAGGCTCAGGCGATGCTGGGCCTGGCCCGGGCCGAAGCCGTGCCCGAGTCCGAGCTCGACACCCTGCTCGTCCACTTGGAGCGCGATCTCTACGTGCTCATGGCCGAGGTGGCGACCGATGCTTCCAAGCGGTCCAAGCTCACGCCGGGGACCACCCTGGTCACCGAGGAGATGGTGACTGCACTCGAAACACGCATCGACGATCTGATCGACCGGTTCGAGATGCCGGCCGAGTTCGTCGTCCCGGGGGCCAACCGCGTCTCGGCCGCACTGGATGTGTCCCGTACCGTTGTCCGGCGAGCCGAACGACTCGTCGTGTCCGACCTGGTAGAAGGATCATGGGTCGGGCGCTACCTCAATCGGCTGTCGGACCTCCTCTGGGCGATGGCCCGGTGGACCGAGGGCGATGAGCACGTCCTGGCCCGGGGCGACCGTCCCGAGCGCCGCGGTGGTTCCTTGGGTGCGTCGGCTGCGTCAGTGGGGTCAGCCGGGTCAGCCGGGTCAGCCGGGTCAGCCGGGTCAGCGCAGTCGGTGGCTCACGAACTACCCGCACAAGAACCACCGGCACGAGAACTATCGACACAAGAAGACAGCGAAGAAGGGTGAGCATGCTGCAGATCGAGACCGCTCCGTCGTCGGAATTGGAGACGGGCCTGGCGGCGGTGGGCATTCCGGTGTTCATCGGCGGCGACGGCCCCGAAGTGGCCCCGGGCCTCCCCGAGTCGATCGGAGGCGCTCCGGTGCCTGCCGACCTGGACGCGGCGTGGCTGAAACGCCAGGGCTTCACTGGCAAGGTGGGCCAGTCGCTGGTGCTGCGGACCGAGCCGGGCACGCCGGAGACGGTGCTGCTGGGCTGGGGAGCTCGAAAGCCCGACCCGGGCGACGACGAGGTCGAGACGATCAGGCGAAGTGCCGCCGCCTTCATCAGGGCGACAGGTGAGGGCGGCGCCGGAGCGGTGGTGATCCCGGCCGGACTCGTCCTGGATAGCGCGGTGGTGGCGGCTGCCCTGGCCGAGGGGGGCACACTGGCCGCCTATCGCTTCGACGCCTACCGGACCGTGGACAACCATCCTCGGCTCGACCGCCTGGTCCTGGCCGTGATCGACGATGCCCAGGCCAAGGCGGTGGCGGACGGAGCCCGGCGAGGGGGCGACCTGGCCGCAGCCGTGTCGTTCGCCCGTGACCTGGTCAACGAACCTCCGAGCTCGCTGACCCCGAGCAAGCTGGCCGAGATCGTGTCGGACCGGCTGAGCGCCAGGCCCGGGGTGACGGTTGAGGTGTGGGACGAGGACCGGATCGTGGCCGAGCGCCTGGGCGGGCTCCTCGGCGTGGCCCGAGGGTCGGTTGAGCCCCCGCGCCTGGTCAAGGCCCAGTACACGCCGGCGGAGCCGGTGGAAGTCCACGGCCGAATCCCACACGTTGTCCTGGTGGGCAAGGGCATCACCTTCGATTCCGGGGGCCTGTCCCTGAAGTCGGCTGGCGGCATGGAGACCATGAAGACCGACATGGGCGGTGCTGCCGCCGTGCTGGCCGCCTTCGATGCGGCTGCCGTGCGCGGCGTCCCCATCCGGGTCACCGCGCTGGCTCCGATGACCGAGAACATGCCGGGAGGGCGGGCCATCAAGCCCGGGGACGTCCTCACCGCCCGCAATGGCAAGACCATCGAGGTCCTCAACACCGACGCCGAGGGACGCCTGGTGCTGGCGGACGCCCTGTCGTTGGCCGCCGAGCTGGAGCCCGACGCCATCATCGACCTGGCCACGCTGACCGGCGCGGCAGTGGTGGCCCTGGGGAACGGGATAGCCGGACTGCTCGGGAACGATGACGGGTTGCAGGCCGAGCTGCGGAGCGCGTCGGAGCGGGCCGGCGAGTCGCTGTGGCCCCTGCCGCTCCCCGACGAGTACCGCAGCCATATCGACTCCGAGGTGGCGGACATGAAGAACATCGGCCGAGCGGGGCAGGCCGGCTCGATCGCTGCCGCTTTGTTGCTGCGCGAGTTCGTCGGGGACGTGCCCTGGGCCCACCTGGACATCGCCGGACCGGCCCGTTCCGACGAGGATGCCCGCTACCTGACCAAGGGCGGCACCGGTTTTGGCGTCCGCACCCTGGTTGCATTGCTGTCGTCGCACGCGTTTGCCCAATCCTTGGTCCGTTCGGGGGACTGAGAGGCTGACCGTCAACGCCTTCGTGCCTCACTGTCCGTGAGGATCGAAGACGAGACAAACCGCCATGAACTAGGTCGACCAGTGCGGGTCAGGCCCTGGCCGGTTTTTGTTCTGCCCGTGTCTCGGCGAATTAGGGGCGCCTAACCGGGCTGCCATTGATGTCTTTTCGCCGAGACGTGGGCAAACCGAAACCAACGGGCTTCCCGCTACGCCATATCGGCGTCTCGCCTGTCGACGGACTTGAGCCGGGGGTGGTAACGCTCCGCGGTCGATCGCCGATCTTCGACCTGAACGAGGTCACTGGGTGACCGTTGGGACCATTCGCCCGGGCCCGTGAACCGCTAGCTGCCGGTGAACCGCTAGCCGGAGCCCTCCAGGTAGTACATGATGCCGTCCCTGGCCACCCGGTCATCGGGGTCGTCGGCCAGCTCGTCGATCAGGCGGAGGGCGCGATTTCGGTCGAGTCGGAACCCCAGCTCCTTGGCCTGCTCGAGGATGGCGTTCTTGCCGGCGGGCGTCCGCAGGGCGTCGAGCGAGTCGTGGATGGCGTCGGTGTCCGACGCGGCAATAGGCACGAAGACCAGGCCACCCCCCCTCGGGACCAGGCGCAGCTTCACCGTCGGCCAGTCGCGGCCCAGGAGGGAGGGCTTGTAGCACTCGACGAACCGCTCGGTACTGTTGGTGCGGGTCTTGACGTGGGCGATGGCACCCAAGCAGTCATCGAAGTGCGCCAGGCCTTCTGACGTGACGCCGTCGTATTCGGTGTGGCGAACCATCGCCACCGTGCTGCCGGCGACCTCAGCCATGTGCTGCATGGCCGACAACACGGAGGAGACGTCGGCCGGCGACATGCCCGAGCGGCCGTCCATGCATGCGAGCAGGTCGTCGATGACGACCAGCGCTGGCTCTTCCTCACCGATCAGCTCGAGCGCGTGCCGAAGGTCGGTCGAGCCGGCGGTCGGCCGCGTCCCGTAGGTCTCCATGTCCCCGTCGGAGTTGCCCGTGCTTGCCATCCCTGTATGCACGCTGTCCGGGTGCACACTGTCCAGGTTCACGGTGTCCGGGCTCACCGTCACCTGCTCGACGAGGCTGATCCGTTCCACAACCGGCATGAGATTGCTCCACGGGTCGCCGGCATCGGGGTGCTCGGCCCGCCAGGCCCGCACTCCGGCCTGGTAGGCGACGCTCGAACCCTCGGCGACGAAGACGATGACGCGTCCCGGCTCGACCCTGTGGCCCAGCCAGGGTTCCCCGGTGGCCACACAGCACGCCAGATCGACGGCGGCCAGCGCGCTCGTGCCCGCCGATCTCCGGCCGGTGACGGCGACGAGGTCGCCGGCGACGAACATGTCCTCGATGAGCCAGTCCACCGGCGGCGCCATGCTGCCGGAGTCCTCGGTGATGATGGCTCGTCGGAGCCTGTTCTCGCCTCGGTGCGCCTCGATGGCCCCGACCCGCTCGGCCAGATCCAATGCCCATTCGCCGTGCTGATCGACGATGTCCTCCCAATCGCCACGCAGCCACAGGTCCCGGGGCAGCTGCCTGACCACGCCGGCCACGACGTCAGCCGACACGAGGTGCGGAGAGAGGATGCCCATCCGGAGGCCCTCGACGACGTCTTGTGGGCTGGCGTCGGCATCGGGGGCGAACGACCTCGTCGAGCGACCATGGAGCGATACGCCGCAGAGAGGACCGAACCTCTGGAGGTCCGAGCGTGAGGGCTCGTCCCACAGCCGGGCGAAGAACTCGTCCTTGCCACCGGGATAGGAGGCGCGAAGTTCGTCCTGTTGCTCCAGGCTCGCCTCCCACGCCGTTCGTACGTCGGCTACCCATGGCTCCTCGCTGTTGGGTGTCGCCCAGATCGGATTCGATGGCGCCACCGGCTCGATCTGCCCGGGCTGTCCCGGTCGACCCAGTTCCGGTTGTCCGTCGGATGTACGGAGCGCCAACCACGGCTCGTGGTCCTGACCCTGCCTGGTCATGCTGCATCCCTCCCGGTGTCGTCCCTCGGTGCATCACCCCTTGATGGGTCGACCAACGGGGAATGCGCGCCGGCCCCCGGCGATGTTGCTACGGAGCCAGTTTGGTCGAGCACCGGCCGGCGGTGGGCGATAGCCACTCACCGGTTAATCGTCTCGCTGTCGGTGGACGAGGGAGCACTCCCGGTAGCGGTCCCGGGCACGTCTGGATGCATCGCCCACCGTGCCGATTCGAATGCCAGAGCCGGGTGGAACTGCCAGCGGCAGAGCCGGCGTTCGATGTCTGCTTCCCCGTGGCCCGATGTGGCCAGCCCGATGGCGATCCGCCGTGCTCGCCGGCGCATCTGCTCGAAGGGCGCGAGTCGCTGGTTGGCTTGCCACTCCCGGTGGCTCTCTTGGAGCGACGGGGCCAGTCGCTGCACGTGTCGCAGTGGGAGTGGTGGAATGCGGGTCCGCACGGCGAGCTCGTCGGGCCCGTGGGGCCGAGCCAGCTCGAACTTGGTCAGCCGGTGCAGGGCGCGACGGAACGGGGAGTTCTTTCCCATCCGGTCGCCGAGCCCCAACGCGTGTGCCGTGTCGGCTAGATCGAGGACGAACCCCTCGGCATGGGCCTCGAGCCCGTAGCTCACCCGGCGGAGCAGCCAGGTGGTCGACGGGCCCAGGATGCCCAGCCAGTACTGCTCCACGTAACGGGAACAGGGGTGGACGCCGAGCGGGTCGGCAACGGGATCCGACCAAGGGACCACCCGGAGCGTCGCCGCCGGGTACTGGGCCGGTCGCGGTCGCGGGGGAACGACGTCTGTGGTCGATGGGATGCCGGCGGTCGACGAGATGCCGGCGGTCGATGTGGACATGGGCGCCTCCGATGGCAGGTGAGCTAACGCCGCCACCGTGCCCGGTCGACCTTGCCCAGCACCTCGCTGCGCACCTAACTCGGCGACTGCCTCAGCTGGCCGGGCTCACCGAGCTCATGTTGAAGTCGGGCACCCGGACCGGGGGCATGGCGGTCCGGTTGGCCCATTCACCGAACTCGCGTCCGAGCGCCCGCACGGTTGCGCCGGCCTCGGTCACCCGGCCCAGCAGGTCTACCGGGCTCTCGTTGAAGCGGAAGTTGTTGACTGCGCCCACCACCGAGCCGTCCTCGACCAGGTACACCCCGTCGCGGGTCAGTCCGGTCAGCAACAACGTGGCCGGGTCGACCTCCCGGATGTACCAGAGGCACGTGAGCAACAGCCCTCGTTCCGTCCTGGCCACCAGATCCTCTACCGACCCGGCGGCCCCGGGTAGTTCGAGGACTAGGTTGTCGATGGCCGGCGTCACCGCCTGACCCGATCGCGCCGCGCCGGCCCGGTGGTACCGCAGCCGGGCCAGATGGCCGCCTTCGACCCAGTGGGTGAGCGACAGCGGTAGGCCGTTGTCGAAGACCGACGAGTCGGCACTCGAGGCAGGAGCAACCACGAATGGCGAACAGGTGAGACCCGGCTCCTCGGGGTCGCTGCGCAGTTGAAAGGGGAGGGAGGACAGCGACTCGCCCAGCTTGGTGCGGCCACCGGGCGCAGAGAAAACGGTGCGACCGTCCTCGGCCTCCTGGCCGCTGGCCGACCCAACCAGCCCGATCATCAGGTCGGCCACGGCGTCTGGAGGAACGACGACCTCGTAGCGACCAGCATCGAGCTCGACCCGGCGGGCCCCCCAGGCCAGGCGGCCCACCAGCCGTTCCTCGAGCTGGTCGATCGTCACGTCGGAGAAATCGGCGGTGCCCGCTCCGACCCAGGCCGAGTTGGCCCCGCCGTCGCTGCGACCTACCAGGTGCAGCGCGCCGGTGGGTTGGGCGTGACGCCGTCGTAAGCCCGTCGAGGTGCCGAGGTACGTGGTCTCGACGGTGTGCTGGGCGAACCCGGCCAGGACCCGCCCGGCTGACCCGGCGCGGGCGAAGGCACCACCGAGGCCGGCGAGCACGTCGCGCAGCACCCTCAGGTCGGTCTCGGCCGGTCCATGGTCGAAGTGCTCGGCTCCCGGGGCGAGTCCCGGCTCCACCAGCGATTCGGCGTCCTCGGCGGCCGGCGAACCGGCAGCGTCACGTTCCGACGCCGCCACCAGGTCGGCCACGTCGACGTCGCCCCCGCGCCGGCCGATGCCGGCGGCCACGCCACCGTCGGTCTCCCGGAAGCTGATCACGGTCACACGGCGATCCCGGCGCAACCCGTTGGTGGTGGTGGTGTTGTTGGCGAAGCGCACTTCGGCCTCGCTCGTCTCCTCCACGATGACCGCGCAGTCGCCACCGGCCTTCTCCAGTGCCCGGTCAATCACGTCGTGGGCCGGCGGGAGACCCGAGGCGCCGCCGCGCCCACCGGCCCCAGGGCTCATCGCCCGGACTCCTCTCGTGTGTTCAACACCGAGACGTCGCGGATCAGAGCCGAGGGACACCCGTGGCTGACCGGTGCCACCTGGCCCGGTTGGCCCTTACCGCAGTTGAAGGCCCCGCCCAGGCGGTAGGTGTCGGTCCCGCCCACCGCTTCCATCGCTCCCCAGAACTCCGTCGTGCTGGCCTGGTAGGCAACGTCGCGGAGCTGCCCGGTGATCCGGCCGCTTTCGATCCGGTAGAAGCGCTGCCCCGTGAACTGGAAATTGTGCCGCTGCATGTCGATGGACCAGCTCTTGTCGCCCATGATGTAGATGCCCTGCTCCACCCCGTCGATCAGCGCCTCGGTGCTCGGCCCTCGGTCCGGCGCGGGCTGGAGTGACACGTTGGCCATCCGCTGGATGGGGGTGTGAAGGGGGGAGTCGGCGAACGCACAGCCGTTGGAGCGCCCGAGGCCACTCGAGCGGGCGATGGACCGGTCGAGCTGGTAGCCGACCAGGACGCCGTCACGGACGAGGTCGAAGGACTGCCCGGCAACGCCCTCGTCGTCGATGGCCACCGTAGCCAAGCCGTGCTCGACGGTGCGGTCCCCGGTCACGTGCATGATCTCGGAGCCGTAGCGGAGCGTCCCGAGCTTGTCGAAGGTAGCGAACGACGTGCCGGCGTAGGCGGCCTCGTAGCCCATGGCCCGGTCGAGCTCGGTGGCGTGACCGATGGACTCGTGGATGGTGAGCCACAGGTTGGTGGGGTCGATCACCAGGTCGAATCGGCCAGCTTCGACCGAAGGAGCGCGCAGCTTCTCGGCCAGGAGCTCGGGGATGGCCTCGAGCTCGGCCCCCCAGTCCCAACCGACGCCTTCGACGTACTCCCAGCCCCGACCGACCGGCGGGGCCAGGGTCCGCATGGTCTCGAATCCGTCACCCCCGTCTCCGAGTGCCAGGGCCTCGACCACCGGGTGCAGGCGCACCCGGTGCTGGGTGGCCTCGGTCCCCGACAGGTCGGCATAGTGCTTGGTCTCACTGACACCGAGCATCGAGGCGGTGACGTGGTCGATGGACGGGGAGGCGAGCAGGCGGGTGCTCCAGTCCTCGAACAATGCGACCTTGTCGGCCAGGAGGACGTCTACCGGATCGACCCGATAGGGCGAGGACCACGCGACGGAGCCGTGGGTGGGCTCGGGGGCCAGCTCCACCGGCATGCGAGCGGCCAACGCGGTCGTGCGGGCGGCATCGACCGCCTGGTCGACCAGTCGCACCGCCGCCTCGGGGGTCACCTCGACGGTGGCGGCGAAGCCGATGGCACCGCCATGGACGACCCGGACGCCTACGCCGATCTCGGTGTCGTCAGCCGCCGACTCGAGCCGGGCGTCGCGCAGCCGCACCGATTGGGATCGGATCCTTTCGACCCGGATGTCGGCGTGGGTGCATCCCAGTCGCTCGGCCTGTTCGAGGGCAGCCGAGGAAAGCGAGCTGACGGCGGCCGGGTCGAAGCCGTCCGGACCGAGCTGGTTCATTCAGGCCGGTAGCCGCCGGGAAGCATCCCGTCCGGTGCGGTCGTGCCGGGAACCGTCCCGTCCGGTGCGGTCGTGCCGGGAACCGTCCCGCAGCAACCGGCCGGGGAAGGCACCGGTGGACTCCCCGTCGGCCAGGACGACCTGGCCGGCCACGATGGTGGCCTTGAACCCGGTTGCCCCCTGGCGCAGCCGCCGGGCCCCACCGGGCAGGTCGGTGACGACTTCGGGCATCGAGGGCGCCACGGTGTCGGGGTCGAACACGTTCAGGTCGGCAGCCATGCCCGCCCGCAGCCGGCCCCGATCGGTGAACCCCCAGGCGTCGGCCGTGGCGCTGGTCAACATGCGGACGGCCTCTTCCAGGGCGAGCTCCTGGCGCTGCCGAACCCAAAAGGCCAACAAGTGGGTCTGGATGGAGCTGTCCATGATCTGGCTGACGTGCGCGCCCGAGTCCGAGAACGTCATCACCGAACCCTGGTGGCGCAGGAAGGGGAGGATCACGTCGGGGTCCTCGGGGGTGATCGGCTGGATGAACAGCTGCTCGAGGCCGCTGGCGACGGCGAGATCGATCATGGCCTCGACGGGCGCCACCCCGCGAGCCGCAGCCACCTCAGCCACCGTTGCGTGCGGGGGGACAGCTGCGTCCATGACGTACATGTGGTCGAAGTCGGGGCGACGGGCCTCGGCCCCGATCGACCGCCCGTAGTCGCCGTGCTCAGCCGCGTGCACCAGGCGGGCCCGGACGGACGGGTCAGCCAACGCGGCCAATTGCTCGTCGGCCGGCCGCGCCCGGACCTCCCGCCACTCGGGCAGCCGGTCGAAGGGCAGCCGGGTCCGGAACGAGAGGAGGGTGGCAATCCCCCGGCAGTGGCTCTGGCCGAACATGGTGCCCCCGGCCTCGGCCACGTCGTCGATGAGCTGGAGCAGGTGGTCGTCGTACCCGGCGACCACCCCGAAGCTGACCGGCACCCCGGTGTCGAGGGCCAGGCGGCGGAGGCGCTGCAGGACCTCGGCCCGGCGCTCGGGGTCCTGGGACCGGGCTGCCTCCTCGAGAGCCAGCTCGAAGACACCGGCCCGCTCCCGGGCGAGGACCTCGACGAGGCGCTGCACCTCGTTCCAGCTGGCCAGCCTGCTGGCCACTGGGCGATCGTCCGAGGTGGCGTGGTTGCGGCTGCGCGACGTGGTCAGGCCTATGGCGCCGGCCCGCATGGCCGACCCGAGCTCGACCTCCATGCGCCCGAGGTCGTCCTCGTCCGCCTCCTCCTCGAAGGCCCGCTCGCCCATGGCCCAGGTCCGGAGGGCCGAGTGGCCCACGTAGGCGGCGTAGTTGATGCCCTTGGGCTGACGGTCGACCTCGTCCAGGTACTCGGCGAACGTCTCCCACCCCCATCCGACTCCCGCGGCCAGGGCGGCCGGCGAGATGTCCTCGGCCCGTTCCAGATTCCGGACGACCAGCTCCCGGGCGTCGGACCGGACCGGGGCCAGGGAGAACCCGCAGTTGCCCATGACCACCGTGGTGACCCCGTGCCAACACGAGGAGCTCCCGAGCGGGTCCCAGAGGACCTGGGCGTCCATGTGGGTGTGGCCGTCGACGAACCCGGGCGTCACTGCGTGGCCCTCGGCGTCGATCTCCGTCGTGGCCCGCTCGGTTATCCGGCCGATCTCGGCGATCCGGTCGCCCGAGACGGCCACGTCGGCCCGGTACGACGGTCCTCCCGAGCCGTCCACCACGGTGCCGTTTCGAATGACGAGGTCATAAGCCAAGACGAGCCCCCAGGTATGGTCGTTCCGCCCAACCCACGCTATCCCAGGGCCATCCGGGAGGCCCGGCCCGGTTCATCGCCGTCAAGACCGGGTAGGAGGACCTTGATGCCTTCGTACACCGAATCCTTGGAACAAGAGGTGAAGCTCGATGTCAGCCTGGGCTTCCAGTTCCCGGACCTGACCGGGGTCATGGAAGGTGTGGTCACCGATCGCCGGCCCACTCTGGAGCTGGTGGCGACCTACTTCGACACCCCTGACCTTCGCCTGCTGCAGCGGGGGATCACGCTTCGCCGTCGCAGCGACGGCACTGCCGGGGGCGAGGACCTGTGGACGCTCAAGCTCCCGAGCGGCCAGGCCACGGCCACGCTCGATCGCAGCGAGATCTCCTGGCCCGGCCGGCTGCCCGACATCCCGGACGAGGCCGTGAGCCTGGTACGCGGCATCGTCCGCCACGCCACCCTGGGGCCGGTGGCCGAGCTGGAGACGACCCGGCAGCGCATGGTGTTGAAGGACGCGGCCGGGACCGTACTGGGCGAGCTCGACGACGACATCGTGGCCGTGCACGGGGGCAGCCAGGACGGACTCCGTTTCCGACAGGTCGAGTTCGAGCTGGCCGGCGGTGAGGGCTCGGTGGTGGACGCCCTCGTGGACCGACTGGGCGGGGCCGGGGCGGCCATCGACCACCGGGGACCGAAGCTGGTCCAGGCCTTGGGGGTGGACCCGGGAACTCTGGCCGATCGACCGGTGCCGCCGCTCGGGTCCCACGCTCTCCTCGCAGACGTGGTGAAGGCCTCCATCGCAGCGGCCCTTGAGCGCATCCTCGACCACGACTACCAGCTGCGGCTGGGCGGGAACGACGTCGTCGCCGTGCACCAGACCCGTGTGGCCACGCGGCGGCTCCGCTCCGACCTCAAGACCCTCGCCCCGGTGCTCGACCCGGTCTGGCTGTCACACACGCGGACCGATCTGAAGTGGATAGCCGATGCACTGGGCCAGGTACGCGACATCGACGTCCTGGCCGGCCACCTGGAGACAGAGATGAGTCAGGTCCCTCCCGCCGACACCCGGCCGTTCGGCGAGATCCACCTCGAGCTCGACCGCCGCCGCGAGGCCGCGCATGCCACCCTGCTCGAGGCCCTGGACAGCGACCGCTACCTCACCCTGCTCGACCGGTTGCACGCGTCGGCCGGATCGCCCCCGTTCCTGGGCACTGCCCGGTCCGGAAAGCACAGAGGCTCGGGCCTGCACCCGGACGACCCGGCGCGCCAGGTGTTGCCCAAGCTGGTCGGGCGCCCCTGGCGCAAGCTGCGCCGAAGCGTTCGTGCCGCCGGTGACCACCCGACCGATCCGCAATTGCACCGGATCCGCATTCGGGCCAAGCAGCTCCGGTACGCGGCCGAGGCGGCCGCTCCCGTCGTCGGGAAGCCGGCCCGACGGATGGCCGCCGCAGCCGAAGGACTGCAGACGGTCCTGGGCGACCACCACGACGCCGTGACGGCCGAGGACTGGTTCCGGCGAGAGGCCGCGACCGGCTCGCAGACCATCGCCTTTTCCGCCGGTCAGCTCGTGGCCATCCAGCGGCAACGGCAGACCCGACTCCGACGTCAGTGGCGGGGGGTGTGGGCGTCGCTCGACCGCAAGAAGGTCCGGCGGTGGCTGGGCTGAGCATCCCTGGTTACCACCGGCCCCGATGGACCGACTCCTCGAACGGGCGCCTCCCTCGGGTGAGCGAGCTCGAGGGAGGGTCGGGCGTCGCCGCGTAGCCGAGCAGGACTGCCCCCAGCCACACCGCCGGCTCCGGCACGCCCAGGGCCGACTTGAGCTCCGCCTCCCCCCGGAAATTCCCGAGAAAGGCGGCACCGATCCCCTCATCGGCCGCTCTGAGCAGCAGGGCCATGGTGGCGAAGGCCGCGTCGACCCACCAGAACGGGACGACCCAGGTGACCTCGGCGCCGGCTGCTCCCGCCTTGTCCGCTTCGGAATAGCGGCTCCGATACCGCTCGGGGTCGGCGTAGGCCAACACGACGACGGGGGCCCGCCGCAAACCCTCGTAGCGCCGAGAGCCCCGCCGCCATGCCTCGTCGGTGGTGGCGAGCCAGAACCGGTCAGTCTGGCCCGCTCCCTCGAGGACGACGAACTCCGCCCCCTGGCTGTTGCCGGCCGAGGGGGCCCGGAGGGCATCGGCCAGCATCGCGTCCACCAAGCCGTCGGGCAGCGGGCGTTTGGCGAAGTTGCGGGTCATCCGGCGCCGGCGGATCGCCTCGGTCAGCTCCATGGCCGGAACGCTATCGGCGGCCCGTCGGCGTGCCGGATGCGTGGCTCCACCGAGGCGGTCGGACTGACGACCGGGGAAGGTCCAATCATGGCTAGGTTGTGAGGTCAGAGCAGCGACGTTTGGGGGCAGCGTGACCGATACCGCTGGCAAGGTCCGATTCACGAGCATGGACGAGGCGACCGAAGAGGAGATCGCCCTGGTGATGGGCACCGCCGTCCCCTTTCTTCAGGACCGGGTCCTCGGCAACGTCCTCGACCTCCTCGAGGGCCTGCGGGGCCCCACGCTCGGCTACCAGGTCGACCGGTACAACCACTCGTTGCAGACAGCCACCCGCGCCCTCCGCGACGACGCCCGTCCCGACCTGGTGGCGGCCGCGCTCCTTCACGACATCGGCGAAGGGCTGTCACCGGCCAACCACGCCGACCTGGCCGGTACCATTCTCCAGCCCTATCTGGATGAGGAGGCGACGTGGGTGGTGCGCCATCACGGCGTGTTCCAGGGCTACCACTACTGGCACAAGATGGGTGGCGACCGGGACGCGAGAGAGCGTTATCGCGACAGCCCGTTCTTCGACAGCGCCGAGCACTTCTGCGCGGCGTGGGACCAGCGTTCGTTCGACCCCGACTACGACGTGCTCCCGTTGGACACGTTCCTGCCGCTCGTGCGAGAGGTCTTCGCCCGGGAGCCGACGGTGGACGGCTTCAGCGTGAACGAGGCCGCAGAGGGATAAAGCGCCGCACCGCCGTCGGCGGATCTGCCGCCGCACCGTCGTCGGCGGATCTGCCTCAGCGGGAAGCTGCGGCCTTGTCAGCGGCCAGCTTCATGGCCGCGGCCGTGGTTTGCGCCTGGCGGAGGAGCTCGGCGACCCGCTCGATAGCCGGTGCCACCTGGTCCTGGTGTTCCCGGACCCTGGCCGACAGTTGGTGAGCGCCGGCTAGATCGAGCATCTCGGGCAACCTGTCCCTCAGCCGACCGACCGTCCAAGCGATGGGGTCACCTTCGGCGACCTCGTCGATCCGGCAGATGAGGTTCTCGCCCTCGCTCGGATTGATGTAGTGGTAGTGCGGCTCGCTCTCGAAGCAGTCGAACCGGAGGTATTCGACCGAGTCGGCTGCGTCACAAACGTGCACGGTTGCGCCGAAGTCGTCGTAGACGGTGCCACTGGCATCGACGGAGCTCTCGGGAAGTGAGCCCAGCACCTCATTGGTCAACAGCCGTGACTCGATGACGAAGGTGGCCGGCCCCGCCTCGACGGGCACGCAATGCTCGTCGACGGGCGGGATCGGCATGATGCGAAAGGAGATCCCCCGCTGGTACGGATGCGTGTTGGTGGTCGTCATGCTCTCGCCCTGGTACCCCTTCGGGAATGGCCATCTGTGGGGTCGTGCCTCCCGCTCGACATCCCGCCCCACCTCCGGATCGTACTATTAGGTGGAGAACGTCGCCCTTTGGGTGGAGAACGTCGCCGTTGAGCGTGAGTTCGGGCGGCCAGGAGTCGAGGGGAGCATGGTGTCGCCAGTGGAGGCAGGGTTTCGCAGCATGGTCGACCCGGACCTCGCGGCCACCTACCGCGCCGCTGGATGGTGGGGCGACCAGACGGTGTCGGACCTGGTGGCGGGACATGCCGCGGCTCGGCCCGACGACCCGGCCCTGATCACCTACCACCATCGGCTCACCTGGCTGGAGTACCACCGGTTGTCTGATCGCCTCGGGCAATGCCTGGTGGAGGCGGGGCTCGAGCCCGGCGACCGTGTGGCCGTGCTGTTGCCGGACGGAGCGTCGCCCCACGTGGCCTTCTTGGCCAACGAGAAGGCGGGCCTGGTCACCGTCGGCATCGGGGCACGGGCCGGCGCCGGGGAGATCCGCCATCTCCTCGCCCACACCCGATCGGTGGCCTTGGTCAGCCACGCCCACCACCGCGGCGCCGACATGTCCGAACTCTACGACGAGCTCCGGAGCGAAGGCCTCCCGCTCCGGGCCCATGTGGTCGTGCCCGTGTTCGAGGCGGATCCGACCAGACCGATCAGCGTCGATGGAGAGGAATACCCGACCACCGGGACCGAGTCCGCGACGGCCTTCGAGGAACGGCGGCTGGGTCCCGACGACCTGTTCATGATCAATTCCACGTCGGGGACGACGGGCATGCCCAAGTGCGTGATGCACACCCAGAACTCGAAGCTGTACATGGCCGGCCAGGCCCGCGAGGTGGCGGAGCTCGGTGCCGGTGAGGTCCTTCTCGGGATGGCCCCCATCCCCTTCGGCTTCGGGTTGTTCACAACCCACTTCGTGACCGCTCTTCTCGGGGCGCCCGCAGTCGTCACCGATCGGTTCACCGCCGAGTCCACCCTCGAGCTGATCGAGCGGGAACGGGCCACCGTCCTGGTCTGCGTGACCACCCAATTCAAGATGATGCTGCACTCGCCCGAGATGGCGAGGCGCGATCTCTCGTCGCTGAAGGTCATGTTCACCGGCGGGGAGATGATCCCTTATGAAGCGGCTCGCAACTTCGAGGAACGAAGCGGTGCGTTCGTGCTGAACTTCTACGGCTCCAACGAGAGCGGGGTGGCCACCGGGACCCGGATCACCGACCCGACCGAACTTCGGTTGCGAACGGGCGGGAGTGGCCTTTCGGGTACCGAAGTCAGACTGTTCGACGACGGGGTCGACGTCACCAGCACAGGACGTGGCCAACCGGGTAGCCGGGGACCAGCCCTCTGTCTCGGCTATGACGACGATCCGGAGGCGAACGCCGAGCTGTTCACCGACGACGGGTTCGCTTTGCACGCCGACATCG
>DATDHU010000004.1:0-20906 GCA_036521415.1 Acidimicrobiales bacterium
TCACGCAGACCTCATCTGACTGGTCCCGGTCACGCAGACCTCATCTGACTGGTCCCGGTCACGCAGACCTCATCTGACTGGTCCCGGTCACGCAGACCTCATCTGACTGGTCGGCTTGCCCCCGAGCTCCGCTCCACCACCCCCTCGACGAACCGGGCGTAGCGCTCGACGATGATCGGCCAACGGAAGCGCCCGTCGACATAGGCACGGCCCAAGGCCCCCAGCTCGGCGCGGAGGGCGTCGTCGGTGGCCAACCGGTCCACCGCCACCTCGAACTCGCCGTACCCGCCGAACACCAACCCACCGCCCGATCGCCTGCAGTGCTCGCTGGTCGCCGCGCAGGCGGCATTGGACAGCACCGGCGTGCGGGCGCTCCACGCTTCGGCCAACACCAGTGAGAAAGCCTCCCACGGGGAGGGCGAGACGAGGGCGACGGCGTGACGGAGCAGGGACCACTTCACCGCGTCGTCAACCGGCCCGAGAACATCGATCTCGAGATGGGGCTCGGGGGCCTCCACTACCGGGCCGGCGAACACCAGCCGTAGCGGTCCTGGGCGGCGGGCCTTGTAGGCGGCGAACAACGAGGCGAGCAGCCGACTGCCCTTGTGGCCTTCCACTCGCCCGAGGCACACCAGGTAGGGATCGGGTTGCGACGAGCTAGCGCAGTCCTCGGCGGCGTCGAGGTCCGGGTCGTCCACACCGAGGCCGAGCAACAGCTGTGAACGCTCGGCGACGGGAAACGTGCGTTGGACCAGGTCTCGTTCAGCCGTGGTCTGGAAGACGAGCCCTCGGGCCGCGGCGAAGACCCGCGGGAAGACGGGCAGCAACAGGGCCGGCTCGTCGTGGGCGGCGGGATGCAAGATGGTGGGGTGCGTGACCCGGTCGATGACCCTGGCCGTCGGGTAGTACAGGTACGGGTAGAAGGCGAGCGCGTCCGCCGCCGACCCGAGCGCCGCCTCGGCGAGGTCGGGGCACAACGGGCCCTGAAGGTCGAGCCACCGTTCGGCGTCGGCCGTACTGGCGTGAGTCGGGTCGGCCAACAGGGCGGCCGAGAGGGGATGGAACGAGGGCTCCCGACCACTGGCCGAGGCGAAGCGCCGGACTAGGACCCCGTTCACCAGCTCGTCGCCGGGTGGGTACTCGTTGTCCCAGGTGACGAAGTCGCGGGCGCAGGTGGTCAGGATCTCGACCGACCACTCCCGCTGGGCCACCAGATGCTCAGCCAGGAGCCGGGCCGCCGTCTCGGCGCCGCCGATGATCTCGGGTCCGTAGCGGGGGACGACGAAGGCCAGGTTCACGGCTTCGCTGGGCCACGGCGCATCGCCGTTGCCGTCACGCCGCGTATGCGGACTCGAGCGCCGACGCGAAGCTGGCTCGCACCCGCTCGAGCGAGAACGAGGCCACGCGCTCGGTCGCTCGCTGGGCCAGCGCGGCACGCAACTGGTCGTCGGTGGCCACCCGGTTGATGGCCGCGGCCACCAGAGCCGGGCTCTTCTCGGGGAGGACCAACCCGGCGCCGTCCACCGTCTCGGGCACGGCGGTGGAGGTGTGGGCCACGATCGGTACCCGGTGATACATGGCCTCGAGCAGGGGGACGCAGAATCCCTCGTGGTTGGAGAGGCAGACGAACACATCGGTGGCCGCGTAGTAGGCGATCAGCTCCTCGTGGGTCACCGACCCGGCGATCTCGACCGCGTCGAGCAGGCCCAGCTCGTCGGCGAAGCGCTCCACCGCCACCCGGTAGTCCTCGCTGATAGCCCCACCCACCAGCCGGAGGCGGGCCTTGCGGTCATAGAGCTGCCGGTAGGCGGCCAACGCCTTGACCAGGTCGTGCTGGGCCTTGTGGGGGGACACCTTCCCCACGAACAACAAGGAGGTGCCCCCGTCGGCCTGTTCGGCCCCGAGCCGGGCGGCGAGGTCGGGGTCGGGTTCGCCGGCGAAGTTGTCGAGGTCGATGAGCAGAGGCACGGTGGTCGTCGACGGGTACCCGGCGTCGATGAGCTCTTGTTCGTTGAAGCGCGAGTCGGCCACGGCGAACTCGGTGACCGGGGCCAGGGCATCGAGCTGGGCGCGCCCCCAGCGGACCTCCTCCCCTATCGCCGGGATCCACGGCTCGAGGAGGTCGGCCGGCGTGATGTTGTGGTAGTTCACGAACTTCCGCTCGCTGCGGTCCCGGAAGATGTCCCCGACGCCGCTGCCGATGGACAATTGGTAGAGGAGCACCCGGTCGGACGACGACCGGTCGCCCAGCCGTTCGACCGGGTAGCCGAAGTCGAGGCGGTCGGCAGAGGCGTTCCCGTAGTAGATGTCCGACTGGAAACCGCGGTTGCGCAACAGGTCGCGGAGCTGGACGACGTGTCCCCCGATGGCGTCCCTACTGGCCAGGGAGGGGATCACCTGGTCGATCCGTCGTGACGCCATCAGATGATCGAGCCCTCGCTCGGTATCTCGAGCGAGGGCACAACGGGGACCTCCCCGGTGTTGCCGGTGGAGCGGGGCCGGAAGCTGACTTCGAGGGGCAGGCGCACCCGACCGGTCGACCGTCCGGGATTGGCCACCTCGAACTGGGTGACCTGGTCCTTCCAGTCGAAGACGGCCACATCGGTCAGGCTCCTGATACCCACGCACACCGAATAGGTGCCATCGAGCAGCGGCACCTCGGCAAAGTCGAACCGCATGGACCCTCCCCCAAGGGGCACGTCCATCTGGTAGCCGAGGTCGTCGGGATCGGAGGCGAACACCAACTCGTTCTTGTCGTCGTAGATGGCGATGGAAGCCACGGCATTGGGCACCGGGGCCAGGCTGTCGAGTTCGGCCGTGACTGTGAGGGACTCGCCCGGGTAGAGGTGGGGCCGGGACCCGCTCCCCCCGTGCTCGACCTGGACGGTGCCGATAGCCAGGACGTTGGTCCCCGGCGGGACCTCGGTCTCGAATCCCTCGTTCATCCCCACCCCGAGCAGGTCGGCCAGGAACACGCGGATGCCCTCGCCCGGCTCGTCGATGGAGATGACCCTGCCGTGGTTGATGACCATCACCCGCTCACAGTTCTGGCGGATGACGTCGGTGGAATGGGAGACCACCACGATGGTCCGGCCCTCCTGTTGGAATTTCTTCACGTAGTCGAGGCACTTGCGCTGGAAGGCGGCGTCCCCCACGGCCAGGACCTCGTCCACCAGGAGCACGTCGGGCTCGACGTTGACGGCGACGGCGAACCCCAAGCGAACGTACATGCCCGACGAGTAGTACTTCACCTGGTTGTCGATGAACTGCTCGAGCTCGGCGAAGGCCACGATGGAATCGAACCGTCGCTCGATCTCGGCGTGGGACAGCCCGAGGAGCGATCCGTTCATGTAGATGTTGTCGCGGCCCGAGAGCTCCTGTTGCATGCCCGCCCCCAGCTCGAGCATGGCGGCCAGGTTGCCCCGTACCCGCACCTCGCCCGAGGTCGGCTTCAGGATCCCGGCGATGCACTTGAGCAGCGTCGACTTCCCCGAGCCGTTCCGGCCGAGGATCCCGAAGGTCGTCCCCGCGTTGATCTCCACGCTGACGTCCCGGAGGGCCCAGAAGGGCTCGTAGGGCATCCGGCCGCCGTGGACCACCCGCTCTTTGAGCGAGGTGTACTTCTCGTTATAGAGCCGGAACTGCTTTGACAGATCGGTGACCTCGATCGCCGCGGTCACCGGCTACAGCTCCTCGGCGAAGTTGCCCTCGAGCTTGCCGAAGACGACGAGGGCGAGAATGAAGAGGACCGAGACGACCACCAGTTCGGCGACCAACCCCAGGGCATAGGTGCCGATGCCGACATGGGGCAGCAGTGGTTCCGTCACGCCGCCGGTCACGTAGGAGGTCCGGCCGTAGATGGCCCGTTGGAAGGTCATGGCTATCGGGGTGATGGGGTTGAGCAGGTACAGCGCCGTGAGGTGGTGCGCCTTCAACTGCTTGGAGACCTGTCCGTACGAGTAGACGATCGGGGTCAGCCAGAACCAGGCCATGAGCAGCACCTCGGTGAGGTGCTGGGTGTCGCGGAGGTACACGTTGACCGCGGAGAGGAAGATGGACAGGGCGCCGGTGAAGATCAACAGCACCACCAGGGCCAGCGGGACGAGGGGCAGGTACTGGTAGGCGGGCGAGATGCCGAAGGCCACCAGCGAGATCACCATCACCACCAGCTGGATGAGGAACAGGAATGAGGCCACCCCCACCTGCGAGAGGGCCAGCAGCTCTCTCGGGAAGGCCACCTTCTTCACGATGCCAGCCCGGCCCACCACCACGCCCGTGGCGCTCATGGCGGCCACGTTGAACAGGTTCCAGACCAACAACCCGGCGAACAACCAGATGGCGAACATGGGGATGGGGCTCCGGCTGATCACCTTGAAGATCAAGTAGTAGATGGCCAGCACCAGCGCCGGGTTGAGCATCGACCACAGGTACCCGAGGACCGAGCTCTTGTACTTGACCTTCAAGTCGGTACGGACGAAGAGGATGAGCAGCTCCCGCGACCGCCAGATGGCCTTGATCCGGGCCAGCAGCTGGAGGTCGGCGCTGACCACCGACACGGTGTCGCTGTGACGCCGGGCCGGGACCGTGAGCCGCTCCTGGCCCGGCCCGGCCGAGGCCATCGCCTCGCCGCTCATCACACTGTCGGAGGCTGCATCGTCAGAAGCCGGGGGAGCCGGCTCCGCCGAGCGGATGCTCACGGGGCGATGGCCTCCGCGGTGGCCTTGCCGTCTTCGAGGATGTCCTTTTGGATCACTTCGTCGATGAAGCCGTACTCCTTGGCCTCGTCAGCCGTGAACCAGCGGTCCCGGTCGGAGTCCGCTTCGATCCGCTCGACGGGCTGGCCGGTATGGAACGAGATCCGCTCGGCCATCATCCGCTTCAGGTAGATGATCTGCTCGGCCTGGATGGCGATGTCGGACGCCTGCCCCTGCATCTGGCCCGAGGGCTGGTGCATCAGGATGCGGCTGTGTGGGAGGGCGAAGCGCTTGCCCGGTGCACCGGCGCACAGGAGGAACTGCCCCATCGAGGCGGCCAGGCCCACACAGGTGGTCCGGACGTCGGGCCGCACGTACTGCATGGTGTCGTAGATGGCCAGGCCATCGGTGACCGAGCCCCCGGGTGAGTTGATGTAGACCGAGATATCCTGCTCGGCGTCCTCGGCCTCGAGGAGGATCAGCTGGGAGCACACCAGGTTGGCGGTGTTCTGGTCGATGGCCGAGCCAATGAAGACGATGCGCTCTTTCAACAGCCGCCGGAAGATGTCGGATCCGGCGCCGAAGTCGGCATCGGGCCCCGCACCGCGCACGTCCGGGGTCATGGCGGTAGGCACACCGGCAAGGGTGGCACCGGAGAGTCGGCGAGTATCGCCACTGAAGTGATCCATGGCGCAAAGCCTACTTGGTCGCCGCTTCCGGTCGTGGCAGCCCCAGCCGGCCGAGCCCCGATCTCATGGCTCCCCCACGCCGGCGCCGGCCACCGCCGTCAGCGTCGCGACCAGCGTTTTCCCCGCCGACTCGATAGACAGTCGGCGGAGTTGGCCGTCCGCTCCGGCCAGAGCCCGCTCGCGGGCCTCCGGGTCGCCGTGCACGCTGCGGACTGCCGCGGCCACCTGCAGCGGCTCGGTCCCCGAAAGGAGCACGCCCACGTCGCCGAGGACTTCGGCCACGGCACCGGCGTCCCGGGCGACGACAGGCACACGTGTGCGCATCGCCTCGACCAGGGGAACGCCGAACCCCTCGTGGGCCGACAGCATGACCAATACGTCGGCCACGTCGTAGCACGCCGCCAATTCGGCGTCAGAGATGCCGCTGAGGAAGGAGACGGCGCCGTCCAGGCCGAGCTGGGCGGCGTAGTGGCGAAGCGCAGCCGCATAGTGCGGCTCCGCCGGGGAGCCGACCACCACCAGTGTGGCCGACGGGTCGGTCGTCATCCGGTAGGCGAAGAGGGCGGCGATGGCCAGATGATGGGCCTTGTTGGGGACCAGACGTCCAACGGACAACCACGTGGTCGAACCGGAGGCGTCCCGCAGCCGGTCCCGGAAGGCGGGGTCGGCCGGCGGGAGCGGACGGCCGGCGGTCAAGACGGGAATGACCGCGGTCGACGGGCAGCCGGCCGCGCTCAGCTCGGCCCGATCGAACTCGGACACGGCGATGCCGAGCGTGGCTCCCGGAGCGATCTGGGCGAGCTGGCGCAGGCAGGCCGTCTGGATCTGGGTGATCCCGAGGTTCCAGGGAGCGAAGAACTCGGGTGGAGTGACGCTGTGGTAGTTCAGGACCAGGGGCTCGCCTCGTTGCAGCAGCCAACCGGCCATCGCCGACTGGGTGGCGAACTGGTAGACGAGCACGTCTCCCGGCTCGGCCTCGCCCTCATAGGCGAGGTAGGGGGATGTCTGGTCCGACGTCTGCGGGTCGGGAAGCTCGGAGTAGATCTTCGAGTGCACGCCCTCGTGCCGGAGCAGGTCCCGGAGGGCGACGGTGTGCTCCCCCACGGCATCGTGACGGTGCAACATGGGCACGAACTGGTGGATGGCCGCCACTAGCGCCGCCGCCCCACCACGGCGTGCGTATTCTCGTCGCCCTCGGGTCGATGCCAGACCACATCGACCAGGCCGGTCCGCTCGAGCACAGCCGTCCACGTCTCGGGATGGAAGGGGCGGCCCGGGGCGAGGTCGGCGACGGTCACCGGGCAGGAGTCGGACCAGGCCTGCGGGTCGATCGGGAGCACGGCCACCGTTGCCCCCCGCGCCGTCTTGCCCACCGCCAGTTGGGCCAGGAGGAGGTTCCCGGGCACGTCGAGTCGGTCGATGCCGCCGCTCAGGACCAGGCCGGCCAGCTCCCCGTCTCCCACCTCGCCCAGCCGCTCGGACACCTCGCCCAGCGCCACGTCCGGATTCCCGGCATCGACCCAGACCCGTTCGGGCCTCGGGTCGATCCCGCGAGCCTGGTACCCGGCAGCGTTCAGGGCCCGAAGGAGCGAGCCGTCCCCCGACTCGCCGTGGACCACCGGGCCCTCGGTGTCCGGGGCCGGGAACCACTGTTGGAGGCGGTCGGCCCAGGGGCCGATCTGGGGATCGGGGGCGCGGCGGGCCATGTCCGGGAACAGCGCGCTGACGACGTCGTTGCCTTGCTCGAGCTGATCGAACCGCGCCGCCAGGTAGCGCAGGGCGTCCCACGCCGCGGTGAACTGCTGGCTGGAGGCTTCGGCCCGGCCTCCGAGCGCAGCCGATATCGCCGTCCTCGAGTCGGCGGCCAGCAGGTCAGCCAGGGCGGCCACCACGTCACCCATCATGCGCTGGCCCACCTGGGCCGAACGTCCCCTGGCCCACAGGTCGTCGGGCAACCCGGCCCACGGCGGCAGCACGGCGCCGGGATCGGGGGGCGGTTGCGGGTTGAGCCGGCTCATCGACTCCTCGAAGTTCCAGCGGTGTGAGCCGGCAGGGGCCAGCCGGGAGAAGGCGGCAAGGAGCTCGGCCTCCACCCCTCCTTCTCTCTCTGTCTCTAACTCTGCTGTTTTCTCTGCTTCTGTTTTCTCTGCATCTGTCCTGTCAGTGGGCGCGACCTCCGACCCGGGACCGCCTCGATCCCCGTCGTCGTCAGGTTGGTTGTCGGGCATGCCGCCTCCCCGGTTCGCGCAACGCGTCGACGACCCTAGTGACCGCGCCGTCGTTGAGCGAGGGTTGCCGCCCCCGCTCGACCACCTGCTCGAGGAAGTTCGAATACCGGTCGATGATCGAGGGCCACCGGTAGTAGTGGTCGGTGTAGGACCGGCCGGCTTCGCCCAACGACGTGCGGAGGACAGGGTCCCCGGCCAGGCGGTCCACGGCCACCTCGAAGGAGCGGTACGAGTCGAACCACAGCCCGCCGCCCGATCGACGACAGTGCTCCATGGTGGCGGCGCAGGTGGCGTTGACCAGGACCGGGACCCCGAGCGTCCACGCCTCCAGCAGCACCAGGGAGAACGACTCATAGGCGGAGGACGACACCATGGTGGTGGCGCCGGCCAGGATGTCCCACTTGTCCGCCTCGGACACCGTTCCGGTCACCACGATGTCGGGATGGTCCGGGGCCTTGGCCGAGACGGGCCCCACGAAGGCCAGCGCCAGGTCACCCGGCCGGCGTTCCTTGTACCGGGCGAAGAACTCGGCCAACATCGAGCACCCCTTGTGCTCGTCCACCCGGCCGAGGTAGCAGAGGTAGGGGCGGTCGCCCAGACCCAGGACCTCTCCGCCCGCTCGGCCCGCACCGGTCGGGTCGTTGACGCCGAGGCCCAGTACCAGCTGGGGCTTGGCCCCGACCGAGAAGACCTGTTCCACCAGGTCGCGCTCGGCCTGGGTGTGGTAGACGATGCCCCCGACGTCCCGATAGGTGTGGCGGAAGGCCCGGAGGTATAGGGCGGCCTCGTCGTGGGCGGCCGGGTGGAGGACCGTCGGGACCCGGGCGGCGGCGACGCCGTCCACGCTGGTGGCGAACAGGTAGGGGTAGAAGCCCATAACGTCGCTCTGGCTTTCCGACACCGCCTCGATGAGCTCGGGGCACATGGGCCCGTTCAGCGCTACCCATTGCCGGGCCTCGCGCAGGCTGGCGGTGGAGGGGGATATCCGCAGCATCCCGTCGAGGGCGAAGTAGTCGGGCAGCCGCCGGCTGGCGGTCGGGAACCGGCGCACGGTGACGCCGTTCAGATCTGAGGAACCGGCCGGCTCGGTGTTCTCCCATGTCAGATGGTCGAGCGAGCAACTGGTCAGGATCTCGACCGACCAGTCCGGCCGCAGGCACAGCCGTTCGGCCAGCATCCGGGCCGCGGTCTCCGCTCCCCCGATCACCTCGACCCCATATCGCGGCGTGACCAGCGTCAGTTTCATCGAGCGCACAGCTCCTGTCCGTCGAGCGCCTGCAGGACCTCGACGAACCGGTTCCGGGTTCGGTCGGCTTCGAAGTCGCTCAGCCGGCGACGACCGAGCGCCACAAGCGAACCGGCCAGCCCGGCGTCGGACCGGACCCGGTCGATGGCGGCGGCAACCACGCTGGGCCGCTTCACCTCGAGGAGGACCCCGGCCGGTCCCACGGTCTCGGGCACCGCACCGGCGGCGAAGGCAACGATGGGCAGGTCGAACTGCATCGCCTCGAGCAGTGGGATGCAGAAGCCCTCGTGGTCCGAGAGGCACACGAAGACATGGGCGGCTCCGTACCATGCGGCGAGCTCTGCCGACGTGAGGTGCTCGCCGTGGACGACGGCCCCGGCCAGCCCGAGCTCGGCGGCCAGGTCGACGACGGCATCGGCATATCCGCCGGAGATGGCCGGCCCCACCAACAACAGGCGGGCCCTCGGGTCGTACCAACGACGGTAGAGCCAGAGGGCCTGGACCAGCTCGTGCTGGGCCTTGTTGGGCGAAAGGCGGCCCACGAACAACACGACGGTGCCGCCGTCCGCCCGAGAGGCGAACGCCGCCGCCGTTTCTGGGTCCGGGGTCTGCGACCACTGGCCCACGCTGACCAGAATGGGGACGACCACGGTCGACGGACAGCCGAACGAGGCCAGTTCGGCCGCGCTGAACTGCGAATGGGCCACGCCCAATGCAGCCCGGGGGGCCAGGGCGGCGACCTGGCGGCGCGCCTCGGTCACCTTCTCGGCCGTGTGCGGCTCCCAGGGGGCATAGAACGACGCCGGCGTGATGTTGTGATAGTCGAGCACGAGGGTCTCGGGCCGACCGAGCAGGTACTCGGCAACCGGTGACCCGGTGGACGCCTGGTAGACGAGGATGTCACCCGGACGCGAGCGCCGGGTGTACTCCTCGAAGTAGGTGGCTTCGCTCTGGAGCTCGTCGTGGGCCGCCTCGACGTAGATGTCCGACTGCCAGCCCTGCGCCCGGAGGGCCTCCCGCAGGGCCAGTGTGTGGTCGCCGGTGGCGTCCCTGGGCAAGAGGGCCGGGACGAACTGGTGGACGGCTGTCACCGCTCCCGCGCCGCGACCAACACGTACTCGGCCGGACCGAGCACGAGCTCGTTGAGCGCATCGATGGCCGCGTTGATGGCGGCGGCGTCGCCGTCGGTCCCCGACACCTTGGCCAGTCGGCCGTCCTCACCACCGGTGTGGACGGCCACGGGGTGGACGCCGTAGCCGCCCAGCAGGTACGACCAGGTTGTCGCGTGCAAGGGTCTCCCCGGCGCAAGATCGGTCACGAGGCACGGGGCCGACCGCTGCCAGCCCTCGGGCGTCGCCGAGGCCAGGACCAGGACGCCGCCGACGGCCAGCCGGCCGGCGGCCAGCCGCACCAGCCGGTCGCGCTCGTTGGCGTGCAGCCATTGCACCGACCCGCTGAGGATGATGGCCCCGAGGGCCTCCTCCCCGACCACCTGGAGGTGGTCGGGGACCGACTCGGCCCGCACGTCCAGGCCCCGCTCGATACCGGGCTCGACCGCCGGCTCGCTCGGCTCCACCCCATAGGCGTCGATGCCCGCCGCCACCAACGCCTCCACCAGTGACCCGTTGCCGCACTCACCGTGGAGCACCCGGCCGCGCACACCCCTGACGGCGTCGATAGCGGTCGGCGCCCACCATGACGTTCCCGCGTCGACGGTGGGCACGGCTGACTCGGGCAGCTCCGGTGCCCGCATGGCGTCGACCGTCGCCTCCAGGTCGTCGATGTGGTCCACGACCAGGTGCAACATGCGCGACACCGACCAGGCAAACCGGACGATCTGGTGGACGACGAAGTTCATGTACCAGCTGGTGGACTTGCGGATGGCCCGCTTGACATAGACGCCCACCGCCCTGTTGGACAGCACGGGGACGGCCGTGTCCACGTAGGCGGAGCCGTCCACCAGGGCGAGCGTCTCGCGGAGGCGGGCCTTACCCTGCATGCCGACCGGGGAGAACTCGAGGAACAGCTCATCGAGCTCGCGCTCCAGCCCGGCCGGCAGGTCGCCCGAGGCGCGCCGCCGCTTGACCTCGGCATCGATGTCGGCCATCACCTCGGCTAGGTAGCGGGCCCGGCCGGCGGCATCGAGGGTGTCGGGAGGCAGCGTGGCGGGGGCGGCGGACGGGGCTGAGTCGGGGTCGGCCGACGAGCGGGCGACCTGGTCCTGCACGTCCCCGGTCTCACCGTCGGTAGGGATCGACACCACGCTTGTCCATTCCTTTCCACGGCGCCCTCGGGCGCCAGGCTCGTGCCGCGCCTTCGGGCGCCAGGCTCCGCGGCGCCCTCGAGCGCCGAGGCCTTGCGCGCCCGTGGCCACGGGGCTCCGCCGACTATAGCCAGCGCCAGTAGGCTGGCCCCGCCGCGGGCGTGGCAGAATTGGCAGACGCGCCGGGTTTAGGTCCCGGTCCCCTCGGGGATGGGAGTTCGAGTCTCCCCGCCCGCACGCCCACCCACTGGTCGCCCTCGACATTCAGCCCGCGGGCTTCCGGCACAGGAGGGCGAGCAGGTAGCAGGAGGCGGCGTCGTAGTAGATGCCGTTGTGGGCGGCTACCTCCGACCGGTCGAAGAGGCCGCGGGCCACGCCCGTACCTCCCCAGTTGAGACCGCGGGCGGTGTCCACCTCGAAGCCAGCCGCCACCACCTTGGCCGTGAGCACATCGAGGGAGTACTCCATCTTGTGGTCGGGATCGATGTACGAATCCTGCTCGAGCCGGCACACGGCTGCGTTGGGGGTGTCGAGGGCTAGGTGGCCGCCAGGCTCGAGGACGCGGAACGCCTCGGCCAGGGCCACCTCCCCCTCGGCCTCGGTCACGTGCTCGATCGACTGGCCGCTGTAGACGAGGCCGACCGATCGGTCATCGGCGAAGGACAGGTCGGACATGGACCGGTACTCGTAACGGATGGTGCCCGCGGCCGTGCGCTGGTCGCCGTAGGCCTCGGATCGGTAGAGGTCGTGGCGCCGCTCCTGGGGCAGGTCCACGATGACCAACTCGTCGAACGGGTACGGGTACCCGAGCACCACCAGCGCCCCCCGCCCGTCGGTCGTGTGGCCACCGCCGATGTCGATGATCCGTCGGGCCGGTGGGAGCCCGACCACGAACTCGCACCGGCTGGCGTGCAACGACGTGAAGAACGAGGATTCGCCGTAGGGGACCTGGGTTCGGTACTCGCTCGAGCCCCGGATCCGGTCGGCGACGTCGGCTCGGGTCCACACGCCGGATCGGATGGCCCCGGCGTAGTGGTCCCAGGCCGCCGGGTCCGGGTCCCGTCGCAGCAGGACGTTGTAGGCCACCCGGACCGCCTCCCGGGGTGCCAACCGCTCGTAGGGCAACGCCCGGATGCGGGCCAGCTCCCGACCGGCCCGCTGGAACAAGCGGGTAGGCAACGGCATGGCCGCCCCGGCCTCGCCAGTCGTATCGGCACCGGTCAAGGGAGCAACCCGCTGGTCGGTGAGGGTGGGCGTGACGGCATCAGATCACTGCTCCGGTCTTGCTGAGGCAACGGAATTGGGCAATGCTTCCCGGGTTCCGGAGCGGCGTCAATACAAGACTGGGCAACGGCACTGGAGGCCATGATGGGTGTGCTCGACGGCAAGGTAGCGATCGTCACCGGGGCGGGACGGGGCATCGGGCGCGAGGAGGCCCTCGTGCTGGCCTCCGAGGGGGCCAAGGTCATCGTGAACGACGTGGGAGCCTCGCTGCAGGGAGAGGGTGGCGACGAGTCCCCGGCCCACGAGGTCGCCGACCTGATCGCCGAGCAGGGGGGAACGGCCGCGGTCAACGGCGACGACGTCAGTTCCTGGGAGGGGGCCAAGGCCCTCGTCCAACAGGCAGTCGACACGTTCGGGCAGCTGAACATCCTGGTCAACAACGCCGGCATCATCCGGGACAAGATGACCTTCAACCTGGAGGAGTCCGACTGGGACGACGTGATCCGCGTCCATCTCAAGGGTCACTTCGCCACCGCCCACCACGCCGCCGTCTACTGGCGGAACCTGGCCAAGGCGGACAAGGGGATCACCGGCCGGATCATCAACACCTCGTCGGAAGCCGGCCTGTTCGGCAGCCCCGGCCAGGGCAACTACGGAGCAGCCAAGGGGGCCATCCTGACGCTGACGTGGGTGCTGGCCCGCGAGCTCGAGCGCTACGGGGTCACCGTCAACGCCATCGCCCCCCGGGCCCGGACCAGGATGACCGAGAACGTCTTCAGTGCGTCGGCCCCGGTCGCCGGCCAGTTCGACCACTGGGATCCCCGCAACGTGGCCCGGCTGGTCGGATTCCTCGCCTCCGACGAGGCCGCCGACGTGAACGGTCAGGTCTTCGTGGTCTTCGGCGGCAACATCTGGGCCATGGGCAGCTTTCAGCCCGTCGGTGAGGTGCACCGGGACGCGATGTGGAGCATCCAGGAGCTGGCCGAGGCCAAGGGCGAGCTGTTCAAGAACGCCCCGTCTCAGATCCCGCCCTTCGCCGTTCTCTGAGCCTCCCGGCTGCGGCTCGGGCGGCGTCGCACGCCACGGTGTCCGTTCCAAGCGATCAGGTGGCCGGACCGGCCCGACCCTCGGAGGAACCGGCCCGGGCCCGGATCGACTCCCGCATGGCCCGGATGCCGTCGTCGAAGCGGGGCTGGTCCATCGACCACTGCTGTGCCTCGAGCTCCAGCGCCGCGGCTGCCTCGACGTCGGGCATCGACTGGCTGGCCCGGAGGGTGGCCTTCGCCTTGGCCACCAGCTGGCGGGTGTCCGGCCGCCCGACGGGCCAAGCGGTATGCCATGTCCTCCAGGTCGGGCTCGTCCACGCAGCGCCAGGCCAAACCGGCCCTGACCGCATCGTGGCCGTCGAGCACGTCACCGCACAACACCAGGGCCGCTGCTCCCTGACTGCCGATCCGGCGCTCGAGGCGCCACAGGTGACCACCGCCCGGGTGAATGCCGACATCCAGGAAGCGCGGGTCGAACCGGGCTCCCGGCGAGACGAGGATCACATCACAGGCCAGGGGAAGGTTGACCCCGGCCCCGATGGCCGGCCCCCCGACGGCAGCGATGGTCGGGACCGCCGCGTGGTCGAGGGCCTCGAACCCCCGATACAGATCCGGCAACGGGACCTCCCGAGTCAGGAGTCCTTCGAGCGACCCCCCAGCGCAGAACACGGGCGGATCGGCGGTGAGGACGATCGCCCCGGCATCGTCGGCCAATACCGAGGCGACCGCGACGGCCAGGTCGTCGCTCAGCTCGGCCGAGAGGGCGTTTCGGTGCTCCGGGTCGGACAGGCGTACCGAGCCGATACCGTCGTTGACCGAACCGGTGACCAGCGGCATCGTGCTCACAAGCGCTCCACGATCCTGGGCTGCACCGGTTGGGGGGCCCACGGCGGCATCAGTTGCGGGGCACCTGGCGCCACGGTGACTTCTGCCACGGGTCGGGTTCGCGCGGAAGCCCGAGGACGCGCTCGGCGATGATGTTCTTGTTCACCTCGGTGGTACCCCCCTCGATGGTGTTGGCCCGGCTCCGGAGCATGCCCTTCACCTCGTAGGGCAGGGAGTCGGCGTAGGGTTGGACGAGGTCACCGGGGTGACCGGCACCGATGCGTGATGCCATGGGCCAGCCGGTGGCGTCCGCCCCCGACAAGTCGGTGGCCAGATTCTGTATCCGCTGATTGAGGTCCCCCTGATGGACCTTGCCCACCGAGCTCTCCGGTCCGGGGGCCCGGCCGGCCTTGACCCCGGCCCGGACCCGCTGGTTCGTCCAGTTGCGGATCCGCTCCTCGCTCAGCACCTTCATCAGCTTCTGGCGCACCCGCGGATCGTCCCAGCCACCGGTGCGGCCCCCGACGCTGGTCCGTCGGGCCAGTTGAACCAGGCGCTCGGCGCCGCCACCGCCGATCCGGTCGACGCCACCCGAGCCCGATCCGGAAACCATCTGACGCTCACCCGACAGGGTTGCGTTTCCGACCTTCCACCCCTGGTTCACCTCGCCCACCCGCTGGCTGTCGGGAACCCGGGCCCGATCGAGAAAGACCTCGTTGAAGTCGACCTCCCCGGTGATGTGGCGAAGGGGGCGGACCTCGACGCCGGGCTCGTGCATGCCGACGAGGAAATAGGTGATCCCCTGGCGTTTGGGAGCGTCGGCGTCGGTCCGGGCCAGGAGCACACCGAAGTCGGCCAGGTGGGCCCATGTGTTCCACACCTTCTGGCCGGTGATCACCCACTCGTCCCCGTCCCGCTCGGCCCGGGTGGCCAGCGAGGCCAGGTCGGAGCCGGCCCCCGGCTCGCTGAACAGCTGGCACCAGATCTCCTCGTTCCGCACGATGGGACCGAGAAACCGCAGCCGCTGCTCCTCGGTCCCGAAGGAGAAAAGAGCGGGGGCGGCCAGGCTCAGACCCAGTGGGTTGAGGCGACCCAGGTTGTACGGCGCCAACTCGACCTCGACCGCTCGGGCCTCCGACGGTGTGAGTCCCGCCCCTGCGTAGGCCATCGGCCACGTCGGGGCCACCAGGCCCGAGGCGGCAAAGACCGGGTACCACGCCTCGTACTGGGCACGGGTCCGGACTTCCCTGATGGCGGCCGCGCCGCCCTGTCGCGCTGCGTGGCGCCAGACCTCGGGCACGTGGTCTTCCACCCATTGGCGGGCCCGAGCGGCCAACTCGCCGGCCGGGAGGCCGGTCACGAACATCCTCTCGTCCGTCCGATCCATCAGCGTCCCTTGAACTCCGGAGGGCGACGCTCCTTGAATGCGCCCAGGCCCTCGCGGAAGTCCTCGCTCCGCGAGGAGAGCTCCATGGCGAACCCCTCGTTGCGGAGCTGGTCCTCCAACGGGAGCGAGGCACCGGCATGAAGCAACCACTTGGTGAGCCCGAGGGCGACCGTCGGGCCGTGGGCCAGCGAGGCCGACAACTCGTCGGTTACCGGCTTCAGGTCGCCCGGGGGCACGGCCCGATGGATCAGTCCCCACTCCGCTGCCTCGGTCCCGCTCAACTCGCGACCGAGCAACAACAGCTCGGAGGCCCGGGCTGCGCCGATCAGCCGGGGGAGCAACCACGTGGCCCCGCTGTCGGGGGTGAACCCACGGGAGGAGAACGGCTCCCACAAGCGGGCATCGGCCGCCACCACGGTGAAGTCGGCCGCGGCGGCGATCTGCAGGCCGATGCCCGCCGCCCACCCCTGGACGGCGCACACCACGGGAACCTGCACCGTGCAGAGCAGGGGGATGAGCCGGTGGGCCTGGGAGGGCAGCCGACGCTGGATGGAGCCCGCCCGCGGCCGGCGTTCGTCACCGGTGTTTCGGGCGACGATGTCGGCCCCGGCGCAGAAGTGGTCACCGCTGCCGGTGATGAGGATGACCCGCACGGCCTCGTCGCGGCCGGCGGCGTCCACCGAATCGATCAGGCCGGTCATCATGGTGTCGCTGACTGCGTTGCGGACAGTCGGCCGGTCGAGCCGGAGCTCGAGTGCGGCGCCCCGCAACTCGACCGACAAGCCGTCCACCGAACGGTAGGGCGCGTCGGTCATCGCAGCGGTGCGGCCGTGCCGTCGGCGAAGTTGGATGCAATGGCGCTGAGGGCCCCGGTCAGGTCGGTGGACCCACCGGGCGGGTCGGGAAGGCGTACCGGGCCGTGCTCTCTACTGGGGAGGATGAGGGTGGCATGGCCCGGGGTGGTGATCTCGCCCCGTTGGTTCTCGGCCCACACCTCGAGATCGACCGTCGGCCTGTTCCCATCGGCCACGTACTTCCTCGTGACCGTCCCGCGCAGCCACTGGGTGTCCCCGACGAAGTTGAACTTCCGGAACTCGCAGTCGAGCTTCCACAGCCAGGCGTCGTCGCCCATCCAGTCGGTGCACAGGTGGATCAGCCACGTCTCCCGCATCCTCCCGTAGTCGAACGTGGTCGGGTTCCCGGACCGTCGGGCGAACTCGGGGTCCCAGTGGACCCGCTGCATCACATCGGGGACGTTGAGGTCGTCGCGATGGAAGAACCGGGGAATGCGCCTGCGGTTCTGGGCGCCCAACCGGAGTGGCTTGACCCCGTAGAGGCCCATGCCCATACCCACGTGCCAACAGATCATGTCGGTGACCGTGAGCGGCCCCTTGACCATCGGCCCGACCGAGTCGCCCTCAGCCACGTCCTCCCACCAGCGGGTGGCCGAGCCCCTCGGTCCCTCCCCGCCGTACTGGGCCTCGATGGCCTCTATCTCCTCGTCGGCGTACGGACGGAGCTCGAACCCGTCGTTCTTCTTCTTCTCCCGGGCCTTGGTCCGCTCGGTGCGGATCATCAACCGGTACTGCCCGGCCAGGATCGCTCCCTGTCCGTCCTGGAACACCTGGCCCGTCCACTCGTGCACGGCGCGCTCGGCAAACTGGCTCGGCTTGTCGAGCACGCCGACGAGCGCGTTGCGGCGCGTCACGCTGCGGCCCGGTCGAAGCGGGGCCCACCACTCGCGGGCGCTGGCCGAGTAGAACGCGTGCACACCCCGGAGCGGGTCGCCCCGCATCAGGTCCCGCACTTCCGGTGACACCTCGGCCACCTCGTCCGCGCCGATCAGGGAGTCGCCTCCCACCAGCGGTGGCGGGGCGATGACCCCTTCCCACACCGAATGGCCGGCATAGTCCTCATCCCACCACAGCGGGTTGTCGTCGCCGTAGCTCTCGGCCACATGGCGGAAGGCGTCGACGCCGGGGTTGATGTAGTGGGGCGCTACCGGATGGGGCTCGGGGATGCCGATACGCGCCCGAAGCCGCTCGATCGCCTCGTCGGTGATCTTGCCCGCTTCACTCATGGCGCGACCCTCCGGCTCTCGGATATCCGACTGGCGGGCAAGGAGTATGGCACAAGCTCGAAATGCTGCAGCGGGCAACGGACACGGCCCCGAAACATATCGCTCTGCCGCATCGATCACATATTGTATCCAAGACCGGCCCGGATCGCCCTGGCTTAGGGTGGGGCCCCATGCACCTTGCCCTGCGATTGAACCTGTACCGGTCGGCCGAGTTGACCGTACCCGTGGACCTCGTCCAAGCGGCGGACGACCTCGGCTACCACTCGGTGTGGAGCGCCGAGGCCTACGGCACCGACGCCCTCTCCCCCCTCGCGTACCTGGCCGCTCTCACCCGCCGGATCAAGTTGGGAACGGCGATCGCCCAGCTGGCCGCCCGTCCCCCGGCCACGCTGGCCATGCACGCCATGACTATCGACGCGTTGGCCGGTGGAGGGAGGGTCATCATCGGGATCGGCGTGTCCGGGCCCCAGATCGTCGAGGGATGGTACGGGCAGCCTTGGGGCCATCCGACCGATCGACTGCGGGACTACCTGGCCATCGTGCGCAAGGTGATCGACCGCCGGGCCCCGGTCACCCACGATGGCCCGGAGATCTCCCTCCCCTACCGGGGGCCGGGGTCGACCGGTCAGGGCAAGGCCCTCCGCTCGATCCTGCATGCCTCGGCACCCATCCCGCTCTGGCTGGCCTCAGGCGGGCCTCGCAACACCGAGCTGTGCGCCGAAGTCTGCGACGGATGGCTCCCGATGGGGCTCGGTTCCGGCACCGCCCACGTGGACCAGTTGGAGGCCGGATGGGAGAAGCGGGGGGGCCGGCCTGTCGACTTCGAGGTGTTCACCGGCGTCTCGGTGCAGCTCACCGACGACGTGGGCGGGGCCCTGGACCGGATGCGGCCGTTGACCGCCATGTACGTTGGGGGCATGGGCAGCGCCACCCACAACTTCCATCGGGAGGCGATGGCCCGGAGGGGCTTCCCCGACGAGGCCCAGCGCATCCAGGAGCTGTGGCTGGCCGGACGCAAGGACGAGGCCGTGGCGACCGTCCCCGACGCATACCTCGAGCAGACCGCGTTCATCGGTGACCAGCAGCGCATACGCCGGCGCTGGGCCACCTGGACACCGCCGGCGCTCACCACCGGCCTGATCGTCGATGTGCCCGCCATCGAGGAGCTGCGTCTGGTCGCTGCACTGCGGGACGGATCATGAGCTACGAGACCATCGTGGTCGACTCGCCGGCAGAGCACGTCGCCCGGATCACCCTCGACCGGCCGGAGAAGCGAAACGCCATCTCGGCGCGCATGCGGGTCGAGTTACTGGATGCCCTCCGGGCCCACGATCACGATCCCGGCGTGCGGGTCACGGTCATCCGGGGATCGGGACCGTGCTTCTCGGCCGGGTACGACCTCGCCGCCGGCTCGATGATGGAGGATGCGCCGTTCTACTCGGCGCCGGGCGACGGGCAGTGGGCCCGCCAATGCAACGACACCTGGTTCAGCATCTGGGACCTGGCCAAGCCGGTGATGGCCCAGATCCACGGCTACGCCATCGCCGGCGCCACCGAAATGGCGTCAGCCTGCGACCTGGTCTACGTGGCCGACGACGCCGAGATCAGCTATCCGGTGGTACGGGTGATAAGCCCGCCCGACTGGCAGTACCACACCGTGCTCCTGGGCATGCGCCGGGCCATGGAGCTCATCTTGACCGGGGATCCGATCTCCGGTGTCGAGGCCGCCGCCATCGGATTCGCCAACCGGTCGTTCCCGGCCGAAGACCTCGAGGCATCGGTGCTGCACGTGGCCCGACGGGTGGCCGGGGTACCGAGCGACCTGGCCCAGATCAACAAGCGCAGCATCCACCGTGCTTTCGACGTGTGGGGCGCCCGAGCCGCCATCCGGGCCGGCACCGAGCTCCAGGCCCTGGCCGGGCACACCCAGACAGCGGAGGCCAACCGCCGGGGTCTGCTCGAGCGCATGAAGGACCGGATCCAAACGGGCCAGTAGGGGGAGTCCCGAGTCGGCGCCGGCCCTGTTTCGGGTGGCTGCCGATGGAAGGCCCGTCGCAGCCCATACCGTTGTTTCGCCGTGGTCGGAGAAAGTGCATACATTATCCAGTGACCGAGCGGCGCCACCCGGAGACCGGTGGCGCCGGACCAGGACGCCGGGTACCGTCATCGCTCCGAACCTGTGCTGTCCAGGGTCGAGCGCGCGCAGATCGAGGGGAACCATGAAGACCGGCGATGAAGGTGGTCACAGCACGAGAGGTGACACAGACCAGTGATCGACGACGGCGCCGCCCTCCTCGTTCAGCGCCACGGACCAGTCGGTTGGCTGATCTTCAACCGGCCTGGCTCGGCGAATGCCATGAACGCCGAGATGCTCGACGAGCTCGAAGCCGCCTGGCAGGAGCTGGACGCCGATCCCCGTGTGCGGGTCATCGTCAACACGGGAGAGGGCCGAGCCTTCCAGACCGGACTAGATGTCGTGGAGCTGGCCAAGAACCCCGAGGTGCTCCGGGATCAGTCCCGTCGCACCAAGCGGGCCGAGCTGCGCCTCACCGCCTGGCACAACCGAGTCGGCAAACCCGTCATCGCTGCGGTCAACGGCGTGTGCGCCGGCGGGGGGCTGCACTTCGTCGCTGACGCCGACATCGTCATCGCCGCCTCCGACGCCACCTTCTTCGACCCTCACGTGTCCATCGGACAGGTCACCGCCTACGAGGCCATCGGGCTGGTGCGCAAGATGCCGGTCGAGGCGGTCATGAGGATGGCCCTGGTCGGCCGGTACGAGCGCATCGATGCGGCCCGCGCATACCAGTTGGGCATGATCAGCCAGGTGGTCGACCCGCCCGACCAGCTCCGGGCGGCGGCCCAGGAGCTAGCCGAAAAGATCGCCAAGAACTCGCCGGCGGCCATGGCCGCCACCAAGCGCGCCCTGTGGGGAGCGCTGGAGCTCGGGCTCACCGACGCATGCAAGGCCGGAGCCAGCGAGCTGGTGTCGTTGTGGGGCCACCCGGACCAGGCCGAGGGGCCGTCGGCCTTCGCCGAGAAGCGCGAGGCCCGGTGGCAGGACCCCGACACCGGGGGGCCGGGCCCGGTGGGGGCCGAGCCATGACCCAGAACGAAACGATCGTCAGCCTGGCGCCGACACGGAGGAGAGCGCATGCCGTACTCGAGCTTTGAGTGCCTGGCCGTCGAACGCCACGGTCGGGTCGGCTGGTTGATCAACAACC
>DATDHU010000005.1:0-27260 GCA_036521415.1 Acidimicrobiales bacterium
CTGCAGAAGTGGATCGAGCAAGCGGGGCGCACGCCAGGTTGGCAGTGAAGGCCGCCTGGCTCGGCGGCCGTGCGTTGTTCCGTCCGGCGCGCTGCCGTTCAGTCGTGGAGCACCGGCGTGTAGGCGATGCCGATGATCGCACCCTCCGGTGACTGAAGCCGGGCAACGGTCTGACCCCATGGTTCCTCCCGGGCTTCGTGCAGGAGATCATGTCCCGCCTCGACGAGTTCCCGTGCTGCCGGAGCCACAGCGTCGGCGCTGGGTACGTCGAACTCGATGCTGACCTGCGGTACGGGTCGCTCTGCAGGCCATCGGTCGGTGCCGAAGCAGGCTTGAGCAGCCTGGGGACGCGGCCAGATCCCGAACGACTTGCAGCCGGGGACCTGCTCGCTGTGGTAGTAGCCGTCACCGTCGCCCTGCAGCGGGAGACCCAGCGCCTCGACATACAGGCTGCGGCTGTTCATCGGATCGGGAGCGATCACGGCCACGGTCGCGAGGAACTCGATGTTCATGGCACCTCCTCGTGCATGTCTGCTCGCTCACTAATCCAAGCAGGTCGGCGATGACCTGCGGGCGCCCAATTGGTTTCGCACAATGACACTTCGTGGGTCAAGCCCAGAGGGTGGGGACGGAGGGATTCGAACCCTCACTGGAGGCGGTTTAAGCGCCCTGCCTCTGCCTGTTGGGCTACGTCCCCCGGGCTGCAGACTAGGTGGCCCGATCGCTGCACACTAGGTGGCCGTGTCGCAACCCGACGTCTCCGTCAGGGAGTGGGCTCGCGTTCGATCGCCGCGGGCGGTAGTGCGCTCGACAAGGCCAGCAGCTCCTCGTCTCGAGGGCCGTCCACTGCGTGCCACATGCCATCGCTGCCCGGCCAGGGCCCAAAGACCATGGTGGGCCGGCGGAGCGGATCCCAGCGCGGCCACTCCCCGACCAGGTCTCCCGAGGGCGACCCGGTCCGGGCGAACGAGATCCACGCCTGCCGCATACCGGCCGAGAGGGCAAATGCGTCCTCGCCCCCTCCGGCGAACTGCTGGATCACCGGGTTGGTCACCGTACCGAAGACGAACGGGATCTCCAACGCGTGGCATGAGCCCAGCAGGCCACCGAATGCCGGCGTCTCCCACGTGAACAGGTAGACGTAGGTGCAGGCTCCCCCGGCACCCGCACCGGCATCGGCGGCGTCGACGGCGTTCCTGTCGGCGGCCAACCCGTCCGTGCCCGACGACCCGCCGATCGACCCGGTGCCGGCCAGGGCGTGACTGTCGGCCAGCAGGACCGACGGCGCCCGGAAGACAACGTCGCTGGCGATGGCCACCCACAGGTCGCGCGGTCCGGCCCTCTCCCCCCGCGAGGCCCGAGCCGTCCGGTACCGGTCGATCAGCACCTCGGCGCTCTCGGGGACCACTCGCCGCACCCAGCGAAGCAGCCCGGCTTCGTCGAGGGCGTTGACCGCCGGCAGGGCGACAGCGAAGAAGGCGGCCTCGTCCCGATTGGACCCGATCAGCAACGGGACGTGCGACGAGGCGCCGTCGGCCACCTCGATCTCCGGCGGCCGGGTCAGCAGGCCGCCATCCACCGCGGGCAGAAAGGGCAACGGGAGGCCCCCGTCCCCCAGAGCCAACGACTGGCCGATCTCCTGGCCGACCCGCACCAGCTCGTGCGGCGGCACCTGCTCGAGCGCCTGGCGCGTCAATGGCACCCCCAACCTCTCGGCCACCAGCTCGGCCCGCCTCGCCGCCTCGTCGGCCGTGTGGGTGAACGGTGGGCCGCTCTCGACGATGGCCCGGTGATACAGGCCGCGGGCGGCGGGCATGCCGAGCAGGGCCGAGACGCTCATCCCCCCGGCCGACTCGCCGAAGATGGTGACGTTGCCGCGGTCCCCGCCGAAGGCAGCGATGTTGTCCCGGACCCAGGCCAACGCGGCGATCTGGTCGGCGATACCCCAGTTGCCGCAACCCGACCACTCGTCACCGCCGGCCCACCGGGACGAGGGGAGCGCCAGCGCGGGGTGGGCCAGAAAGCCCAAGGCGCCCAACCGGTAGTTGATGGTGACGACGACCACGTCGCCCTCCCGGGCCAGGGTTCCGCCTCGGTACAGGTCGCCGGCCCCGGTTCCGGAGTTGAACCCGCCGCCGTGGATCCACACCATGACCGGACGCGGTTCTCCGCCGAGCCCCTGCGTCCAGATGTTGAGGGTCAGGCAGTCCTCCGACTGCTCGTCGGGGGCGCCCCCGATCGACATCCCGGGAATAGGTGGGGTCTGGGGGGCGATGGGCCCGAAGTGGTCGCACTCCCGGATCCCGGCCCACGGCTCGGGCTCGAGGGGCGGGTGCCAGCGCAGCGGCCCGACCGGAGGAGCGGCGTAGGGCACTCCCGAGAACGACCAGATCCCGTGTCGCTCGACCCCCCGAAGGCGACCTCCCCGGACCTCCACGAATCCGTCCATGGCTACCTCGAACCTGGCTGCGTCACCCCTCCGTCATACTCCACAGCTCGGCCCGAGGAGCACGGTGCGCCATGACCAGGGCCGACGCCCTTGGATTTCTGCCGCCCCGGTACTACTGTGACGGATGTGGCTGTTGTGACCAATGTGGATTCAGCCGGACAGCGGCGCCGGACCGGTGGCTCCGGCACGCGCCGCGCCGTCCTGCTGGCCGGCGCGTTGGCGCTGATCGCCTCCGGCGGCTCCTTCCTGGGCGCGCCGACAGCCGGGGCGGATCCGGCGCCGAGCGACTCGTCGATCGCGGCCACCGAGGGCCAGGTCGCAGCCATCGAGGCCCAGATCGCGCAGGAACAACAGCAGCTGAGCGCGCAAGACGAGCAGTACAACCAGGCGACCGTCCGCCTCCAGGCCACCCAGGCGGCGTTGGTGACGACGAACGCGTCGCTGGCCGCCGCGGCCAGCCATCTGGCAGCCGACCGCCGCCAGCTGACCGAGGACGCAATTAAGGCGTACCTCTACGACTCCTCTTCGACCAGCATCGCGTCGGTCTTCTCCTCACCGTCACCCGACGCCGGCGCCCGACGCACCTACACCCAGATCGTGGTGGGAAACGTCGACCGCGACGAGGCTCTGGTCCAGGCCGGCCAGCGCCGGCTGGCGGCAACTCAGGCGACACTCGTGGCTCAGCAGCACGACCAGTCGGTGGAACAGAATCAGGCCCAGCAGGCGGCGGCGGCGGCGCAGGCCACCGCCAACCAGACCCAGGCCACCTTGGACCAAGACAAGGGCACGCTGGCCACCCAGATCGCCCAGCAGGCCGCCGCCCAAGCCGCCGCAGCGGCAGCGGCGGCGGCGGCAGCCACTGCCCAGGCGAACGCCCAGGCGGCTGCGGCCCAGGCGGCCCAGGCCTCACGGGCCGCGCAGGTGGCCAGCTCGGTCGGTAGCAGCGCCACGGCGGCCCCGGCGGCGCAGGCGGCCACCCAGACAGCCACGCAGTCGGCCAACCAGGCGGCCACTGCGGCGGCCACCTCGGCCGGGTCAGTCTCCACGCCGGCGTCGCCGGGAAGCGCTCCCTCGTCGGCCGGCGTCGCCGCCGTCAATGCCGCGCTCTCCTACTTCGGCGTCCCCTACCTCTGGGGTGGCGCCAGTCGGGCCGGAGTCGACTGCTCGGGCCTGACCCTGCTGGCCTGGGGACAGGCCGGAGTGGCACTCTCGCACTCGGCGGCCGACCAGTACGCCGAGTCCCAGCACGTCAGCATGTCGGCCCTCGAGCCGGGAGACCTCATCTTCTACGACCTCGACGGCGCCGGCATCGACCATGTGGTGATGTACGTGGGCCCCAGCCTCAACGGTTCGGCCACCCCGTACGGGAGCGCCACCATCATCCAGGCGGCCCACGCTGGGACCGTGGTCACCTATGACCCCCTCTGGTACGGGGGCCTGGTCGGTGCGGCCCGACCCTGAGGACGGCCGCGTCCGACCCTAAGCTGTCGCCCACGCCGATCGACCCAGCTCGTTCCCTTCCCCCTTCCGGGCGACTGACGACCGCACTCCGGTTGAGCGTCGTCGTGCCCGCCTTCAACGAGGCCTACCGACTGGGCGACGGCTTCGAGCGGTTCCGCGCCGCCGTCCGAACCGGTGCGGTCGACCTCGACGACACCGAGGTCATCGTGGTCGACGACGGGAGCGACGACGACACCGCCGCACGGGCCCGGACGCTGCTGGCCGACCTCCGCCACCAGCGCGTCATCCGGCTGCCTTCCAACCAGGGCAAGGGCGCGGCCATCCGGACCGGCATCAGGGCGGCCCGGGGCACGTCCACCGCCTACATGGATGCCGACATGGCCATCGACCCCCGGGCTATCCCTCTCCTGCTCGATCGTTTGGTCGCGAACGAGGCCGCCATCGGATCCCGGTCCCTCCCGGACTCGATGGTCGAGAGCCGTTACATGATCCGACTGCTGATGGGCCGGCTGTTCAACCGGCTGGTGACCGCCGGGACCGATCTGGACTTCCTCGACACTCAGTGCGGGTTCAAGGCCTTCCGCACCGAGGTGGCCCGCCTGCTGTTCCATCTCGTGCCCATCGACCGCTTCGCCTTCGACGTTGAGGTGCTGGCCCGCGCCCATCGCCTCGGGCTGGCCATCGCCGAGGTCCCGGTGCAGTGGAAGCATGTTCCCGGCAGCAGCGTCCAGCCGCTGCACGACTCGATCACCATGCTGACCGATGTGTACAGCTCCCGGTTCGGACTGCGGCGCCCTCCGGTCGTGCCCGCCGTCGCCGTGAGCGAGCCGGACCTCGACCAGGTGCGGCGGGCGCTGACGGCGGGGTCGCACGGAGTCCCGCTACCCCTGATCTCCGGGCCGGATGAGACGTTGATCCTCTATCCCCTGGTCGACCCGACCGATGTCGCCGACTGCGCCCGACATCTCCGGGACGTCCTTCCCGACCGGACAGTGGCCAGACGCACGCTCACCCTCCCCGGGATGCTGGCCCTCGGGCCACTTTCGGGCCGGATCCACAGCTCGGTCCTCCACCGCTCGCCTGCGGGATAGGCCACGACACGAGGGCCGCCAGCCCGCAGCCGGTTGCGGTTCTGCTGACACCTCGTTGCCTCACGACCGGCGGCGAGGTCGGCGGTACGATGCACCCATGAGCGCGGAGGGGACGGATGCGGGCCGGGCGGCGGACCGTCGACGGGCCGCGGAACGCCGAGCCCGGGCCATCGACGTCGGGGGCCGGAGACCCACCATGCAAGTGGCACCGGAGCCGGGCCGCACGCTGCCCGTCGTCCCCCGGAACTTCCGGCCCGACCTCGACGACGGCGAGCCCGTCGATCCTCGCCCCGGTGACGTTGACGAATGGGGTCGCTCCGAGCACATGCGCTCGCTGGTCCGCCGAGTCTACGACCCGCTCTACAAGCACTGGTTCCGGGTCGAGTGGGAAGGCATGGAGAAGATCCCGACCGAGGGCGGTGCCCTCCTGATCGGCAACCACGCCGGTGCCATCCCCTCCGACGCGCCGGCCATCATGCACGGCATCGAGGAGGACCTCCACCGTCCCGTGTACGGCCTGGCCGACTTCTTCTTCCGGACCGTCCCCTTCGTGGGAACCATGTGGTCCCGCACCGGTGGGGTCCCCGGCCACCCCGACAACGCCTACCGGATCCTGCACGACCAGGGCCAACTGGCCTTGGTCTTCCCCGAGGGGACCAAGGGCCCGTCAAAGACCTACACCGATCGCTACCGGCTGCGGCGGTTCGGTCGGGGCGGGTTCGTGGAGATCGCCATGCGGTCGGGCGTTCCCGTCATCCCCATCGCCGTGGTCGGCGCCGAGGAGTCCATGCCCATCGTCTTCCGGCTCCCCTCGTTGGCCAAGGCCCTTCGGCTCCCCTACTTTCCGGTCACGGCCAACCACTTCGTCCTCGGGCCCATCCTCGGCACTGTCGGCTACTTCCCGGCCAAGTTCAAGATCCGGGTGCTCGACCCGGTCACCTTCGACGTCGAGCCCGATCAGCCCCGGTACTCGAAGTCCACGGTGATGGACGAGGCCGAGCGGATCCGCTCCATGCTCCAGGACACGCTGCACGACATGCTGCGCGAGCGGCGAAGCGTCTGGTTCGGCTGAGGTGGGCCGACGGGTCCTGATCACCGGGTTGGACACGTTCTGGGGCGGCCGCATGGCCCAGGCCCTCGAATCGGATCCCGAGGTGGAGATGATCCTGGGCATGGGCACCGACGAGCCCCGGGTGCCGCTGGAGCGTACCGAGTACGTCCGGTCGGACCAGGCCTACACGATCCTGCATCGCATCGTGCAGGCCACCCAGGTGGACACCGTCGTCCACACCTTCTTGGAGACCAACTCGGTCGGCCTCTCGGGGAGGTCCCTCCACGAGACGAACGTCATCGGAACCCTGAACCTGCTGGCCGCGGCGGGTTCGCCGGGCACGCCGGTTCGGCACGTGGTGGTCAAGTCCTCGACGCACATCTACGGCTCCTCGGAGAAGGACCCGGCGTGGTTCCGAGAGGAGACTCCTCGCCAGGCCCCGGTGCGCAGCCGCGTGGAGCGCTCGCTCCTCGAGGTCGAGGCGATGGTCCGCGACTTCGCCGAGGACAATCCCCATCTCATCGTCAGCCTGCTCCGTTTCGCCAACGTGCTGGGCACGGACATCATCACCCCCACCAGCACCAACCTCCGAAAGCGCATACTCCCCTGCATCCTCGGCTTCGACCCACTGGTCCAGTTCATCGAGGAGGACGACGTCGTCCGGTCGCTGGAGCACGTCACCCGCAACCGGATCCCCGGTGTCTTCAATGTGGCCGGAGCGGGAAAGCTGCCCTGGAGCGAGGTGGCCACCATCGGTGGGGCCCATCTCCTGCCCCTCCCGCCGATCAACCCCCGCGCCTTCGCCTCCCCACTGCGCCGTCTGGGCATCGTGCAGTTCCCCACCGAGATGGAGGCGGTGATCCGCTACGGGCGCGGCGTCGACACGTCGCGGCTCATCGAGACCGGGTTCCGCTATCGGTACACGTCGGCGGGGGCTGTCGACAGCTTCGCCCGGGCCAACAACCTGCGCCGCACCGTGGGCTCCACCGGGAACGAGTACCGCTACGAGCAAGACGTGGAGCAGTTCTTCCGTCACTCACCTGCCGTGATCCGGGGGGGCGACGGTTGATCGGCAACGGTTGATCGGCCGCGGTTGATCGGCGGCGGCGGATCGGCCACGGTTGATCGGCGACGGCGCCCTCCATAAGGTGCGGGCATGCCCTCGTTGTACGAGCACGCCGGCGGCTACGAGGCACTGCACCACTTGGAGGACGTCTTCTACTCCAGTGTCCTCACCGATCCCCTGCTACAGCCTCTCTTCGGTGCCGGCAAACCCCAGCATGTCGACCATCTGACCGCCTTCACCAGCGAGTCATTCGGCGGCCCCGACCGCTTCACTCGGGAGCTCGGGTTCGAGCACCTGATCGCCGTCCACCGCGGATTGGGGATCACCGAGGAGCAACGGGTCCGGTTCGTCCAGCTGTACATGGCCGCCCTCGACGAGGTCGGCATGCCCGACGACGCGCCCTACCGGGAGGCAGTCCGCGCCCACCTCGAGTTCGGGTCACGGGTCGCCATGCAGAACTCCAACGCCACCAACGACGACGAACTGCACCCGCTCCGGGAGGTGCCCCGCTGGACATGGGATGGCGACAACGAGGAGGGGCCGGCGAGCGAGAGCCACGCCGGAACGGGCTGAGGCGGGCTAAGCCCGGCGAAGCCAGGTGGTGAGGAGCTGTGCCCGGCGAGTGGTCCACTCCTCCGAGGTGATGGCGTAGCGGATGTGGTCCTCCCAGCGGCCGTCGATCTCCAAGAACCGCTCTGCCACCCCTTCGTTGCGCAGCCCCAGCTTCTCGACCACCCGTCGGCTGGGGCCGTTGCGGGGGATGATCGAGATCTCCACCCGGTGCAACCCGAGCGACTCGAAGGCGAAGCGGAGCACGACGACCACGGCCTCGGGTACCAGGCCCAGCCCGGCATACTCCCGATCGATCCAGTAGCCGATCGACGCGTTCTGGAACGGGCCCCGCTGCACCGACGACAGCGTGACCTCCCCGCAGAAGACCTCGTCCTTGAAGATCCCGAAGCCGAAGCCACTGCCCAGCTGGCGTTCTCGCTCCCGCATCATGCACCGGGTGATGAAGCTCGACCTGTCCTCGGGCGCCGCTGGGGCGCCGTTGGGCCGGGGCTCCCACGGGATCAACCAGTCGCGGCTGCGGTTGCGGACCCGGTACCAGCCGTCGTAGTCGGACTCGGACAGCGTCCGGAGCCGGACCCGCCAGCCGGTCAGCTCGAGCGGCGTGGTCGTGGGCGAGCCGACGGCCGCGCTCATCGTCCTGGCATCCGGCACGAACCGGCGAGGGGATCCGTATGCGGACCCGTCACGATGGAGACGAACAGTGCCACACGCGCATCGTAGGCGGCCCGCGCCCAGAGGGCACATGACGACGTACCGGTGATGTTTGTCGGCTGGAGTGCCGACGGTGCGCAGGGGCCGCTCAGAGCTGCGAGGCCACCAGGCCGTCAAGGATGTCGGACTCGGAGACCAGGCACTGGTCGAACCCGAAGCGGGACATGACCGCATCGAGCACGAGGGCGCCCCCGACGATCACGTCGGCCCGGCCGGGGATCAGACCGGGCCGGGCCAGGCGCGCCTCGGCGTTCTCGCCAGCCAGGCGATGGAACCAGTCCTTCGCCTGCGCCGCAGTCAGCACGGAGTGGTGGATCCGATCCCGGTCGTAGTCGGCCAAACCCTGCTGCAGGGCCGAGATGGTGGAGACGGTGCCGGCCAGGCCGACCAGCCGTCGGGCCTCGGCGAAACGGGGATGGGCCGCGGCCGCGGCGTCCAGCTCGTCCATGACCACGGACCGGGCTGTGTCCAGCTCCGCGGCCGTAGGTGGATCGTGGTGGAGGAAGCGCTCCAGGATGCGGACACAACCCAACTGCAGGGAGACGGCGTCGATAGCCGGGTCGTCGGGCCCGGAACCAACCACCAGTTCGGTCGAACCGCCCCCGATGTCCAGGACCAGGAACGGGCCGTCGCCCTCGTCGAGCTCCGCCACCGCCCCGGCAATCGAGAGCCGCCCCTCCTGGATCCCGGTCAGCAGCTCGGGCGTCGCCCCCGAGGCTTTCGCCGCCGCGTTGAGGAAGGACTCACCGTTGGCCGCGTCGCGGACGGCCGACGTGGCCACCAGCCGGACCGACACCGCCCCCAACCGGTCGATGACCTTCCGGTACTCGCGCACCACGACGAGGCAACGATCGATGGCCTCGGGCAAGAGGCGGCCGGTGGCATCGACGCCCTCGCCCAACCGGGTGATCCGCATCAGCCGCTCCAGCGGGCGTCCCGAAGCATCTGCTACCAGGAGCCTGGTGGAGTTCGTCCCACAGTCGATCGCCGCCACGGGCCCGTTCGAACGCATCACGCCTTGCTACCACGCCAGGTGTGATGGAGCGCCATACCAGGCGCGCTGTGTAGCGATGTCGATACATTGTGTCGTCGGAGACGATGGTCTCCGATGACCAAAGGGGTCCAGATGAGCGCCACAATGATCATTCGCCATACCGTCGCCGACTACGGCTCCTGGCGAAAGGTGTACGACGAGGTCGAGCCGCTGCGGGTCAAGCACGGCTATACCGCCCAGCGGGTGATGCGCCTCCCCGACAATCCCAATGACGTGGCCGGGACACACGACTTTCCGACAGTGGCCCAGGCCGAGGCGTTCGCCAACGACCCGGAGTTGAAGGCGGCGATGGGGCGCTCCGGTGTGACCGGTACTCCTCGCATCGAGATCTTCGAGGACATCTCGAGCTCCGTGCCCTGAGGCACTGAACACGCCGCCCCAGGGGGGCGCTCAGCGCGGGTCCGGCCCCGGGTGTAGCCCGATCCGGGCTGCGGTCCACGCCCCGACGGGATCGTCGGCGCCGGTGAGCCACCAGGCTAGATGGGCGTGCAGGCACTTCACGCCCTGCCGCGTCCCGCCCACGCCGCCGGACGGCCGTGGGCCGTCGTGGTCGGCCGGGATCAACACGTCCCGCTCGGCTGCATATCGGCGGTGCGCCTCATCCACCCGGTCCGGAGAGACCTCTGCCTCGGCCTGACGCACCCCGCCCGACGACTCGAGCCTGCTGACCGCCTCGCGCAGTGCCGGGTCCACCAGCCAGTACCGGGTGGGCATCGGGGTCCCGTCGTCGAGGAACGGTGCATTGGCGATCACCGCCGGCGCACCGTCATCTGCTCGGACCACGACCTCGAAGCCGCCCCGGGGGGGCCGGCCCAGCAGCTCGGTGACGGCGGCGACATCACGTTCGTCAGGAGACCCAGTGTCGCCCCCGCTCCCGCCCTCGTTCCCGCTTCGGTTCCCGCGGTCGAGCCGCCCCGCGTTGCCGCCGGCGGGTGAGCCGGTCGTACCGCCGTCGAGGCGGTCAGCAATCATCTCCAGAATTCGAGCGTGTGGAGGGTACGGGACCAGAAACCTCCGCCCCCGCCGGTCGGCTGGGCAGCGGGCTTGGTCGCCCGGCTGGCGCCCGAGGTCGCTGCACCTGAGGACGCCCGAGCCTGCGACGAAGTCGACGCCTGCGGGCTGGTGGTCGGCGTGTTCGGCAGTCCCGGGTCCGGGCTCATGCCTGCGGCGTTGGCCGGCGCGACCAACGGCTGGTTGCCCGGGTCCTCGGCCACCGATCCGCCCTTGCCGGTCGACTGGGCACCGGGAGGCAGCACGTTGTAGGCCGTCTGGCCCGGATCGACCAGCTGGTAGCTCAGGCGGGCCAACCGCTGGATCTCCGCCTTGGAGTTCAGCTGCTTTTGTTCGACGGTCAGCGCCTTGTTCTCCGACTGCAGGCGATGCACGGCCGCGTTGGCCGCGCTCAACTGCCGGTGCTGGTCCAGCAGCCCCGATGCGGGGAAGCTGGTGGCGAGCACGACGGCGGCAAAGACCGCCGCCACCACGACCATGAGCCGGCGCCGGCGAACCCTCGCGACGGCCCGGGGACGAGGCTCGCCTCTCCGGCGCCCGGCCGGCCGACGGGTCGACGCCCGCGTCCTCTCCTTCCTGCCGCCGGCCCTGCCCTTCCTGCCGCCGGCCCTCTCCTTCTTGCCGCCGGCCCTGTCCTTGTCGCCGGTGCCGCGACCGGTCCTCTCCCGCCTGCCGGCGGACTTGTCCTGAGACGTGGCCTTGTCACCGCCGGCCTTGTCACTCGTCTGGCGACCGGCCGAGCCGGCTTTCGGGCGACCCTTCTTGGCGGCGCCGGCCCGATGGCGGGGCACGGACCGGCCCGACGCCGACCGGTTGGAGGCGGGCCGGCCCCTCGTCGCCCGGCTCAAGTCGGCCGCTTCCACGACCGCAGGGCCTCACCGCCGGGAAAGGCGGCCGACTCGCCCAGGGCCTCCTCGATCCGGAGCAGCTGGTTGTACTTGGCCACCCGGTCGGAGCGAGCCGGTGCCCCCGACTTGATCTGGCCGCAATTGGTGGCCACGGCCAGATCGGCGATGGTGGAGTCCTCCGTCTCGCCCGAGCGGTGGGACATGACGCAGGTGTAGGACGACCGGGCTGCCCTCGACATGGTCCCGAGCGTCTCGGTCAGCGTCCCGATCTGGTTGACCTTGATCAGGATCGAGTTGGCCACTCCGAGATCGATGCCGCGCCGGAGCCGTTCCTCGTTGGTGACGAACACGTCGTCGCCCACCAACTGGATGCGATCGCCCAGCGCCGCGGTCAGGGACGCCCACCCGTCCCAGTCCTCTTCGGCCATGCCGTCCTCGATGGAGACGATCGGGTAGCGGTCGCACAGGTCGACCCAGTACCCGACCAGATCGTCGGAGGAGAGGGTCCGCCCCTCCCCGGCCAGCACGTAGCTGCCGTCCTTGTACAGCTCGCTGCTGGCCGGGTCCATGGCGAGGGCGATGTCGTCACCGGGTACGCGGCCGGCGGCCTGGATCGCTTCGACCAGCACCTGGACAGCGACCTCGTTGGAAGCTAGGTCGGGGGCGAAACCGCCCTCGTCGCCCACGGCCGTCGACAGGCCCCGGGTCTTCAGGACGTTGGCCAGTGCGTGGTAGGTCTCGACCCCCCACTGCAGCGCCTCGGAGAACGACGCCGCCCCCACCGGCATGATCATGAACTCCTGGAGGTCGATGGAGTTGTCGGCGTGGACACCCCCGTTCACCACGTTCATCATGGGCAGGGGCAGCACGTGGGCGTCGGCACCACCGACATAGCGGAAGAGGGGGATCTCGAGCTCGGCGGCGGCGGCCTTGGCTGAGGCCAGCGATGTGCCCAGGATGGCGTTGGCCCCGAGGCGGGCCTTGTTCGGCGTGCCGTCTGCGTCGACCAGGGCGAAGTCGATGCCACGTTGGTCGAGCGCCTCGAACCCGTCGAGGATCTCGGCGATCTCGCCGTTCACGTTTTCGACGGCCCGCAAGACCCCCTTCCCGCCGTAGCGGGCGCCGCCGTCCCGCCGTTCCACCGCTTCGAACGATCCCGTGGACGCCCCCGAGGGCACGATGGCGCGTCCCATCGCCCCCGAGTCGAGGACGATCTCGACCTCGACGGTCGGATTGCCGCGGGAGTCGAGAACCTCCCGGCCGATGACCTGTTCGATGCTGCTCACTGTGCGCTGTTGCTCCTGTGGCTGGTGGGAGAAAAGTTATCAGTTGCACAGCCCGAGACCAGGGCATCCGTCCAGGTGCCCTGCCTGGCTAGCTGCCTTGTTCGTGTTGCGCCACCTCGTGGCGAAAGGCCACCGATCGGGCCCGCAGCGCAGTCTCGGGGTCGACCCCCAACTGCCGGGCCACGCTCACCAGCGAGAACAGCAGATCGCCCACCGCTGCCTCGCTGTCGGGCTCGCCGTCGGGACCGGTCGCGGTTGCCGGTCGCTCGTCGGCCCGTTGCCGGAACCGGTCCAGGCCGGCGACGATGGCGCCCGCCTCGAGCCCGCGGTCGGGGAGGTCGATCCCGACGGTCAGCGCCTTCCGCTGCAGCTTCGCCGCCAGGGCCAGGGCGGGCAGGGCGGCGGGGATGCCCTCGGTGACGCTGGCCCGGCCCTTCTCGAGCAGCTTGGACGCCTCCCAGTTGGTCGCCACCTGGTCGGGCGAGTTGGCCACCGTGTCGCCGAACACGTGGGGGTGGCGGGCGACCAGCTTGTCGTGCACCCCGCGGGCCACGTCCGCCAGGGAGAAGCGGCCCTCCTCGGCGGCCAGCGTGGAGTGGAAGTACACCTGAAAGAGGAGGTCACCGAGCTCTTCTTCCAGGTGGGCCACGGCTCGTTCCACCCGGTCGGGCGACGCCGAGGCGTCGCCCTCCACCGCCACCAGCCCGTCGATCGCCTCGAGCACTTCGTAGGACTCTTCGAGCAGGTGACGGGAAAGCGAACCATGTGTCTGCTCGCGGTCCCACGGGCAGCGGTCCCGCAGGGTGTGGACCAGCTCGTCCAGCCGGGCCAGCTCGACGGCGACGGGCGCGGCCAGGTCGGGGACCCACAGCGACGTGAGGTGGTCGGGCTCGAAAGCCCGGTCGAGCTCGTCCCACGGGACCTCGTGGACGGACTCGTCGGGCAGTCCCAGGTGGTGGAGCACGGTCACCCTCGTGCCCGCAGGCGGATCGGTGGCCAGCTTCACCCCCGACAGGATCACCTTCGACCAGCACTGGGCCACGAGCAGCGGGCCGCGCAGCCCGGCGGCCTCGGTGGCGAACGACTCGCCGTCCACCAGCCGGACCCCGGCGGTCAGGGGGTCGATCCCCAGTCGGCCGTAAGCCAGGTCGAGGAAGGACAGGGCCGGGTGGACGACGAGGGAAACGTCGCCGGCGACCACGGCCGGGGCGGCCCGGAGCAAGGTGACCGTGCGTTCGGCCACCAGCGGGGAGCCCGGAACGGCATAGACCACCGGCCCGGCCCGGGCCGCCTCGACCAGGTCGGCCACGATGGCCCGGTACACGGCGTCGAAGGTGTCCTCGCGCTCGTAGTGGTGATCGAAGGAACGGGCCTCGGCGGCCAGCCCGGCCGAGGGGTGCCGCGTCGTCCGCACGAAGAGGCGGTCGGCCCGGGCCATGAGGTCCCTCGTCGACTCGGTGATCAGCTCGGGGCCGGCCGGCCCCAGGCCCACGACATCGATGCGGGAGCCCTCCTGGTTGCCCCGGGGTGCCGATCGGTCGGAGGCCGTCGGCTCGCTCATCGCCGCACGGTCACGACGGGCGGTCATGACGGGCAGTCACGACGGGCGGTCACGACGGGCGGTCAGCCGCCCGAGCCCGACGAGCCGGACGACCTCGAGCCGCCCGACGCGTTCGAAGCCGCGCCGTTCAAGGCGGCGGCCAACAGGTCACTGGCCCCGGGTCCCGGTGGCGGCACGATGTGGGAGATCGTCCAGGTGCCGTAGCGGGGGTCGACCGAGATCGAGGAGTGCCGGGCGAACCCCTTCACCTGGTTGGCCACCCGGGTCTGGTTGGCCGTGGAGCGCAGGAGGTCCTGTCGGATGGTGGGGGTGGCGTCGGCCAGGGACTGGGTGACCTCACCGGTCACCTCGAAGATCACCCAGCTGCCCGATGCGGCCTGTTGCACCGGCCCGACCGGCGCGCCCACGGTGAGCGAGGGGACTTGCAGCTGCTGCTCGACCGAGGCGGCGGTGAAATTGCATCCCAGCGCGCCGCCGTTGGGTGCCGAGGTCTGATCGAGGGAGTTGGCCATGGCCACCGACGCGAACGGGGCGCCCCCGTTGATCTGGGCCAGCAACGCGTTTGCGTGGGCCTGGGAGTCCGTCACGATGGCGCTCACGCACGCCCCGGTGAACTGGGTGGGGTTCTTCACGTAGTAGGCGAAGATGTCGGCTGCGGTGATGGTGGCCCCGCGGGCCAGCAACCGGTCCTCGATGGCCTGCGACTGGATCTGGGCGTCGCGCAACGATGGCGGCAGCCCGGCGAGCACCTGGGCCCCGGTGACCGCCTGCCCGGTGTTCGTCTGGCAGTAGGACTGCTGGCCCGCTGCGTTGGCCTGCGACAGCTGGGTGGAGATCGAACCGTCCAGGAACGACGCCACCTCGGTCTTCGCCGCTGCCGTCTGGGCCGGTGTCACCGCGATGTGCTGGTCGGCGGCGTACTGCTCGTAGAGGATGTTGCTCACGCCCTGATGGAGAACGCTGCCGGCGAAGTCCATGTTGTAGGTCCCCTCAGCGCCCTGGCCCCGGACCTGCACGGCGCTGCCCGCCGCTTCGATGGTCAACAGGCACGCCCCGGCCTGGGTGGTCTCGAACGCGCGCAGTTGGTCGTTCAGCGTCGAGATCTGGATCGTCGTGCCGTTGACCGACGCGGCCGGCGGCGTCGCCTGGCAGGCCGAGGCCAGCCCGCCCCCCACGACCAGCAACACGACGACGGAGATCGCAGACACGAGGCGTTTCATCGGAGGGCGATGCTAGCGGTTGGCGCTGGTCGCGGCGGGGGCGCCCGCCGCTGTTGCCGCCCCGCCCGCCGGCCCGTCCGACCCCGCAGTCACGCCATCCGGCACCTCGACCGCCGCAGGGATGAGCGACCGGAGCAGCTCCACCAGCACGGGGGCGTAGCGCCCGTCGGGGCCGTCGGCGGCCAACGGCACCAGCAGCCGATGGAGATCCTCGTGCCAGCTCGCACCGGGAGCCAGGCGTCGGAGCCGGACCTGCGCCGAGGCTGGAAGCGTCACCGGCGACATCTTCACCGTCGCCCGCCCGCCACCGAGCCGGGGTCCCCCGCGCGGCGCCGACACGGCCAGGTCGGTGATGCCCAGCCGGATGCACTCGACCCGCAGGAGGGCCACGTCGAGCAGGGCCACCGCCGGTGCCGGGAGCGGTCCGAAGCGGTCCTCCCACTCGGTGCGCACGTCGTCGACCTCGGCCACCGTCCGCACCCCGGTGAGCCGCCGGTAGGCCTCGAGGCGGACATCCTCGGCGGCCACGTAGGTCGGGGGCAGGTGGGCGGCGTCGGGCAGGTCGATGGACAGGTCCACCACGGCTGGTCGGGCCTCGCCCTTCAGCTCGGCCACCGCCTCGGACACCATCTGGACGTAGAGGTCGTAACCCACGGCGGCGATGTGGCCCGACTGGTCCCGGCCCAACAGGTTGCCCGCCCCCCGGATCTGCAGGTCACGCAGGGCGATCTTGAAGCCCGAGCCCAGCTCGGTGTGGTCGCCGATGGTCCGGAGGCGCTCGTAGGCCTGCTCGGTCAGGACCCGGCCGGCCGGATGGAACAGATAGGCGTAGGCCCGCTGCCCGGCCCGGCCCACCCGGCCCCGCAGCTGGTGGAGCTGGCCCAGCCCCAACAGGTCGGCCCGGTCCACCACCAGGGTGTTGACCGTGGGCATGTCGATGCCCGACTCGATGATGGTGGTGCAGACGAGGACGTCGTGCTTGCCCTCCCAGAACTCCATGACCACCTGCTCGAGGGACCCCTCGTCCATCTGCCCGTGGGCCACCGCCACCCGGGCCTCGGGAGCCAGCCGGCGGACCTGTTCGGCCACGGCATCGATGCTCTGGACCCGGTTGTGGACGTAGAAGACCTGGCCCTCCCGGAGCAGCTCGCGCCGGATCGCCTCGGAGGCGGCGGCCGACTCGAACTCGCCTACGTGGGTGAGGATCGGGCGGCGCTCGGCCGGGGGCGTGTTGACCATGGACAGGTCCCGAATGCCGGTGAGAGCCATCTCCAGGGTACGCGGGATGGGGCTGGCGGTCAGCGTGAGCACGTCCACCCCGTCGGACATGGCCTTGATCGTCTCCTTGTGCGAGACACCGAAGCGCTGCTCCTCGTCCACCACCAGCAGGCCGAGCTTCTTGAAGGCGATGTCCCCGGCCAGCAGTCGGTGGGTGCCGATGACGACGTCGACCGACCCGTCGGCCAGCCCGTCGACCACCTTCTTGGCCTGGGCATTGGTCAGGAACCGGCTGAGCAGCTCGACCCGCACCGGGAAGGGTGCGTAGCGCTCGGTGAAGGTCTGGTAGTGCTGACTGGCCAAGAGGGTGGTGGGAACCAGCACGGCCGCCTGGGTCCCCTCCTGGACCGCCTTGAAGACGGCCCGGATGGCCACCTCCGTCTTGCCGAACCCGACGTCCCCGCAGACCAGCCGGTCCATGGGCAGCGGCTGTTCCATGTCCGCCTTCACGTCCTCGATGGCCCGGAGCTGGTCGGGCGTCTCGACGAAGGGGAACGAGGATTCGAGCTCGGCCTGCCAGGGCGTGTCCGGACCGAAGGCCCTCCCCTCCACCTCCAGGCGGCGCCGGTACAGGGCCACCAGCTCCTCGGCGATCTCGTGGACCGCCGCCCGGGCCTTGGACCGGGCCCGCTGCCACTCGGAGCCCCCCAGCCGGTTGATCGTGGGCGAGTCCCCGCCGGCGTAGGGCGTGAGCAGCTCGATCTGATCGGTGGGCAGGTAGAGCTTGTCGCCACCCCGGTACTCGAGCAGGAGGTAGTCCCGGGTGGAGCCGCCCATGGTCCGAGTCACCATCCCGCCGTAGCGGGCCACGCCGTGCTGTCGGTGCACGACGTAGTTGCCCGGGGCCAGGTCGTCGAAGAACCCGTCCACCGGCCGGGCCCGGGTGCGGGCCTGGCGGTGGGGGCGGTGGCGCCCGGTGACGTCGGACTCGGCCAGGACGGCCACCTTCGAGGCCGGAGCGATGAACCCCCGGTCGACCGCGGCCACCACGATCTGCGCCCCTGGCCTCGGGGGAGGTTCCTCAGCCCCGGGCCTCGGGGGAGGCAGCTCGACCCCGGACCTATCGGCTCCTCCGGGACCGCTCTCCGTCGCGCCGGCTCCCGCATCGTCGACGACCGGGACGACGACGCCTTCCTCGGCCAGGATGGTAGCCAGCCGGTCGGCCCCCGTCCGGCTCCCTGCGCACAGCACCACGGTGAATCCGCCGTCCACCAGGCTCTGGACCTGGCCGGCCAGCTTGGCCCCGTCCCCCAGGATGGGCTCCCAGCCCCGGCTCTCGATGGCCGGGACCTCGGGGCCCTCGGCCGTCGGGACCAGCGAGAGCATGGCCGCGTCGCTCTCGGCCAGGAGGCGGTCGAAGGTGACGTGCAGGCGGGGCGCACCGGCCCCCTCCTCCAGGCCCCACGTGGAGGCCAGGGCATCGGCCAGCGCCGACTCCTCGTCGGCCAGCTCCTCGGCCCGTTGGCGGACCCGTCTGGGCTCGACCACGATGACCACCGCGTTGTCGGGGAGCAGGTCGGTGATGATCTCCTCGGACGACGAGAGCCACGGGAGCCACGACTCCATGCCGTCGAACAGCGACCCGTCCGACAACTGCTCCCATTGGTGGCGACCCCACGGGGCCGTGCCCACCAGCGTCGCCGCCGCCCGGCGCACGTCCTCGTCGGGCAACAGCTCCCGGCAGCCGAACAGCGACACCGTGTCGACGGCGGCGGTCGACCGCTGGTCGGCAACGTCGAAACGGGTCAGGCGATCCACCTCGTCGCCCCACAGGTCGATCCGGACGGGCTCGTCGTCGGTGGACGGGAAGACGTCGACGATGCCGCCCCGCACGGCCAGCTCGCCGCGGTGCTCCACCAGGGACTCGCGCCGGTAGCCCATGCTCACCAGCCGGGCCACCAGCTCGTCCACCACCAGCTGGTCGCCTCGGGCCACCGTCACCGGGCGGGCCGAGGTGCGCCACGGGCCCAGCCGCTGGAGGACGGCCTTGATCGGAGCCACCACCACACCCGGCGACCGGTCGTCGGGCTCGCCGGCCAGTTGCCACAGCAGCTGGAGGCGCCGCCCCATGGTCGAGACCTCAGGGCTCACCCGCTCGAAGGGCAGCGTCTCCCAGGCCGGGAACATCCGTACGCCCTCGGGGCTGAAGACGTCGAGGTCGTGGGTCAGCTGCTCGGCCGCCGTGCCCGTCGGCGTGACGACCAGTACCGGTCGGCGGGTGCTCAGCCGGACGATCCCGGCCAGGGTGAAGGCCTGGGCCGGGGTGGACACGGCTAGGGTGGCCCCGGACGCGCCGATAACCCGCGCAAGAGCGGGCTCGTTACGGAGGAGGGCGGGGAGCGAGCGAAGGCTCACCTGGTCAGGGTAGCGGGGTGGTGCGACAGGGCCGGCACGTCACAGGAGGGCATTGAACCGGTTCATGGCCACCTCGATGCCTTCGCTCACGATGGCCTCCACCGAGTCGGCCGCCAGCGCCTCGGCCACCTCCAGGCCCTCACGCTCCGCCTTCCCCGGGCGCTTCAGGACGTAGTCGGCGCCCGGCTGTCGACCGGGGGGCTTCCCGATCCCCACCCGCACCCGGAGATAGCCGTTGCCGTGCAGGTGGTTGTCGATCGACTTCAGGCCGTTGTGCCCGGCGTTGCCCCCGCCCACCTTCAGCTTCACCCGGCCGGAGGGGATGTCGAGCTCGTCGTGGATCACCACCAACCCGGTCAGGCCCCCGTGCTCGATCAGGCCGGCCCGGCGGACCAGCGGCGCCACCGCCACCCCCGATTCGTTCATGTAGACCGTCGGGACGGCCAGCATCACCCGGCGGCCGTCGATGGTGACGGTGGTGGCCGCGGCGTGGAGGCCCTTCTCGACCTTCAGCCGGCCGCCCTGGCGCTCGGCCAGGAGGGCCAGCGCCTCGGCGCCCACGTTGTGCCGGGTGCCGGCGAACTCCGCCCCGGGATTGCCCAGCCCCACAACGAGCAGGTCGGCCGGCGAGCCGGTCCGGGAGCGGAAGAGGTTCAGCCTTCGCCCTCGGTCCCGGCGTCGCCGGCCTCGGCAGCCACTTCGCCCTCGGCGCCCTCTTCGCCCTCGACCCCCTCTTCCTCGAAGCCCTCTTCGCCGGTGGTGGCCACCCGCGGCGGCTGTCCGGTGACGACGTTGACGTCGTCGTCGATGTCGGCGGTAACCCCTTCGGGCAACGTGATGTCCGACACCTTCAACGAGGCGCCGATGGTGAGGCCCGAGATGTCGATCTCGAGCGATGCCGGGATCGACGCCGGCACGGCGCGGATGGGCAGGGTGAAGAGCTGCTGATCGACCACGCCGTCGCCGTGGTGGACCTCGACGGCCTCGCCGATCAGGTTGATGGTGACCTCGGCGGCGATGACCTCGTCGCGCCGCACGATCAAGAAGTCGACGTGGGTGACCGTCCCCTTCACCGGGTGGCGCTGGATGTCACGGGCCAGGGTCAGGTAGCTGGTCCCGTTCACGTCGAGGGTGAGCAGTGTGTTCAGGCTGGCTTCTCCGGACATGGCCGTACGGAACTCCCCGGCCACGACGGACACGGGCACCGGGTCGGTGCCGTGGCCGTAGACGACTCCGGGGATCTTCCCCTGGTTCCGCAAGCGGCGCGTCGAGCTGGTGCCGATGGCTCGGCCGGGCTCGGCGACAAGCGTGGTCTCGGGCATGCGGGAACTCCTCAACTGGTCCTGGCGGGGGCGCAGCGCCACAGGTCGCCGACCGGCAGGTCGGAGACAGCCGCTGCTGACGGCCCTTAAGCATAGACAGTGGCGAGGGCCCCGAGCGACCAGGGGGGTTGACCCGGCTGGCGCCGAACCCACGGCCGGCCCACTCGGGGCTCGCCCTGGCCCCGGACCGGAGCGCTAGACCAGGTTGTCCCCGCCGAAGATCTCCGAGACCGAGGTGTCCTCGAACACGGCGTCGATGGCGTCGGAGATCAATTTCGCCACCGAGAGCACCTCGAGCTTGTCGAAGCGCCGATCGGGCGAGATGGGCAGGGTGTTGGTCACCACCACCTTGCCCAGCGCCGAGTTCTTCAGCCGGTCGACGGCCGGGTCCGACAGCACGGCGTGGGTGGCCATGGCCCACACCTCGGTGGCTCCCCGCTCGGCCAACAGGTTTGCCGCGGCCACGATGGTCCCGGCCGTGTCGATCATGTCGTCGATGAGCACGCAGGTGCGGCCCTCGACGTCGCCCACCACATGGAGGGCCTCCACCGAGTTGGCCTTCACCCGGGACCGGCGCTTGTGGACCACGGCCAGGTCGGCCCCCAGGTGCTGGCCGAACCGGTCGGCCACCCGCACCCGCCCGGCATCGGGAGCCACCACCACCAGGTCCTCGCAGTCCTGGGCCCGCAGGTACTCGACCAGGACGGGAGCGGCGGTCAGATGGTCGAAGGGCACGTCGAAGAACCCCTGGATCTGGCCGGAGTGCAGGTCCACGCTGACCACCCGGTCGGCGCCGGCGACCGACAACATGTCGGCGACCAGCTTGGCCGTGATCGGCTCCCGGCCGGTGGCCTTGCGGTCCTGGCGGGAGTAGCCGTAGTAGGGGCATACGGCGGTGATCCGCTTGGCCGACGCACGCTTGGCCGCGTCGATCATGATCAGGTGCTCCATCAACGAGTCGTTGACCGGCCCGCAGTGGGTCTGCACGATGAACACGTCGCTGCCCCGGATCGACGCGCCGTAGCGGCAGTGGATCTCGCCGTTGGCGAACTCACGGAGGTTGGCCTCGCCGAGCTCGACGCCCAGCTGACCGGCGATGTCACGGGCCAGCTCGGGATGTGAGCGGCCCGAGACCAACTCCAGTCGCCGCTGGGGCGTGAACTCCATGGACCAGACGCTACCGCGCCTCGGACACTGGCCCCACTGCCCCCCCGGCCGGGACAACCTCGCCCTCGCCAAGCACGGCGAAGGGGCCGACCTTGGCCTCACCGCCGATCTCGGCCCGCCGGGTCACGCTGTGGGCGACGCGCGCACCCTCGCCCACCAGTGTGTCCACCAGATGGCAGTTGGGGCCGATCTCGGCGTGCTCGGCCACCCGGCACTCGCCCTGAAGGATCACCCCGGGCAGCAGCACGACGTCGGGCGACAGCTGGACATCGGAGTCGATGTAGGTGCGCTCCGGGTCCCACATGGTGACGCCCCTGCGCATCCAGCGCTCGTTGATCCGGTCGCGCAACTCGGCTTCGGCCACAGCCAGTTGGGCCCGGTCGTTGACCCCGGCCACCTCCATGGTGTCGTCCACCACCACCGAGACGACCCGGTGCCCGGCCTCGTAGAGGACGCCCACCACGTCGGTCAGGTAGTACTCGCCCTGGGCGTTGGCCGGGCTGAGCCGCCGGAGCGACGGGGCCAGGACGCTCCGCCGGAAGCAATAGATCGAGGTGTTGACCTCGTGGACCGCCAGCTCCTCCTCGTCGGCGTCGGCGTGCTCCACCACGCGGGCCACCACCTCGTCGCGGCCGCGCACGACGCGCCCGTAGCCAGAGGGATCCTCGATCACTGCGGTCAACAAGGTGGCGGCGGCGTCCGACGCCCGATGGTGGCGGACCAGCGCGGCGAGGGTGGCCGGCCGGAGCAAGGGGGTGTCGCCGGGCAGCACGACGACGTCCCCGTCGACGTCGAGCTCGTCGGGCAGACCGGTCAGCGCCACCGACATGGCGTCTCCGGTCCCGTGCTGTTCCACCTGCTCGACGAACTCGATCTCCACGCCCTGGGGGGCGTGCTCGACCAACGTCTTGGTCACCCACTCGGCTCGATGGCCCACCACGACCACGACCCGGTCCACCTCCAGCTCGGCCAGGGCGTCCAGCACGTGGAGCACCATGGGGCGCCCGCACAACCGGTGCAGGGGCTTGGGCCGGGAAGAGCGCATCCGCGTCCCCTCCCCGGCGGCAAGGACGACCGCGGACAGCGGGCGGGACGTCATCGGTCCGAAAGCGGCGAGGGCATGAGCATGCGCCTATTCTTCCCACGTCCGGGCCGCACATGGTGCACCCCGCCCGGCGCCTGCCCGCCATGCCCGTGCTCACCACCGCCATCGACGCCGAATCCCGGGAGTACCAGACCAATCGGGCCTCCCTCCTCGATGCCATCGGCGCGGTGGACGAGCAGCTGGCCCTGGCCCGGGAAGGGGGTGGCGCCCGCTACGTCGAGCGCCACCGCTCGCGGGGCAAGCTCCTGGCCAGAGAGCGCATCGAGCTGCTGGTGGACCGGGACTCGGCGTTCTTGGAGCTCTCGCCCCTGGCCGCCTGGGGCACCGACTTCAGCGTTGGCGCGTCGTTGGTCACCGGCATCGGGGTGGTCGAAGGCGTGGAGTGCCTGATCTCGGCCAACGACCCCACCGTGCGAGGCGGTGCTATGAACCCGGTGACGTTCCAGAAGTCGGGTCGGGCCGCCGACATCGCCCAGGAGAACGGGCTCCCCACGGTCAGCCTGGTCGAGTCGGGTGGGGCCGACCTGCCCACCCAGGCGGAGCTCTTCATCCCGGGGGGCCGGGCCTTCCGCGACCTCAGCCGGCGCTCGGCCATGGCCCTGCCCACTGTGGCCCTGGTCTTCGGCAACTCCACCGCCGGCGGGGCCTACGTCCCTGGCATGAGCGACTACATCGTGATGATCGAGGGCCGCTCCAAGGTGTTCCTGGGCGGGCCGCCCCTGGTCAAGATGGCCACCGGTGAGGAGTCCGACGACGAGGAGCTGGGGGGTGCCGACATGCACGCCCGGGTGTCCGGACTGGCCGACGAGCTGGCGGTGGACGAGGTCGACGCCATCCGTCTCGGCCGCCAGATCGTGTCCCGGCTCAACTGGCGCAAGCGCGGCCCCGGTCCCACCCAACCGGCCGATCCCCCAATGTTCGACCCGGACGAGCTGCTCGGCATCGCCTCGGCCGACCCGAAGGTCCCCTTCGACCCGAGGGAGGTCCTGGCCCGCGTGGTCGACGGGTCCCGGTTCGACGAGTTCAAGCCCCACTACGGCACCAGCCTGGTCACCGGCTGGGCCTCCATCCACGGCTACCCCATCGGGGTGCTGGCCAACCACCGCGGCGTCCTGTTCTCCGAGGAGGCCAACAAGGGCACCCAGTTCATCCAGCTGGCCAACCAGGTCGACGTGCCCCTGGTCTTCCTGCAGAACACCACCGGCTACATGGTGGGCAAGGAGTACGAGCAACGGGGGATCATCAAGGACGGGGCCAAGATGATCAACGCCGTGACCAACTCCTCGGTCCCCCACCTGACCCTGAACATCGGGGCCTCCTACGGGGCCGGCAACTACGGGATGTGCGGCCGCGCCTACAACCCCCGCTTCCTGTTCGCCTGGCCCAACGCCCGATCGGCGGTGATGGGCCCGGCCCAACTGGCCGGGGTCCTCTCGATCGTCGCCCGCCAGTCGGCCGAGGACCGGGGACTCCCGTTCGACGAGGAAGCGGATGTGGCCATGCGCCAGGCGGTCGAGTCGCAGATCGAGGCGGAGTCGCTGCCGTTGTATCTGACCGCGCGCCTCTACGACGACGGCATCATCGACCCCCGGGACACCCGCACCATCCTCGGGCTGAGCCTGTCGGTCATCGACAACGGCGAGATCAAGGGCACGCGCGGCTACGGCGTGTTCCGGATGTAGCGGCCGTGGCCCCGATCACCTCCTTGTTGGTGGCCAACCGCGGCGAGATCGCCCGGCGCATCTTCCGGACGGCCCGGTCCATGGGTATGACCTGCGTGGCCGTCTACTCCGATGCCGACGCCGACAGCCCACATGTGGCCGAGGCCGACCTGGCCGTCCGCCTCCCGGGCCTCTCCCCCGCTGACACCTACCTGCGCACCGATCTCCTGCTCGATGCGGCCGTCCGTTCCGGCGCCGACGCCGTCCATCCCGGGTACGGCTTCCTGTCCGAGAACGCCGCCTTCGCCTCGGCCGTCGGTGACGCCGGCATCACCTGGGTGGGCCCACCGGCCGCGGCGATCGCCGCCATGGGGTCCAAGATCGGGAGCAAGGAGCTGATGCGGGCCGCCGGCGTGCCCACATTGCCGTCCGTCATCGTGCCCGCCGCCGGTCGGGACGGTCTGGATCCGAGCGCAGCCGGCGCCCTTGGGTGGCCCCTGCTGGTCAAGGCCTCGGCCGGCGGTGGCGGACGAGGCATGCGCATCGTCGAGGGCATCGATGACCTGGCCGAGGCGGTAGAGGGTGCCCAGCGCGAGGCCGAGTCGGCGTTCGGAGACGGCACGTTGTTCCTCGAGCGCTACGTCACCGATCCCCGTCACATCGAGGTGCAGGTCCTGGCGGACAACCACGGAGAGGTGATCGCCCTCTTCGAGCGGGAGTGCTCCATCCAGCGGCGGCACCAAAAGATCATCGAAGAGTCGCCGTCGCCGGTGGTCACCACCGAACAGCGCGCCCGGCTCTGCGACGCGGCGACCACCGCCGCCCGCGCCGTCGGCTACACCAATGCCGGCACCGTAGAGTTCGTCCTCGACCCATCCGGGTCCGACCCGGAGGGGAATTTCTACTTCTTGGAGATGAACACCCGGCTCCAGGTCGAGCACCCGGTCACCGAGATGGTCGCCGGCTGCGACCTGGTCCGACTGCAGCTCCTGGTGGCCGAGGGCCAACCCCTGCCGGCCGAGGTGCACGCCGCCGTCGCTCGCGGCCCCGTGGGACACGCGGTGGAGGCCCGGATCTATGCCGAGGACCCGGCGGCCGACTGGTTGCCCTCGACCGGCACCTTGCACCGGTTCGAGATACCGGCGGCCGTGTCGGCGGTGGATGCCGGACCGGGCGTGGGGTCGGACGGCAGGCCGGGTGGCGGGCCGCGCACCCCGATGACGGATTTGCCCGCCTTTGGGCGAATCGGCCGCCCGACGCCCCACCAATTCGCCCAAAGGCGGGCACTTTCCAAAAACGCCACCGCAACCGGGAGCGGTGAGGCCGACAACCGGACCGAGGGGGCCAACGGGGAGAGCGGCGGCGCAACCGCGGTACGGGTCGACAGCGGGGTCGAGTCCGGCAGCACGGTCAGCCCCCACTACGACCCGATGCTGGCCAAGGTCATCGTCCACGCCCCTTCCCGGACCGAGGCCGTCGCCTCGCTGGCCCGGGTCCTGGCCACCTCGGCCATCCACGGGGTGACCACCAACCGCGACCTCCTGGTGCGGATCCTGCGCCATCCCGCCTTCGGGGCCGGTGACATCGACACCGGCTTCCTCGACCGGCACGGCCTAGACGTGCTGAGCGCTCCACTGGCCGATGCCGAGGCCGTCGGGCGCCATGCCATCGCCGCCGCCCTGACCGGTTGCTCCTATCGCCGGGCCCGGGCCACGGTGCAACCTGACATGCCCCCGGGCTGGCGGAACAATGCCTCGCAGTTGCAGCTGACCACGTTCGACCACCAGGGCCCCACCGCCTCCCGCCCCACCGCGTCCGACCCCACTGACTCAGGCTCCACCGGCTCCGCCTCCATCACCGTCGGCTACCGCTTCGATCGCGCCGGCGGCCACGTCGACCTGGTCGAGGTGGACGGCGAGGTCCAGCCGGTGCTGGCCGGAAACCTGACCGCGGACTCACTGCTCCTCACCGTCGACGGCGTCACCCGTCACTACCGGGTGGACCGGGACGGACGCAGCGCGTTCGTCGACGGCCCGGACGGGTCGACGGTCCTCGTCGAACAAGAGCGGTTCCCCATCCCCGGCAGCCAGATCCCGGCAGGCTCGGCCATTGCCCCCATGCCTGGCGGCGTGGCCCGGGTCAATGTGGTCGTCGGTGAGCATGTCAAGGCCGGACAGGACCTGGTGGTGCTCGAGGCGATGAAGATGGAGCACACCGTGCACGCAGCCCTCGAGGGAACGGTGGCCGAGGTCATGGTCACGCCGGGCACCCAAGTCGAGTCGGGTCAGGTCCTGGTCGTGCTCGAGGAGGACGAGGGATCGGCAGAAGAAGTAGCGCAACGGTGACCGACCCGATCCGCATCGCCAACTGCTCTGGGTTCTTCGGCGACCGGTTGAGCGCGGCGCGCGAGATGGTCGACGACGGCCCTATCGACGTGCTGACCGGTGACTGGCTGGCCGAGCTGACCATGCTCATCTTGTGGAAGGGACGACAGCGAGACCCCTCCCGCGGCTGGGCCCGTACCTTCTTGACCCAGATGGAAGAGGTCCTCGGCACCTGTGCCGACCAGGGCATCAAGGTGGTCACCAATGCCGGGGGTCTCAACCCGGCCGGACTGGCCGATCAGGTCCGGGCCCTAGCCGAGAAGCTCGGGCTCGGCATCGCCGTTGCCCACGTCGAAGGCGACGACCTGGTCCCCCGTATCGCCGACCTGCAGGCCCGCGGCCATGACCTGGCCCACCTCGACACCGGCCTCCCCCTGGCCGAGGCGAACGGTGAGGTGGTCACGGCCAACGCCTATCTGGGGGCGTGGCCCATCGTCGAGTCGCTGCGCGGTGGCGCTGACGTGGTCATCTGCCCCCGGGTCACCGATGCGTCGTTGGTGGTGGGTCCAGCGGCATGGCATCACGGGTGGAGCGAGACGGACTGGGACCGGCTGGCCGGCGCCGTGGTCGCCGGACACCTCATCGAATGCGGTCCTCAGGTGACCG
>DATDHU010000006.1:0-3588 GCA_036521415.1 Acidimicrobiales bacterium
ATGAGGACGGCCAACGGGACGACGATGATGATGATCGTCCTGAACTGACGCTTCAGGAATGCCTGGGCCCCCTCCTGGACGGCCAGGGCGATCTCCCGCAGTTTCGGCGTGCCGGTATCGGCGGCCAGGACGTTGCGGGCGAGCAGGAGGCCGGAGGCGATGCCGACCACGCCGGCGGCCAGACAGATGTAGAGCCAGGTCTTGTCCGTACCGCCGAGTTGGAAGTTCTGATAGCCACCATCGCCAGCGGCCAGGAGGTTGATCATGCCTGGGTGTGCCCTTTCTCTGTCTCTCTGTGTACCGGTCGGTGTTCTTAGAATCGAGTGAAACTGCGCAAAACCTGTGGCCGATGCTCCGTCTGGGTGCCCACCCCGCCCTCGGTGCTGAATTCCCATGTGGGGGCGCCCGGTGGTTGCGCACCCGACGACGGGCCGGGGGGGACGTTAGCGACTGGCGGGGGGAGGAGCAAGACTCGTCTCTGCTGGTTCCCGGCCGATCAGCCTTCGGTCGGGTCCTGCCCGGCCCCGGCCACCAGCTCGATCGAGGGGTTGAGCATGGCTGGGCGCCGCCCCCAGGCGCCGACCATGCCTTCGGCCACCAGACGGGCGCCCGGCTCGATGCCGGCGATCTTGGGCCGCCCCACGAAGACCAGCAGCAGTCCACCGGTGCCGTCGCTGAGGACACATTCCAGGTTCTGCGTCCCGGCCCGGGGCTGGACCCGCACCGACTTCACTCGGCCGGCCACCTTGACCCTCTGCCGCGAGACGACGCTGCCGATGGGCTGGGTGACACCGGCCCGGCGCGCCAGCAGGTCGTCGGCGTCGGACACTGCGGTGTGCCGGCGCGAACCCTCCCGGCGGCCGGGACGGTCCAGGCCGCTCCGCCCCTCGGGGTCAACCGGGGCGTCGGCGCCCCCTGCCGTTCCGTTGTCGGACGACGTATCGCCTTTGGTGCTGCGCAGCCGGGACTTCTGTACCGCCTGGCCATAGGAGCGCACCCGATCGCCGAACTGACCCGGCAGGTTGTACGGGATGATGGTGGCACTGACGTGGGGCACCTGGGACAGCACGCCGGCAATCTTGTCGGCCGTGCGGTCGTGCAGGAAGCGCTGCCAGACCCGGCGGTACCCGCGTCGGGGCAACAGGACGGTGCACTCGGTGTCGCCGTCGAGGGTGGCGTCGGCCACCAATTCGATGGCGGCGCGGCCCAGCCGACGGTCGGGGGTCTCGATGATGTCGAGCGGCAGGCGGGAAAGACCGAGACGTCCCCACTCCTCCTCCAAGGCCCGGGCCTCCTTGGAGTCGATGTCGAAGTGCACGGCCCGGAGGTCATCGGGCGTGAGGGTGCGCGCGTACTGGATGGCCCGGGCGGTGGCCATGTCGAGCCGGTCCACCAGGACGATGACCACGTTTCGGCGGAGAATGGGAGCCTCCGAGGCCTCGATCGCTCCGGTTTCGAGCAGCACCTCCTCCTTCTCGTATTGCCCGTGCAGGCGGATGAGACCGATCACCCCGAGGGGAAGGATGATCACGATCGCCCATGCTCCCTCGGTGAATTTCGTCACCACGATGATCAAGTCCACGATGAGCGACAGGACGGCGGACGTGCCGTTGATGGCGGCGCGGCGGCGCCAATGATCCTCTTTGTGTTTCAGGTGGTAGCGAACCATGCCGGCGCCGGCCATGGTGAAGCCGGTGAAGACCCCAATGGCGTAGAGCGGGATGAGCTTGTCGACCTGGGACCGGGTGATCAGGAGCAGCACGACCGAAACGACGGTGAGCACAATGATGCCCGTCGAGAAGACCAGCCGGTGGCCGCGCCGGGTCAACTGGCGCGGCAGGTACGAGTCATCGGCCGCGAAGCTGGCCAGGAACGGGAAGCCGGTGAAGCTGGTGTTGGCCGCCAGCACCAGGATGAAGACGGTGCTGGCTTGCAGGATGAAGACGAGCACCCGGCCGAGTGGCATGCTCCCGTAGACGTACTTGGCCACCTGATAGACGACGGTGGGCGTCCCCGAGACGTAAGGGACCGGATGGGTCACGGCCGCCAGCGCACTCACCCCGAGCACCAGGCTGCCCAGGATGCAGCTCATCCAGATCATCGTGATCCGGGCATTGCGCGACTCGGGCTGGCGGAACACGCTGACCCCGTTGGAGATGGCCTCGGTGCCGGTCAGGGCCGAGCCACCCGACGCGAAGGACCGCATCAGCACGAAGGCGCCCGCGCCGAAGAGGACCCCTGCCCCCGGGTGACCGATCGTGACCGCACCGGACTGGTGGATGGAGTGGGCGTGGAGCTGTCCCAGCACCGCTCGGGTGGCGCCCACCACCAACAGCACGGCCATGTTGACGATGAAGAAATAGGTGGGGATGGCAAAGACCCGTCCCGCCTCGCGCACGCCGCGCAGGTTGGCGTAGCTGATGAGTACGACCAACGCGATGGCGATCGCCGTCGTCCCCGGGACGAGCGCGGGGAACACCGAGGTGAGCGCAGCCACACCGGCGGCCACGGACACCGCGACGGTGAGGGAATAGTCGATCAGCAGGGAGACGGCAGCCACCTGGGCCACATTGAGGCTGAAATTCTCCCTCGCCACGACGTAGGCGCCTCCGGCCTTCGTGTAGACCTTCACCACCTCGAGGTAGGACAGGGTGACGAAGGCGAGCACCACAATCACCGCGACGCTGACCGGCATCAAGAGGGAGAAAGCGGCGACCCCGATGACCTTGATCAATGGGATCAGCGCCTGCTCCGTCGCGTAGGCCGACGAGGAGATGACGTCGGACGAGAGGATGGCGAGGGCGGTAGGACGGCCCAGACGCTCCGAACTGAGCTGCTCGGTGACCAACGGGGGTCCGAGCAGCTTGTTCTTCAGCCGGTAACGACGGGTCTCGGGGATCATCTCGGCTGCCAGGCCGGGCAACGGGACCGACGGGCGGGGACCCGATTGGCGAGGACCTGCAGTGAGCGCCACGGCGACAGCGTAGGAGCAAATGTCGGTGCATCTCGGTGCATCCGGCCATCCGGCCATCCGGGGCTCGAGGTCGTCCCTTTGCACGTGACGGCGTTGCGTGTTGCACTGTGGCATGCACGTGATCGTGGTGGGATGCGGCCGGGTCGGGTCTGGACTGGCCGTTTCCCTCACGGCCGAGGGTCACACCGTGGCGGTTATGGACCGCAACGCCCGGGCCTTCCGCCGCCTCAAGGACTGGGATGGGCCTCGGATCACGGGATCGGGTTTCGACCGGGATGACCTGGAGCGGGCCGGCGCGGTGGGAGCCGACGCGCTGGCCGCGGTGACCAGCGGGGACAACACCAACATCATGACGGTGCGCATCGCCCGCGAGACGTATCTCATCCCCAATGTGGTGGCCCGGATCTACGATCCGCGCCGGGCCGAGATCTACCAGCGCCTGGGCATCCCGACCGTGGCCACGGTGACGTGGACCATCGACCAGGTCCGCCGACGGCTCCTGCCCGAGGAGGATGCGAATGACTGGTCGGACCCGTCTGGTCGACTCACCTTGACGGACCGCTCGCTCCCCGACGCCTGGGCCGGCCGTCGTCTGGTGGATCTCGAAGATCCGG
>DATDHU010000007.1:0-2903 GCA_036521415.1 Acidimicrobiales bacterium
CCCAGGTCCGACTCAACGATCTGGCGAACCGTCTCGAAGGGGACCGGCGGGCCGGTGTCCAGGCAGGTGCGGAACTCGTCGGCGAAGGCCTCGCCGAACACGCCAGGGGAGGAGGCGATCAGCTGCCCGAACTTCATGTAGGTCCCGCCCAGGTCCTCAAAGGTGCGCCGCAGCGGCGGCGCCAGGACGGCCAGGGGAAGGGGACCCGTCCGGGCGTGGCGAAGCTGGCGCACGGCCAATCCGGAGAAGTGCCGGGCGCCGACGGTCGCGATGCGCAGGCTCCGACGCACGAGCTCGGCCGTGGTGGGTTGCGGGAGCCTCCGGGCGTGCACCCGGGGAATCCGGGGATCCGACGCCGCGACCGTTGGGGACATGGCGGGCAGCCTACGGGCACCCGGACCGCCCCTGATCGGGAACATCGAGATTGCCGGGCATGGGCCGTCTGCGGTCGGGGGGCCGAGGGCTGGGGTGACCGCAGTTTCGCACCTCGGTCCCTCCCATGCCGGCCACGGCCCAGGGTGGCGCGGAGGTCACTGCGGAGTGCCCGAACAACCAGGACATCACCTCCCTCCTGGCTCCTGCTCCCGCCCTGACCATCCCCGCCACCCTTACCATGCCCACCCAGCAACCGGGCAAGGCCCGGCGCCAGAAGGTCTGAACCGCCGGAGGCCCGCAGGCCATCGTTGGTACGCTCATCCCCGTGCCCAGTCCGGGCGCACGAGGACGAAGGGGAGACCATGACCGAGCAGATGGGCCACGGTATAAAGCAGCGGGACCTCGTCAAGATGACGCCCGCAGAGGTCGACGCCTTCATTCACGAGCGCCGGCCCATGACCATGTGCTCGATCAACCACGACGGCTCGATCCACGCCGTGGCCATGTGGTACGGCTTCCTGGAGGGGGCGGTGGCCGTCGAGACCAAGGCCAAGGCGCAAAAGGCACAGAACCTGCTGCGGGACCCCAGGCTCACCTGCATGTTCGAAGACGGCGACTACTACGAGGAGCTGCGCGGGGTGGAGCTCGTGGGGAGGGCCGAAGTGGTGGACGACCCCGAGCGCATGTTCGACCTCGGGGTCAGCGTGTTCGAGCGCTACTACAGCCCCTACACCGAGGATCTTCGTCCCTTCGTCGAGACCATGCTGCACAAGCGGGTGGTCATCAAGCTGCAGGTCGACCGGGTGGTGTCGTGGGACCACCGCAAGCTGGGCATGCCCTCGACCCGGCCTGAACCGACCGGGTCCTGAACCCACTCGGTCGTGAGCCCACCGGGCCCAAGCCCACCGGGCCACCCATCCCTGTTTGGAGAAGGAGAACCTGGCCGTGCCCTACCATCCCATGAGCGACGCGGAGGCGAGGGCCTTTCTGACCAACGACCCGCCACACACCGGCAAGCTGGCCACCGTCCGCGCCGACGGCCGGCCCCATGTGGCCCCGGTGTGGTTCGTCGTCGATCCACCTCGTGACGGCACCGGGTTGGGTGACGTGGTCTTCAACACCGGTGCGGACAGCTTGAAGGGAAGGACGCTTCGCCGCGACCCCCGGGCCGCCCTCTGCGTTGACGACGAGGCGCCGCCCTTCTCCTTTGTCATTGTGGAGGGAGCGGTGTCCATAAGCGAGGACCTCGACGAGGTCCGTCACTGGGCCACGGTCATCGGAGGCCGGTACATGGGACCCGAACGGGCCGAGGAGTACGGCAAACGCAACGGGGTCGCCGGTGAGCTCCTGGTCCGCCTGCACCCGACCCACATCACCTCGGTTGCCGATATGGCCGAGTAGCGCAGGCTCGCCGATCGGCGGCTCATGACGGTCCGACCGGTACCGGCGTGGCGCCGCCGTGCGCGCTGCTGGTAGACGTGAGCCATGCACAAAGGGGGCACGGCATGATCTTGGACCGATTTCGAGTGACCGATCGCGTGGCCATCGTGACCGGCGGCGGGCGGGGCATCGGCGCAGCCAGTGCGCTGGCCCTGGCCGAGGCCGGGGCCGACGTGGTCATCTCGGCCCGCAGCGAGGACCAGCTTCGCCACGTGGCCGCGCAGATCGAGGCGGTCGGCCGTCGGGCCGTCATCGTCGTGGCCGACCTGAGCGACCTGGATGCCGTGGCCGCCCTGGTCGACACGTCCCGCCAGGAATTCGGCCGGCTGGACATCGTGGTGAATAACGTCGGCGGTTCGATGCCGGAGTCCTTCGCCGACACGTCCCCGGCGACGATGAAGGCGGCGTTCCATTTCAACGTGGCGACAGCCCACGCCCTACTCGGTCCGGCCGTACCCCTCATGCTCGAAGGCGGTGGCGGGTCGGCCGTCAACATCTCCTCGGTCGTGGGTCGGATCGCAGGCCGGGGCTTCGCCGCCTACGGCACGGCCAAGGCGGCGCTGGCCCACTACACCCGCCTGGCTGCTGCTGACCTCTCGCCGCGGATCCGAGTGAACGCCATCGGCGTGGGCTCGGTGGCCACCTCCGCCCTGGAGATCGTCACCCAGACCCCCGAGCTTCGCCAGGCGATGGAGTCATCGACGCCCTTGCGCCGCATCGGCGACCCCGAGGACATCGCCGCCGCCGTCGTCTACCTCAGCTCGCCGGCCGGCTCGTTCCTCACCGGCAAGGTCCTCGAGGTGGACGGCGGGCTCCAGGTCACCAACTTGGACATGGGCCTTCCCGACCTGTAGCGCTACGCGCTGGCCACCGGCTGGTCGGCCTCGCCCAGGTAGCGGTCGAGGACCTCCTGGCGCGCCTCGCTCGCCGGCCCCGACCAGCCGACCCGTCCCCGGGTCAGGATGACGCAGCTGTCGGCCAGCTGCAGGGCCCGGTGGACGAATTGCTCGATGAGGACGATGGTGATCCCTCTCTGGCGGGCCGTCTCCAGGCTCTGGAACACCTGCTCGGCCACGAGCGGGGCCAGC
>DATDHU010000008.1:0-12500 GCA_036521415.1 Acidimicrobiales bacterium
TGGTGCCGTGCAGCTTGGTGTGGGTGCAGTTGATGCCCCCGAACTCCGAGGCCGTGGTCTGCCCGACCAGGACGGCGCCGGCGGCGCGCAACCGGGTTACCTGGGTCGCGTCGTGGTCGGCGATGCGGTCCTTGAACACCAGCGAGGCCTCGGTGTAGGGCCAACCGGTCACCGGCTCGAGCTCCTTCACGCCGACGGGCAGCCCGCCGAAGGGGAGCGAGATGTCGGCCGAAGCCGCCGACGCCCGCGCCGGTTCCACGTCGACATGGGAGAAGGCGTTCAGCTCGGACGCCTCGATGGCAGCCAGCGACTGCTCGAGCGCGTCGGAGGGGGTGATGGTGCCGGCGCGAAAGGCGTCGACCAGTGAGCAGGCGTCTTCCGGCCAGGGCTGGACGGTCATGCCGGTTGACGCTAACGGGAGTTGGACGGGCCGGGCCACCGCGCCGAGGCGCGTGCCCTCGCCCCCACCCGCGGCACCTAGTGTCGGCCTCAGTGAGCACACCTCCGCCCGAGCTGGCCGGCCTCTACGACGTGATCCACCGGCGACGGGACGTCCGCGCCGAGTTCGTGGGTGGGAAGGTCGAGCCCGAGGTGCTCGACCGGGTGCTCGAGGCCGCCCACGCCGCCCCGAGCGTGGGCCTCACCCAACCGTGGGACTTCGTCCTGGTCGAGGACCCCCTGGTCCGCCGTACCTTCTGGGAGCACGTGCAAGGGGAGCGCCAGGTGTTCGCCTCCACGCTCGAGGGCGCCGAGGCCGAGCGCTTCGCCGGGATCAAGATCGACGGGATCCTGGAGGCCGCCCTGTCGGTAGCGGTGACCTTCGACCACGAGCGGGGGGCGCCGGCCGTGCTCGGCCGCCACGCCGTCGACGACGCCGGCCTCTACTCGGTGTGCCTGGCCATCGAGAACCTCTGGCTGGCCTGCACGGCCGAAGGCCTGGGCATGGGCTGGGTCTCCTTCTACCGGGAGGCCTTCCTCAGCGACCTTCTGGGCATCCCCGCCGGCATCCGGCCTGTCGCCTGGTTGTGCATCGGCCCGGTCAGCCACATCGAGGCCGTGCCCGACCTCGAGCGCCACGGCTGGCGGAGCCGGCTGCCGCTCGAGCAGGTCCTCCACCACGACCACTGGTAGGGAGACGTAGCGTGTGGCCATGACCGACCAGGCAGACACCTCGAGCTCTACCGCGACCCCGTCGCCCAAGGCCGACCCCAAGCACCCCTTCACCCTGGCCATCGACGTCGGGGCCACCGGCCTGAAGGCGTCCGTGCTCGATGCCGACGGATCCATGGTGGCCGACCGGGTGAAGATCGCCACCACGTACCCGATGCCCCCGAAGAAGCTGATCGATGAGCTGACCAAATTGGTGGCCCCCCTACCCGACGCCGAGCGGGCCTCGGTCGGCTTCCCTGGCATGGTCCGGACCGGTCACGTGCTGTCCCCGTCGCACCTCAACACCAAGCACGGGCCGGGAACCCACATCGATCCCGACCTGGTGACGGCGTGGCATGACTTCGACCTGGCCGGTGCGCTGACCACGGCGCTAGGGCGGTCGACGAAGGTGGCCAACGACGCCGACATCCAGGGGTCGGCCGTGGTCACCGGGCAGGGGCTCGAGCTGGTGATCACCCTCGGGACCGGCTTCGGGACCAGCTACTTCTACGAGGGAAGGCTCATGCCCCACATGGAGTTCTCCCACGCTCCCTTCCGCAAGGGCGAGACTTACGACCAGCAGCTGGGTGAGGCGACCAGGAAGGAGATCGGGGAGGAGCGGTGGTCCAAGCGGGTGCACCGGGCCATCCGGATCATGCGGGAAGTCGTGTTCTTCGACCACCTCTATATCGGGGGCGGGAACTCGCGGCGGTTGGACCGCAACGAGCTGGATGACGACGTGACCATCGTGGACAACACGGCCGGGATCCTGGGCGGGATCAAGCTGTGGGAGACCGACCACATCGGGGTGAACACGACCGAGGCCGACGCCCCCTAGCCCTAGACCCTGGCTCCGCCGCAGCGCCGCTCAGCGCCGGCGCGCCCGCGGCAGCGCCCGCCGTACTCAGTCCTGCCAGCGCCTCCAGCGGCGCTCGACCTCTTTGAGCTCCTTGCGCCACCCCTTCCGGATGGCCGCCGCCGCCGCCTCCTCGAAGGCGGCCAGTTGATCAGCCACCTCGGCCAGCGAGGGGCGCTCGTCGGCCAGGGTGGCCAGCCAGGCCCGCGACACGCTGACATCGTGCAGGTCACCCAACCGGCTCTGCAGGGTCTCCGCCGCCCGGGCCGTCTTGCGGGCCGGGGACCCGTCGACCATCGACACCGTCTCGGCCCCGTAGCGCAACCCCTTCAGCCGGATCCGGAGCTTGTGCAGGTGGTCGTCGGTGGCCTTCTTGCGGGCCAGGCGCCCCGCCCCTCGCACGTCGTGCCAGGTTCGCTTCATCATCGGACCGAGCACGTCGTCGGCCGGCTCGTCGGCCTTGGCCGTGAAGGGCGGGTCCTCGCAGGCCCGGAGGATCTCCTTGGTCAAGCGTGCATGGCGCTCGCCGGTGCGGACGTCATCGACTCCGGCACCGGCCGACTCGATCGAGTTGTCGACGACCCGGAGGATCGGTCGGAGCTGGTCCTCATCGAGCACGCTGGTGCCGGCCAGGCTGAGCCGGTCCCTGAGCACGTGGAGGTCCCGGGTCTCGCCGAGGCGGTCGGCGTACCAGGCCAGCTCGGCCCGCAGCGACGTGCCCCAGGCCGGGTCCACCAGCAGCCTGAAGGTGCGGAGGTTGGAGCGCATCCGCCGGAGCGCCACCCGGCTCTCGTGCACCCGCTCGGTCTCGTCGGGGGCGTCATCGCGACCGGCGGCGGCGTCGTTGAACAGGAATTTCTCCGAGGACCTGGCCAACGCCCGTCCCAGGACGGCTCCGGCGGTCGGCTCGTCGGCCGCGCTCTCCAGCGCAAACGTCCGTACCGATCCTGACGACCCGAGGCCGTCGCCTTCCTGCTCGCTCACTCGGTGGGCAACCTCCGGTCGCTAGCCTACGGGGACAGCCCCACCCTTGGGTGTCAGCCGGGTCACGCCGCCCGGCCGGGTAACGCTGCCCGGGGGGTCACGCCGCCCTAGGTGGCCCGGGCGGTCGAGGCCGTGGGGCGGCGGATTGTCCAGTTCGGCGGAGGGCCCGAGTGCACTGGCTGGAGGGCGGGACCAGGTGCATGCCCGGCGTGGAGGTCGGGACTGACCGCAACCTCGGGAACGTCGGTGCTGGCGGTGGAGCGACCAGGTAGATGGCTGGGGGGCCGCCCGGCCGGGAATCGGGGTCCGGCGGGGAGGCCTTCGTCCGTGAGGAAACCGGGGCCGTAGGCAAAAAATCGTCGACGGCGAGCCCCAGCCACGCCATCAGCCCGCGCACCGATCCCTCGATCCGAGTCGCCATCCGTTTCCTCCTCGTCGGCCGGCCTTGGCGTGCCGTCCCTGCTCCGTTCCGACCGTGCCAGGGTGGCGTCGGAGCCAGTGGGACGAGCACGTACGTCAGCCTAAAAAAGGAAGGTTTCCGCAAGGTCACAGAGACGTGACCTCCAGCGAAACAGTGCGTGCCGTCTACCCTGAGCGCATGCGAGCAGTGACGATCGTCGACGGCGACCTCCGGTGGGACCACCACCCCGATCCCGAGCCGGGCCCCCACGAGCTCCTGGTGGCGGTGCGGGCCGCCGGCCTCAACGGTGCCGACATGATGCAGCGGGCGGGCTTCTACCCGGCACCGCCCGGGTACCCGCAGGACATCCCGGGGATGGAGTTCGCCGGCGAGGTGGTCGGGACCGGGTCAGAGGTGCGGCGGCTGGGCATCGGCGACCGGGTTATGGCCCTGATCGGGGGGGGTGCCCAAGCCGAGCTGGTCGTGGTGGACGAGGGGAGCGCCATCGACGTGCCCGAGAACGTCACCTGGGAGGAGGCGGGCGGGTTCCCCGAGGTGTTCACCACCGCCCACGACGCCCTGTTCACCCAGGTGGGGCTCACCGCCGGCGAACGGGTGCTGGTCACCGGGGCGGCTGGAGGAGTCGGCACAGCCGGGGTGCAGCTGGCCCATGCCGCCGGTGCCTACGTGGTGGCCTCGGCTCGACGACCGGAACTACACGAGCAGCTGCGAGAGCTGGGGGCCGACGAGGTGATCGTCCCCGACCAGACCGCCGAAGGCGGGCCCTACGACGTCGTCCTCGAGCTGGTAGGCGGCACGAGCGTGCCCGACGGCCTGGCCGCGCTGGCCAGCGGCGGCCGGATCGCCGTGATCGGGATCGGAGCCGGTCGCAGGGCCGACCTGGACCTGTCCGCTCTCATGTACAAGCAGGCCAGGATCAGCGCTTCCACCATGCGGGGCCGGACGCTCGAGCACAAGGCGCAGGTGGCCCGGACCATGGAGCAAGCCGTGCTCCCGCTGCTGGCCGAGGAGCGGATCCGGGTGCCGCTCGCCGCCATCTACCCGATGCGCGACCCGACGGCCGGCTACGACCGGTTCGCCCAAGGGGCCAAGCTCGGCAAGATCGCCCTCGTCACCAATTGAGGGCGCTCAGATCACACGTCCCCCGTGCCCTTCATCGTGCGGTGTGGCCTCGCTCAGGATCCGTTGGCTCATGGCCAGGACCGTTCCAAAGGTGAGCCACTGCGTGGCGTCAGAACCCCACCGCTCCTGAACACGGGCGAGGGTGCTACCGAGCGCGTCCTCTGCGGTCCGGAGTGCCTCCAGGAGCCGTATTCGGTCGCTCGGTCCATTGAGGGACGCGATCCACGCCACGTAGGCGTCGATAGCCGACACGATCTTTGTGAGCAGGGAGCTGAGACCATGCATCGGTCGGGCGTCGTCCGATCCATCCACCAGCGCCCGGGCGATGGACCGGGTATAGGCAGCGATGCGGTCCCCGGCGACCAGCGCCTGTTCCGCCCGCTCGAGCACCGGTAGCTCCCGGTAGGCCCGGGCGTTCCAGCGGGCGTTGAGCCTATGGGCCTCGCTGTCTCGCCGCGCTTTGGCCGTGGTGGCGATGAGAGTGAGCGACTCTTCTCGCCAGGCCATTGCCTGCTCTTTGGTCCACGGGGACTCGATACCGGTGGCAATGGCACGAAGGACCTCGCCGCAGCGGCGAAGTGGTGCCTGTGCTTGTGACGCAATCGTCTCGGGTACGGGCGCCGTCGGACTCAGGAGCACGACCACGAGCGCGATCCCGGCGCCGATCAACGTGTCGACGACCCGCTGGCCGCCGTAGCCCGGAGTGAGACGGCCGACCACGAAACCGAGCAGGGCGCTCAGAGGTACCTGGATGGCCCCTTGGGGGCCGAGACGAGTGGCCCAGCCCACGAGCAACCCCACGAAGATGATGATGCCGATGCTCCACGCGCTCGGGGCCACCACGCGGCTCACTCCGAGTGCGACCAGGATGCCGAGCACCACCCCGATCACCCGCTGAACGGCCCGGGAGACAGAGTCGTAGACCGTCGGCTGGACGATCAGGAGCACGGCGATCGGGGCGAAGTACGGCTCAGAGTGCGGGTGCGTGGCCAGAGCTGCGGCCCACGCCACGCCGGCGCCGAGAGCGATCTTCGCAGCCAGAAAGACCTGGCTGCGGCTGATGCGCCCAGGGCGGACCAGATCAGCCCGGATGCGGGTGTTGACGGGAAGCCACCTGGTCATTCGGTCACATCACGGTATTCGAGCGTGGCCAGCGGATTGAGGATCGGGTCCCGCTCGTTGAACACTGCGGCGCCGGGTCGTGGGGACTCGCCCGGCGAAACGAGCGCTACCTGGAGACGATGATCGACGACCCGTGGCCGAAGAGGCCCTGGTTGGCGGTGATGCCCACCTTGGCTCCCTCCACCTGGCGGCCGGTTGCCTGACCCCGGAGCTGCCACACCAGCTCGCACACCTGGGAGATGGCCTGGGCGGGGATGGCCTCGCCGAAGCAGGACAGACCACCGCTGGGGTTGACCGGGATCCGGCCCCCGATGGTGGTGTCGCCGTCGCGGAGCAGGTGCTCGGCCTCGCCCTCCTTGCAGATGCCGATGTCCTCGTACCAGTCGAGCTCGAGCGCCGAGGAGAGGTCGTAGACCTCGGCCAGGTCGAGGTCGTCGGGCCCGATGCCGGCCTCCTCGTAGGCGGCGAGAGCCACCGACTGCTTAAACGTCACCCCTGTGCTCGAGGCCGAGACGCCCGAGTCGGTGGCGAAGTTGGGCATCTCGATGATCGATTGGGGGAACCGGGGGGTGACGGTGGAGACGGCGTCGATGGTCACCAGATCCTCCGAAGACAGGTGGCGCTTGGCGAACTCCATGCTGGTCAGCACCAGCGCGGCGCCGCCGTCAGAGGTGGCGCAGATCTCGAGGAGCCGCAACGGGTCAGCCACCATGGGCGAGGCTAGAACCTCCTCGGCCGTCACCTCCTTCCTATACCGGGCCTTCGGGTTTTCCAGACCATGCTTGGAGTTCTTCACCTTGACCGCGGCGAAGTCCCCCTCGGTGGCACCGAAGAGCTCCATGCGCCGGCGGGCGTAGAGGGCGAAGTAGGTGGGGTTGGTGGCGCCCATGAGATGGAAGCGCAGCCAATCCGGGTCGTCCTTGCGGTCGCCGCCCACCGGGGCGAAGAAGCCTTTGGGCGTGGTATCGGCCCCGACCACCAGGGCCACGTCGCAGAACCCGGCCAGGATCTGGGCCCGGGCATTGTCGACGGCCTGGGCGCCCGAGGCACAGGCGGCATAGGAGCTCGAGACGCGGGCGCCCGTCCAACCGAGGGCCTGGGCGAAGGTGGCCCCGGACACGAACCCGGGGTAGCCGTTGCGGATGGTGTCGGCTCCGGCCACGAATTGGATGTCGGTCCACTGCAGGCCGGCGTCGGCCAGGGCATCGCCGGCGGCGGCCAGGCCGTACTCGATGAAGTTGCGCCCCCACTTGCCCCACGGGTGCATGCCGGCACCCAGGACTGCGATTCGCTTGTCGTCAGGCATGTGTCCCCTCCTTGCTGTCCACCGGCTGAGCGTCGACCGGCTGCCACTTCCAGACCATGTACTCGTGCTCGTCGTCCTCGTACAGCGTGTCGAGCACCACCTCGACCTCGGCACCGACGGCGAGGTCGTCTACGGTGACGCCCGGGACGACCTGGCCCATGACCACCATCTTCTCGTCGGCCAGCTCGACCGCGGCGATCGAGAAGGGGACGTACGGGTCGGCGGCCATGTACGGCTTGGGGGGCTCGTAGCAGGCGTCGGTGTAGGACCAGACCTTGCCCCGGCGGCTGAGGGGGGTCTCGGCGAACTCGGTGCCCTTGCACTCGGGGTTGCGGCAGAAATAGGTCTCCTGGGGGAAGGCGAACGTGCCGCACCTGGTGCACTTGCTCCCCAGGAGGGCCGGTTGGTCGCCGTCGAGGGTAAACCAGCCATCAATGGCCGGCACCCGGGTCTTTGCCGAGGTCATGGCAGGAGCCTACTTCCGGGGCGGGATCGAGACGATAGGATCTTCCGGCTATCGGTTCGTGCTGGATGCGCCATCGGCGAGGCTGCCGGGGCCGTACCGGGCTCGATCCGACCAGTACCAGCGCTCGTAGCTCAACGGACTAGAGCATCTGACTACGGATCAGAAGGTTGGGGGTTCGAATCCCTCCGAGCGCGCAGACTGCGGTTGGTCACAGGCTTGCGTCGGCGGCGCGCTGAAGTCTGGTGGAAGCAAATTTGGAACAAGGTGTCCTGGTTGACTCGGGCCATGTGATCTACCCACCTACCGTCTTCATGGCCCAGTAGGGCATCCGAGCGTCCGCCTAATGTGCGGGCGTGGCGCTGCAACCCGTTTTCCAGCTCTGGATCCGTCTCGAGGACATCGAGCCGCCGGTGTGGCGACGAGTCATGGTGCCCGGTGGGGCAAAGCTGTCCCGACTCCACGACATCTTTCAGGCCGCCATGGGCTGGACGAACTCCCCACCTGCACCGTTTCACAATCGACGGGACGCTCCATGGATCCCAGTTTGACGACTGCCCCGAAGATGAGCTCGACGAGGCTGAGTTCACCGTTTCCTTCGCCCTCCGTGGCAGCCTGCGGCGCTTCGTCTACGAGTACGACTTCGGCGACTCGTGGACCCACGAGGTGGTGGTCGAAGACGTCGCCTGGACGCCATACGTCCTTAAGCACGGCGTGTGCCTCGACGGCGGAGGGGCCTGTCCCCCCGAGGACGTGGGCGGCACGGGGGGCTATGAAGAGTTCCTCGCTGCGCTCGCCGATCCCCTACACGAAGAGCACGACAGCTGTCTGGTCTGGGTGGGCTATAAGTTCGATCCCGGCGTATGCAACGTGGCCGCAGCGAACGCGGCCCTCCAGCGCGTCCGCTGATCGACGGTACGGTCGTGGAGGACCCGGTGCGGAACGAGAAATAGAGGCCGAGAAACGCGCCAAACAGCGGCCCGAGAACCCGCTGAGTGACCTGCCGAAGTGCGGCGCCGACGTTGGGCCGGGCGTTTCCGAGGAAACGTACCCCGGGGCACCCGGCGGGACGGGCTCTCAAGCGCCGGCGACCGGCTCGAGCTTGCCGAAGATCGGTCCGAGCAGGGCTCGGACGAATCCCTCGGGGCAGTAGAGCCGCTCGCCGGTGAGCAGGCCTGAATCCTCGTCGACCGGCATCATCGACATGACGTGGTAGGTGCCGGGAGACTCAGAGGGGCCGCCGACCTCGATGACGTACTCCTGGAGCGCCGCCCGCTCGTTCGTCCATTCGCCCAGCATCTGGTAGCCGGTCACGGTCGGGGCGAACGCCGGGTACTGCTCCCGGTAGAAGCGCTCGATACGGTCCCACCCGGCCATGTACTTGGCCATCGGGAAGAACTCGAACCGGGGGACCGGCACCAGGGTGGCCAGCACCCGGTCCATGTCCAGCTCAGCCTCGGCCCCGGCGTGCTCGTGGCAGAGGGAGAGGACGGCGTTTGGGTCCATCGGCGTGACCTCCCGTGTGAACACCCGCCCGGCCCGAACTGGGCGCCCCGGGTCTTCGGGCTGGCCCACGATACACTCGTTTCGCTGCGGGATCGCAGGTCGGAGCGGCCGCCCGGAAGGGATTGAGGCCGGGAGGGAGGGCGCCCCGTGACCACGCTGGACCAACCAGGTGCACCGGGCTCGCCGGCCCCGGCGGTTGGCCTCCACCCCCTCACGGCGTCCATCGGTGCCGAGGTCACCGGTCTCGACCTGACGCGGCCGATCGATCCGTCGACGGCCGGTTGGCTGCGCCAGGCGCTCCTCGACCACCTGGTACTCTTCTTCGCCCACCAGAACCTGACCGACGAGGAGCACCTGGCCCTCGCCTCGATCTTCGGGACGCCCAACGTCTACCCGGTGACGACGGCCCGAGGGCTCGACCAGCCGCTGGAGTGGATAGAGGACACGCCGGACAGCCCACCCAAGACCGACCTGTGGCACACAGACGCCGCTTTCCTGCCCGAGCCGCCCGAGGTCGCCGTCCTCAACATGCGGGTCCGGCCTCCGGTAGGCGGGGACACGCTCTGGCTCGATCTCTACGGCGCCTTCGATGGCCTGTCGCCCACCCTCCAGGCGCTCGTGTCGGGCCTGGAGCTCGACGTCCACCCGGGCGAGACCTTCCGGCGCAAGGTGGAGCTGCAGTTCGGCTCGGGCATCTACGAGAAGGTGGCCGACGAGTTCTCCGGCTGCCGGCAGCCCCTCGTCCGGGTGCATCCCGAGACGGGGCGGCGGGCCCTGTTCCTCTGCGGGGCGTACGTCCGGGGGATCGCCGGCATGTCGGCCGAGGAGAGCGACGCCCTGCTGGGCCTGCTCCGCCGCCGGCTCGACGACCCGAACATCGCCTGCCGGTGGCGTTGGGGCGACTACGACGTCGCCGTGTGGGACGAGCGCTGCACGAACCACCGGGGCCTGAGCGACCACCACCCGGCCCACCGGCTCGTCCGTCGGTGCACGGTCGGGCGCTCCCGACCGTGGGGCCCGGACGACCCTCCGCATGGGCGGCTGTCCGGCCCGGCGCCACTCAGCCCTGGGACGGCGAGTAGCCCAGCGGGAGACGATTGAGCGATCAGGCCCAATTGGACGGGATGCGCTGGGGATCGCCGATCTCGTACTCGGGGACGCGTGCAGCGGATCGTGAGCGCAATGGGAGATCAGGAGTAAGAGCCCGGAGGAGGAGGAGGAATGCCCTCAAAGATCGAGGCCTACGCCATCATCGGCGACACGAAAACCGTCGCCCTCGTCGACCTCACCGGATCCATCGACTGGTGGTGCGCGCCGCGAATCGACTCCGGTGCAGCCTTCGCGGCGCTGCTCGGCGACGCGGACAACGGACGGTGGCTGATCGCTCCGAAGGGCGACGTGACCAACATTACTCGCCACTATGAACCGGAGACCTTGATTCTCGAGACGATCTTCGAGACGTCGACGGGATCGGTGTCGGTGTCCGACTTCATGCCGCCGAACGACGGTCAGTCGATGATCCACCGCATCGTCGAGGGTCGTAGTGGCACCGTCGAGATGCAGATGGACCTGATCGTTCGATACGAGTACGGTGCGATCACGCCCTGGGCCACCGCTACCGGTGACGGCCTCGTCCTCGTCGCTGCCCGCGACGGCCTCCGCCTGCACAGCCCCGTACCCCTCGTTGGCAACGACAACACCACCGGTACCTCTTTCTCCGTGTCGGTCGGCACGCGCCGCTCCTTTTCGCTCTCCTGGTTCCCTTCGGTGACCCATGCCCCGCTCCCCATCGACAGCCTCGCAGCCCGCAACCACACGCGGCACTACTGGCACGACTGGGTCGGACGGTGCACGTACAAGGGCGGCTCGCGTGACCTGGTCGTGCGCTCGCTCATCACCTTGAAGGCTCTCATCTTCGAGCCCAGCGGCGCCGTCTGCGCGGCGGCGACGACCTCGCTCCCCGAGACCGTCGGGGGCAACCGGAACTGGGACTACCGCTACTCCTGGCTCCGGGACGCGACCTTCACTCTGCACGCCCTGTTGGTCTCGGGGTACACCGACGAGGCGGCAGCGTGGGTGGGCTGGCTCCGCCGCGCCGTCGCGGGGACCCCGGGGGAGATGCAGATCATGTACGGCGTCGACGGAGAACGGCGACTCCCGGAGTTCGAACTCGACCACCTCGCCGGCTACGAGGGCTCGACGCCCGTCCGCATCGGAAACGAGGCGGTGACCCAGCTCCAGCTCGACGTCTACGGCGAGGTTCTCGACGCTGCCGTCACCTATTGGCAGAGCCCCATCCCCAAAGACTCCAACGTATCGCCGGATCAGATGTTGGCGATCCTCGATCACCTCGAGAAGGTGTGGCCCGAGCCCGATAACGGGATCTGGGAGGTCCGCGGCCAGCGGCGGCACTTCACCCATTCAAAGGTCATGGCCTGGGTGGCCTTCGACCGCGCCGTCACGCTGGCGGAGGTCGGTATATTGCCGAAGGGAACCGTGGACCATTGGCGGCACGTGCGCGACGAAATCCATGCGGAAGTGTGCGAGAAGGGCTTCGATCCTGAGCTCAACTCGTTCACCCAGTACTACGGCTCGAAGCTGCTCGACGCGAGCCTGCTCATGCTTGCGACAGTTGGTTTCCTGCCGCCCGATGACCCGCGTGCCGTTGGCACCGTCGAAGCGATCCAGAAGGGGCTCGTCACCGATGGCTTAGTCCGCCGGTACCAGACCGACACCGACGAGGACGTCGACGGCCTGAAGGGGAGCGAAGGCGCCTTCTTGATGACGAGCTTCTGGCTCGCCGACAACCTCGTGCTGCTCGGACGCCACGACGAGGCAAGAGAGATGTTCGATCGGCTCTGTGGGCTCTGCAACGACGTCGGCCTCCTCTCCGAGGAGTACGACCCGAAGGCCGACCGCCTGCTCGGGAACTTTCCGCAGGCCTTCTCACACGTAGCCCTGATCAACACTGCCGCCAACCTCTCGATGGCCGAGCATGGCCCCTCGGTGATGCGCAGCCGCCGTTACGGACCGCCCCGACGTCGGAGCGTTTCAGCAGGCTGAACAAGCAGGCGGTGCGGCCACGCGTTGGGGCGTTCGCTTCGTCGGCGGCCGGTATCCCGCTGTGCGAGCACGAGCAAAGCCCTTCCTTCGACTCGACGACCTTGGGGAAACTGAACACAGATATTGGTGGAGTCACCTCGTTGATCCCGAAGAGGCAGGACGTGCTACGCCATCAAGCAGAGGCCCAAGCTCGAGCACGAGCGCGTCGAATGGGGTCAGGTCATGTCGTAACCGGGCCAGTACGATTGACCCCTCAAGAGCGGCCACGACAACGATGGCGAGATTCTCGGATCGCTCGGGGGGCACGCCGAGCTCGACCAGACTCTCGGAAAGCGGTTCGAGCCAACCGTCGAATGCTCGCCGAAGCACTTGGCGAAGCTGCTCGCTGGTGGCTGCCGTGTCCGCTGCGGCCGCAACCAGGGGGCACCCGGCCGAGTACTGCTCGTTGGTGAGATCACGTCGCCAGCCGTCGACAACGGAAGCCAACAAAGCGCCCGGTGTTCTCGAC
>DATDHU010000009.1:0-17898 GCA_036521415.1 Acidimicrobiales bacterium
GGCAGACGGCGACGGCCGCCGCCCCGCTCCGGGCGACCTCCGCCGCCACCGAGGCGACCTGGCCGGCCTCGAGGGGAACTAGGACCCGGCCATGGGCATCGACCCGCTCGTCCACCTCGAACGTGCGGGCCCGGGAAACCGGGGGGGCCGGGGTGCGGAAGAAGAGGTCGAACCGCTCCTCCTCCTGGCGGAACTCGCGTCCGAGGCGGAGCATGTCGCCGAAGCCGCGAGAGGTGACGAAGGCGATGTCGCTGCCCCGCTGCTCGAGGATCACGTTGGTGGCCAGGGTGGTGCCGTGCACCAGCCGGATGACAGCGGCGGGATCCACCCGGTGGGCGGTGAGGAGGGCGGCGATCCCCTCGGCGACGCCTTGGCGCTGATCCTCAGGCGTGGTTCTCACTTTGATGACGTCCACCCCCCCGGCCGTGTCGGCTAGCACTACGTCGGTAAAGGTTCCCCCGACATCCACCCCGAGGAACCAGCGAGTCGGTGCCGCGCTCACCCGGTCGCCCATTGCCGGGTGGCGTGCTCCCGGGCGCCGTCGGAGGTCACCCGGCCCTCGACCACGTCTTCGGCCAAGGCCTCGGGGTGGCGGTCGGCGGGGAGTCCGAGGCCGCCTCCCCCCGAGGTGCGCATGACGAAGACATCCCCGGCCTCGAGGGGGACGTGCTGCTGTTTGGGGTTGAGCCACTCGGTAATACCCCCGGCCCGCTCGATGGCGAAATGGCCCGCCCCTCCGGGCCGGCCGCCATGGGCACCGGGGGGCGGCATGCCCATCCGGTCGCCCCGCACCGTGAGATGAGCCGAGGACTCCAGTCGGATGCGCATCTCCACCCCGAGGCCGCCCCGCCATTGTCCGGCTCCTCCGGAGTCGGTCACCAGGGCGCAGCGTTCGACTACGAAGGGGAGCTGGGCCTCGAGCGGCTCGATCTGGGGGATGACAGAGCGGCCGCCGAGGAAGTAGGAGCCGGTGGCATCCGGCCCGTCGGCGCCGTGGCGGGCACCGATGCCTCCGAACTCGTAACCGAGGGTGAGCCAACGTTCGCCGTCGGGGTGGAGCCCGGTCAGTGTGTACACGTGGATGAGGGCGCTGGCGGCCACCGCCCGGTCCGGGACCGCCTGGGACAGCGCCTGAAGAATGGCCTCTACCCCGGCGGTGACCGTCACCACTCGGCCCCCGCAGGCGGCCGGGTGGTGAGGGTTGACCAGGGATCCCGGTGGCAGGACGGTGCGGATGGCTTCGAAGCACCCCTCGTTCATTGGGATCGAGGGGTCGACGAAACAGCGGATGGCGTAGAGCACTCCGGATAGGGTCTGGGAGACCGAGGAGTTGATCGAACCGGGTGACTGGGCGGCGGTGCCGGTGAAGTCGACGGTGATGTGGTCGTCGTCCACCGTGACCGCGGTGACCACCTCGAAGGTGCGTCCGGGCGAAACGCCGTCGCTGTCGATGGTGAAGCTCCCGCGGTAGCAGCCGGCCGGGATGCGCCGGATCTCCTCGCGGAACCGCAGGGCGGCGTACTCGATGAAGTGGTCGACCTGGCGCTCGAGCTCATCGATGCCGTAGCGGGCGGTGAGCTCGTCCATCCGGCGGGCCACCACGTTGACGCCGGCCACCAGCGCTTGGACGTCCCCGATGACCTTGCTCGGGGCCCGACTATTGCGCTCGATGATGCCGAGGACGTCGCGGTTGGGAGTGCCCTCCCGATACAGCCACACCGGGGGGAGCAGGACCCCCTCTGCGTAGGTGTCGCCGGCCAGTGACCCGAGCCCGCCCACCGCCGAACCGCCCATGTCGGCCACATGGATGAGGGTCCCAGCGAACCACCGGACCCGGCCCTCAGAGAACACCGGTCGCAGCACCATGATGTCGTTGGCGTGGATGCCGCCGCGGTAGGGGTCATTGCAGGCCAGCACATCGCCGGGCCGCAGTTCGCCCAGGGGGATCTCCTCCAGGATCGCCCGCAACCCGCTACGGAGGCTGGCGCTGTGCATCACGGAGGTAGCGGCCGACTGGGCCACCAGCCGGCCGCCGGCATCGAGGAGTGCCCCGGCGGCGTCGGCGCCCTCTTGGATATTGGAGCTGTGGGAGGACCGGACCACCACGATGCTGGCTTCCTCGACCGCTACCGCCAGCGCGTTCCGGACGATCTCGGCGGTGATGGCGGCCGACGCCGTCGACTCCGCCCCCGGACGGCTGCCGTTCCCGGTCGACGCTCCCCCTTCTGTCTGCATTCCCCTCATCACTCCCTTCTCACCCGGCGGTGAACCGGCCGCCGCTCACGATCAGAGTCTGGCCGGTGATGTACCCGGAGTCCCCGCTGCAGAGAAACACCGCGGCGGGGCCGATGTCGAGTTCGCTGTGACCGATGCGGCCGAGCGGCACCAGGCCGCGCACCCGCCCCTCCAGTTGCGGATCGGCGGCAAAGGCCCGATCGAGGGCGGGGGTGGCGGCCAGTGGGGCAATGGCGTTGACCCGGACCTGGTGCGGTCCCCATTCTCGGGCCAGGCTCTTCACCAGTCCCCGCTGAGCCGCCTTGACCGCGGCGTAGAAGGACAGCTGCTCGCTGCCGTCGATCCCGGCCGGCGACGTCATGAAGATCAGGGTGCCCTGGCGTTCGGCCAGCCGGGCGAACGCTGCCCGGGCGATGTGGAAGGCGGCCGTGATCGAGACGCTGGCGTGCTCCTGCCACAACGAGAGGGGAGCCGACTCGAGAACCACTGGCTGGCTCGACTGGGCGCTGACCGCGTTGTGGATCACCGCGTCCACGCTACCGAAGCGGTCGGCGGCGACTTCCAGGGCTCGTTCGCGATGGCCCGGTTCAGTCACGTCGGACTCCACCGTCACCGCGGTCCCGCCGCGCTCGGTGATCCGGGCGACCACCTCGTCGCCTTTGGCTATGTCCCGTACCCCGAGGACCACCGAGGCGCCGGCGCCGGCACAGGCCAGGGCGAGACCTCGACCCACCCCGCTTCCCGCCCCGGTCACCACCACCGTCTTGCCGGAAAGATCGCTCACGGCGCCATCACCGCGCCGCCGTCGAGGCAGATGGTCGTCCCAGTCACCATGCCACACAGGGGTCCGGTCAGCGACGTCACCACCGAGGCGATCCCGAGAGCCGGGTCGGGAGGGGCGAGCGCCGGCGGGCCCAGGCTGAGCTGTGCCGACTCGCCCGGCTCCTCGTCGGGCAGGAAGTCGAGGGGGACGGCAACCACATTGACGGTGATCCCCGAGCCACCCCAGCGGCGTGCCGCCGACTTGGCCAGAATCCGCTGGGTCTCGCCCGACGTGGTCGCCGCCACGTAGCCCTCGGCGCCGATCAGGGAAACGGTGGGGACGATCACCACGATCGCCCCGCCGGACGACGACAGCAGCTGGTATGCGCTCTGGAGTCCGACCAGGCACGAACGGATCGGAGCCTCGCAACAGCGGTCCCACTCGTCGTCGTCGAGAGTGACCATTTGCCGGTACCGGGTGGCCGCCGGTTGGTGGAAGGCCAGGACCACGGCGGCGGTGGCGCCGAGGCCGCCACAGGCGGCCAACGCGTCGTCGAGCGCCGCCCGGTCGCCGGGTTCGGCCCTGACTCCGAAGGCGCGCCCTCCGCCCGACACCAAGTCTGCCGCGGTCGACTTGGCTCTTTCCGGGCCGATGATGCCGACCGGATAGCCGTCTCCGGCCAGTCGGGCCGACACCTGTGTTGCCAGGCGGCCGCCGGAACCGCTTACCACGAGCACCGCTCCCTTCGTAGCCCCCGATTCGTCGTTCACGGGTGAGCGGGCGCGGTGCCTTCGGTGAACTCGGTGGGCAGGTAACCGTCCGGGAACCCGTAGAAAACGACCGGGTTGTCCCAGAGGACCTTTCTTTTGCTGTCCAGGCTGATCTTGTCGGGAGCCAACTCGAGGAACTCGACACTGGTGCGGGGGAACTTGGAATCGGGATGCGGGAAGTCGGACTCGAAGAGGATCCGATCGTCGCCCAGCCAGCGGATCACGTCGGCAACATAGGGGTCCTCGCACTCGGTGGTGATCCAGCAATTGCGGGCGAAGTATTGGGACGCCGACATGGTGAGCTCGGGGAACTCCCGGGCTCCTGCCATCTCGAGGTGCTCGTCGATGCGGTGAAGCCAGCTGGGCAGCCACCCACAACCGGCCTCCAAATAGGCGACCCGCAGGCGGGGGAACCGTTCGTAGACGCCGTGGCAGACCATGGCCACGATGGCGCCCATCGCTTCGAAGGGGTGGACCACGGTGTGCCACTCCGAGTAGCCCCGGAAGCGATCGCTGCCGAAGGAGTTGCCGCGCAGACCCATGAACTCGTGAGTGGAAAAGGGGACATCGAGGTCTTGGAGCAGCTCCCACACCGGGTTGTAATAGCGGTCACCCAAGGTGCGCTGATTGAATTCGTCGGGCCGGCCCCAAAACGCCCGGATACCGAGTTCGTAATAGGCGTACTCGATCTCGTTGACGGCGCGGGTGACGTCGTTGAGGGGTACCGGGCCGGCGGTGTGGACCCTGCCTCCCGAGCTCTCGCGCATCTCCGCCCCCCACCGGTTGTAGGCGCGCACCATGGCCGCCTGGAGGTCCGGGTCGATGCCTTCGAACCACAGGTCGTACTCCGGCCCGTAGATCACCGAGAGGTCGATCCCGTCCTGGGCCAATGCCCGGGCCACCCGGTCGCCGGTGAAGCCTCCGATCACCAGGTCCTCGCCGTATTTGGCGATCATGTCGTCCTTGGTCCAGTCGATGTACTTCTGGAACTGGCCGTAGAGGATAGTGTCGTGCTGGGTCCAGCGACCGTCGACGGTGACCGGGTTGTAGGTCTCGAACCCGGGGACCGGCTGCCGCGTGCCCACCCGGTCGACGTAGCGGGGGTCGAGGAAGCGCTGCCACAGGTCCACGGGATAGAGGACGTGGGCGTCCGCGTCGAAAATCTTGAATCCGTCGCGCAAGGCCGCACCTCTCCATGGGTCACTCTAACGTTTGTTTGATATTATCGAGCACGCCGGCCGCTGTCAACCACGACGCCCGGTTGACGGCGGTCAGGTGGCGGAGCGGTCGAAGACCCGCCGGTAGACCACCGCCTCCTGCCAGGGGCCCGTGGCCATGACCGTCCCGAGATCGTCGGCGTCGTCGGTGCAATCGAGCAGAACCAGCAGCCGGTCGTCGGGGCCATCGTGGACTCGGAACACCCGGGCACCAGTCACCGGCCCCGCCCCGGAGAGGGGCACGACGAGGCGAGCGGCCAGGGACGTTGCCTCATCACGGACACCGGCGGCCCGTACCAGCACCTCCGTCCCGGAGATGTCGCCGGCCCGACCCACAAGGGTGGCGACCGTCCGCTGGTAGACCAACGACGGGCCGAGGACGTCCGGCATCGGCGTCCCGGTCCGGCCGTGATTGAGGAAGGCGGGGGTGTCGAGCACCGAGACCGAGGCGAGGTCGTAGATAGTGAGATACCGCGCCGGTCCGGGCCGCCGGTCCGCCCGGAGGTAGCGCCGGGCCCGCAGTACTCCGGGAAGGGCGATGACCTCGGCGTGATGGTGATCGCACCAGGCGCGGAAGAGGTCGTCCAACCCGGGATCGATGTCCGAGCTCAGTTCGAGCATCCCTCCGGGAGAAGGCCCGGCCGGCTTCCCGGGTCGGGATGGAGGAGCATTCTGTTCGGCGAGACCCATCCGCGCCTCCGGCGTCGAGGACGCGTGGACCTTCCCATAGGCACTTGAATGTGTCAATGAGTCGGGAAGGGCACTCCGAAGGACAGCCCGGCGACGGGGGTTCGACCCGCCTCGGCCTCGGCGGCCGGGTGGACATCGACCCGAGGTCCTTTGACGAGGTGCCCGAGTTGAACTTCCGTTCGGCATTGTTGACGTCGAGAACGGTCGGTGCCCACCTGGGTTGCCACCGGGGTGGGGGGCGTTTTCCACCTCGCCTCCATCGCCGGACTGTCGGCGCTGCCGTTCGGTGTGGCCTACGCAGTCGCCAAGTCGGCGATGTTGGGTCTGATGCGGACCGAGGCCCTCAAATTGGGCCGATCTGGCGTGCGGGTCAACGCTGTCGCCGCCGGCACCATCCGCACGCCGGCTGGCGACGCCCACCGCTCCGGGCCAGCGGACCCTGACCGGGAGCGTCACGCGGTTCCCCTTCGGCCGCGGCGATCCCGAGGACGTGGCCGGCGCGCCTCTTCTTGCTGTCGGACCTCGCCGGGAGGGTCGCCGGCCAGTGGTAGTGGTCGACGGTGCCTCTTCGGACCCGGTCGTCGTTTCTCGATCCGGGCGACCTTTCGGGTGTTCGTGGCCGACGGCGCGTTGCGGAGTCGGCTGGCGCCTGGCCTTGATTCAAACGATTGACTTAGTTATTGTCCCGGGGTGGGAAACGATTACCCAGTGCCGGGCTGACGGAGGGGATGTAGGTGTCGCAAGGGATTCGCCGACCATCGCAAGCAGTCGACTTCGCAGCGCTCACCCGTCTGTACCCGCCACCGCCGGAGTACTTCGCCACCGCCTGGTTCGACGACCCCGACACTATCGCCCGCAAACAGTTGGCCCGACTGCGCGAACGGGCCTGGCAGGCCTACCGGGTGCCCTTCTTCCGGCGTCGCTGGGACGATGCCGGCTTTCATCCCTCCACCCTGCACACCCTCGACGATCTCTGGAAGGCGCCCGCCTACACGGTGGAGGACATCCGCCACAGCATCGAGTCCCACCCGCCGTGGGGGGACTATCAGGGAGTGGTGCCGGCCGATGCCATGCGGGAGCCGATGCGGGTGTTCATGTCCGGAGGCACCACCGGTGTCTCCCGCCCCACCTTCTACACCGCCTGGGATCGTGAGGTTGGTGGCCTCCTGCTGGCCCGCCAGCTCTACATGCAAGGCGTGCGGCCCGGGAGCGTGGTTCTCAACTCGTGGGCCTACGGACTGCACAACGGGGCCTTTTCCTTCGACGAGGCGCTGCATCGATGGCTCAACTGCGTGGTGCTCACCGCCTCGACCGGGAATGTCACTTCCAGCCAGCGCCAGGTCGAACTCGCAATCGCCTACGAGGTGGCCGCGGTGATGACCACCGGCGACTACCTGCTGCGGCTGGCCGATGTGGCCCGGGAGATGGGCCTCGATCCCCGCACCGACCTGAAGCTGACCGCCATCCCCAACATCGGCGACAAGGAACTGCTGGAGGCAACGTTCGGCCTCGAGTACTTCGCCACCTACGGATTCCACGAGGTACAGACTGTCGCCATGGAGTGCCCCGCCCACGACGGCCTGCACATCTTCGAAGACGCCTTCGTGGTGCAGGTGGTGGATCCGGACACCGACGAGGCCGTCCCCGACGGCCAGTTGGGGTCCCTGTGTGTGACGGAGCTCTACAAGACCGGGAGTCCGCAGTTTCGCTACAACATCATGGACCTCTCTTCGCTGCAACCACCCGGCCAGTGCGGCTGCGGGAGCTGGCTCCGAAAGATCAGCGGGTTCGCGGGACGTGGCGACAACATGGTGAAGCTGCGCGGTGTCAACGTCTGGCCCGAGGCCCTGGGCGATCTCGCTCAGACCGTGCCGGGGACGACAAACGACTTCTTCGTGCGGGCAATCCGACGCGATAATCGGGACGAGCTGGTGCTGTCGGTGGTGAGCGAGTGGGCGCCGGACCAACGCCCATCCCTCGCCGACGCAGTGGCCGAACGCCTGAAGGACCGGCTGGGGGTGAGCATCCAGGTCGAGGTGGTGGCTCCTGGCTCGCTCGATTCGTTGACCGAGGTCGATGTGGCGGCCAAGCTCAAACGCTTCCGCGACGAGCGGTCCGGAACGGGATGACCCCGGTGGCCGCCGGCATCGTCGACACCCTCTGCAACGCCTTCGGCACCGAACGCCGTGCTGCTTGGGAGGCGGCGGTCGCCGGGCAGGAGCTCCCCCTCAAGGTCCGGAGCGACTCCGACGACAGCTTCGCCGATGCCGACGCCATGGTGGCGCGGATGGACGAGCTGGGGATCGCCACCGTGTTGGTGGTGACCAGCGACGTACATCATCACGGCTCCGAGTTCGATGTCTCATCGGTCACCTCCAGGTGGGAGGAGACCCAGCGGCTGGTCGATCGCTTTCCCGGACGCTTCGCCGCCCTCTGGGGCATCGAGCCCCAGCTGGGCATGGCCGGGGTGCGCCGGGCCGAAGGAGTGCTGGCCGCCCCCTGGGTGGTCGGGCTCTACCTCCATACACACAGTTTCGACCGGCCCTTCGATCACCGCGATCATTACCCGTACTACGCGCTGTGCGACCGCCAGGGCGTCCCGATGATGATGCAGGCCGGCACCTCGGGAGGCCGGTTGCCGAGCGAGTCGGGCAAGCCGATCGGGATCGACCGCCCGGCCCTGTACTTCCCGGATGTCTCCTTCGTCCTCTCACACACCGGCTGGCCGTGGGTGGACGAGGCGGTGGCCATGGCCCTCAAATTCTCCAACGTCTACCTGGGTACCGGCTCCTATCCTCCAGGACACTGGCCGCCCGCTTTGGTCGACTTCTTGCGCCGGCCGGGGCGGCGGAAGGTGATCTTCGGGACCAACTTCCCGACGGTAGGGCATCGCCAGGCCCTCCAGCAGCTAAAGACCCTCCAACTCTCCGACGGGGTGTGCGCCCTACTGATGGAAGGAAACGCACGCTCCGTGTTCACTCGACTCAACGACCTCAACAGCCCGTCGTGAGCCGTCCAACCAACCAGGAGGACCGATGATCGGCAACGTCTACGCCATCCCACCTCAAACTCCCGTCGCCGAGCACACCCGGTACTTCGAAGCCGGCAATCTCTCGATCGGGGTCGAGTACCGCGACCTCGATCCCGAAGGGTTGGTGGAGACCTATCAGGACAATCCCGCCCATCTGGCCGAGCTGCTCGAGCGGTCTCCCGCCGGAGGGTTCTCCGACGAGGGACTCTCACTCCATGTCTGTGGCGCCGAGGACGGTCACGAGTACCTGCGGTTCGACGTGTTCGACAACGAACCCCACTACCACTACAACCATCCCGGGACCGAAGTGGTGAATAACGTGATCGACTTCGACACCGCCGCCCACGGCGACATGTTGCCGTGGGCGCTGGAACGGATCGAATACCGTCTGCCCGAGATGTTGCGGGAAGCCGGCGGCGAGCATCTGGTCGCCGGTCTGGACCCTGCCTCCATCGGCGCCGCCCTCTCGCAGGTGCGGGCGGTGGCCGCCGGTGCACTGGCCGCCCGGTCGGGTGGCTCGAACCGCTGAGTTGACCACCGACCCGATCGAGAAACGGTTTCGGGCTCGGGGTCCGGGAGCCTCAGTCCGGCTGGGATTCGAGGTTCCGAAGCAGGGTCAGCATCCAGCGGTTGCAGGGGGTCGGGACCCCGTGGCGCGCCCCCAACCGGACCACCGCCCCGGTGAGCTCCTCACACTCCAGCGGGCGGCCGGCCATCCGGTCATAGAGCATCGAGGTGCCCATGGTGCTGGCCACCGATCGAAAGCCGTCGACGACAGCGGTAGCGACCTCGTCGCTCAGAGCCACCCCACACGCCCGCGCCACCTCGGCCGCCTCGACAGCCAGTTCCACCGCCAGCCCGGCGATCTCGGGTTGGGCCATCACCTCGAGCCGACGACCGGTGATGGCGGTCAGCGGGCCGCCGGTGACGTTCTGCACCAATTTCAGCCACAGGTTTCTCTCGAAGTCGGACGACGGGGTGGCGGTGGCCGGACCCCCGGCGAACAGTGCGGCGGCGGCTCGGCCGAGGTCGGTGTCGGCGACGGTCAGGGCCGAGTAGCCGTGATGGCGGACCCGGCCCGGCTCCACCAACTCGGCCCCGCACGAGACGACCGCCGGCACCACCGGGACACCGCCGGTGAGCCCGGACACCCGTTCCCGGTGCTCGATCCCGTTCTGGAGGACGAGGATCGCCGACGTCGACGCTCCGCAGGCGGCGGCCAGCCACGGCGCGGCGCCGGCGGTCTGGTGACCCTTGGTGGCGAGCACCACCCAATCGGCGGTGGGACACTCACCGGGATCGGTGATGACCGGCGCGCCGACGGTCATCAGCTTGCCTTCGGTTTCCACCGTCAATTGCCCGAATGGACGGTGGGCGCACAGCACGACCTGGTGCCCGGCGCGCTCGAGGGCGAAGCCGAAATAGCCGCCGATCGCTCCGCTCCCGATCACCACCACCGTGGACGGCGACGGCGGCTGGGAGGGCGGAGGCAGATCACCGGGCATGGTGCTCACTCTGGCCCGAATGTCCGGTTAATTCAAACGAACGTTCAGTTGTAGCGTGACGCCGATGTCTTTTGCTGACGAGCCCCTTCGTTGTGACGGTCGGGTGGCGCTGATCACCGGAGCCGCCCGCGGGATCGGGGCCGCCACCGCCGCCCTCCTCGGACGGTTCGGCGCCACCCTGGCGCTGTGCGACCGGGTGCCGGAGAGCGGGTCGATGGTTTCCGAACTGACGGACGCCGAGGATACGGCGGTGCTGGCGAGGGTGCTCGATGTGCGGGACCAACTGGCTGTCGACGAATTCGTCGCCGATGTCATCGGCCGTTTTGGAAAGATCGACATCCTTGTGAACAACGCCGGAGGCAGTTTCGCCGCCGAATTTCTCGAGGTCACTGAGCAGGGCGAGGCCATGCTCATCGCCGAGAACTTCACCCAGGTCGCCCATCTGGTCCGCCGGGCCGTGCCGGCGATGGTCCCCGGGTCCTCCATCGTCAACGTCACCTCGATCGAGGCGCACCAGGGCGCCCCCGGCTTCGCCGTCTATGCGGCCATGAAGGCGGCGGTCGACAGCCTGACCCGCACCCTGGCTCTTGAGTTGGCGCCCCGCGGGATCCGGGTGAACGCGGTGGCCCCTGATGCTCTCGCCAGCCGCGGGGAAGGGATAGCCAGGGGCCAATTCCTCGACACGTCGATCGACTTTGAGCCCGCCCTGGTCCCCCCGCTCGGTCAGTTCGGAACCCCGGATGACGCTGCCGGGGCCGTGCTGTATTTGACCAGCGATCTGGCCAGGTTCGTGACCGGCACCACGCTCCATGTGGACGGCGGTAACCACGCGGCGGGCGGATGGCGATGGAAGGGCACGAGCCAAAATTGAGCGATCGACCGCGGGTCCCCGCAGGCCGACCCACCGTGACCTTTAAGGTATAGACGATTCCGGAACGGGGCGGGTCTGAGTCTCCATGGGTTCGCCGATCACTCCTCAAGATCGAGCCCGAGCATGCGGATCGCGTTGCCCCGGACGATCTTGCGGATGGTGTCGTCGGGCAGCCCGGACATCATTTCCTGCGCCACCAGTTCGGTATCCGGCCACGTGGAGTCGGTGTGGGGGTAGTCGGTTTCGAAGGTCACGTTGTTGACCCCTACTCTTTCCAGCGATTCGAGACCATGACGGTCCCGGAAGAAGCAGCCGAAGACCTGCCGGTAGTAGTAGGTCGAGGGGGGCTCGGGCACGATGTCTCTTACCCCGCCCCATGCGCGGTGCTCCCGCCATACGTCGTCGGCACGCTCTAGCACGTAGGGAAGCCAACCAATCTGGCCCTCGGAGTAGGCCAGGGTCAGCGCCGGGAAGCGCACCAGGACTCCAGAGAAGAGGAAATCGGCCAGCGAGGCCATAGCATTGCCGAACGACAGGGTGGCGGCCACCGCAACCGGGGCGTCGGCCGAGGTGGCGGGCATCTTGGACGAGGATCCGATATGCATGCACACCACCGTCTCAGTCTCCTCGCACGCTGCGAAGAACGGGTCCCAGGAGCCGCTGTGAATGCTGGGCAGGCCTAAATGCGAGGGTATCTCGCTGAAGCACACGGCCCGCACTCCCCGCCCTGCGTTGCGGCGCACTTCGGCGGCGGCCAAGTCGACGTCCCACAAGGGGATGAGGGTGAGGGGGATAAGGCGCCCGCCACTGTCGCCACACCACTCCTCGACCATCCAGTCGTTGTAGGCCTCGATGCACGCCAGCCCGAGGGACCGATCCGTGGTCGCTTCGGTGAACGTCTGCCCGCAGAAGCGGGGAAAGGTAGGGAAGCACAATGAGGCCTCGACGTGGTTGAGCTCCATGTCGTCGATGCGAGCTTTGGGCTCGTAACAGCCAGCCCGCATCTCGTCGTAGGTGATCGGACTCATGGTCATGTCGTCGCGGGCGAAGCCGGCCGCGGCCACGTGGCGCTTGTGTACGTAGACCATGTCCTCGAAGAACCAGCAATCGGCTTGGGGGCCCTTGTCGTCCCAGGTGATCTCGTAGTTACCGCCACCGGTGTGGCGCATCGGGCCGATGCCTTTGCGTTCGATTCGCGGCGCCCGTTCGCGAAACCGTTCAGGCAGCCACGTCTGCCACACATGGGCTGGCTCGACGACGTGGTCGTCGACGCTGATGATCTTGGGGATGGTGGTCACCGTTGCCTCCTGGTTCTCAGTAGTCATCGTGGTCCAGCGGGCCCAGAGCCGCTAGCAAAGGTTGCCGGGGCGCGATTGAGGCACCATTCGTCCCCGTTCCCGTTCCCGTTCCTGTTCCCGAATCGGTGAGGACGACGCCGCCGCCGTGCTGTTCCTCGCGAGTCGGTGGCCGCGTCGCTGCGCTCGGGCCAGAAGGCCACCTCGCGATCCCACACGGTATAGAAGGTCGGCTGCGACTTACCCGTCGTGTCACCCGACATGAACACACTCGCATCGGTTCGCGCAGGGCGTCGAGCCGCTCGACTCCCTGGTAGTCATCCCATGGTGGGTGCTCGTCGATGTTCATCCGGATGTCGTCGATCGTGGAGGAAGGCGCCCCCCACAGGTCTTCCAGGGCGCGTAGGTCGGAGAGGTGGAAGCCGGCCGCGTCGAACCGTCGGCGGAGAACGGAACCCACTGGGCCTGCCAGGCCGGCCCCGGGCAACGGTCTCGGAGTCGGCGTACCACCCCGATGAGAAGTACGGGGGCCGGTTCGTTCATAGGGGTGAGCGCGTCATAATCCACTGCCTGCCACAAACGCCGAATCCCTTGGGACACCCCGCATTCCTTTCCGGCTCCGTGATTCCCCGGCGATAGACCGACGGTGCGCGTGTGCTATCGGGAAGAGCCTAAACTAAGTCAATCGTTAGAGCAAACGAACCCGGATTGGACAGCGGGAGCGGCTGTGCCATGCCCTCAATCAATCGTTAGGGCACGAGGCCGCGCGGATGGGCGAGTAGTCGGGCGATCAGGACATTGATGCGCTGAAGGGAGTAGGAGGCATCTACCGATCGTGGTGGTGGCCCCAAGAGACTTGGGATTCTCACCCAACCATCAGCGACCAAGCGGAGGTAGCACCACCATGCGCGGTTTTGAGCCCGAGGTAAAGGTGCCGTCTGGTCTGCCATTGGGGGCTGATCCCAGTCGCCAACGATCCCCCCCACTCCCACGTTACCGATCCAAGGTGCCCGAACGCATCTGCTTCGATGGCATCATCATCCGCTTGGTCACGGGGGTGCTCGTGGGTCGATGCCGAGGCATCGTTGGGCGCCGTGTATGAGTTAGAGACTTTACTCTGTCAATCGTTTGAGTTTATTCCAGAGGCACGGTATGCTTCAAATAAGGAGGGTCGGAGATGGCGACGACATCGTTGAGCGAGCAGCATTCCACGTCGGCGGTCGGAGCCGAAGTGAGCGGGGTCGACCTCCACCCCCCAGCGGTTTCTTGACACCCCTGCGTGGCGAGCACGCACCGGCAATCATGGCGGAGCGGACCAAACATTTCGCCAACTTGTCGTTGCATGACGAGGTGTCCAAGCGGCCGCAGGTTATGCAAGGGGTGGTACGAGCCGTCGCCGACATGGGGAGCCTCGATCACCCCCGCGCCGCCTCCACCTGGCTCCGCACGCAGGATAGGCCCAGCGGGTACGGTCTCGATGCGGGCAAGCGCCCGGCGGTGAGTCACGCCAACGCTTGCGCCCTCTTCAACATCCATCTGTGTGCACTCGACTGGTACAACGGAGCTGGCTCGTGACGAGGGTCGACCCGGCCGCCATCGGCCCCGGGGCGCGCCCCGGCTTGCCGCTGGATGGGATCCGGGTCCTAGCCATGGAGCAGATGCAGGCCCTTCCCTTCGGCACCCAACTGTTGGGCCGCCTGGGTGCCGACGTGGTTAAGGTGGAGGCGCCCGGTAGCGGCGATTCCGGCCGGGGGGCTCGACCAGCCATGACCGATGCCGACGGCCGCTCCGCGGGCTGCACCTTCCTTCGCAACAACCTCAACAAGCGAAGCATCGTGATCAATCTGAAGTCTCCCCAGGGACGCCAGCTCATCTTGGACCTGGCCCCTCGTTTCGACGTGGTCGCCGAGAATTTCAAAGCCGGCACCCTCGAGCGCCTCGGTCTTGGCTACGACGCCGTCGCTGGCGTGGCTCCCCGTTGCGTGTACGTATCGGTGTCCGGCTTCGGGAACCAGGGGACGTCCCCCTATCGATCGTGGCCAGCCTACGCTGCCATCGCAGAGGCGATGTCGGGGATTTATGAGTTCAAGCGCACGGGCGACATGCCGCCAACGCCGGCACCCGTTGGCGCTCTCGGTGACATTGGGTCCTCGCTCTTCGCCGTTATCGGATTGCTCGCCGCCCTGCGCCAACGGGACCTTACCGGTGAAGGCCAGTACGTCGACGTTGCCATGTTCGATGCCATGGTGGCCATGACTGATCTGGTCACAAACTTCTGGTCGATGGGGCTGCGCAACGGGGATCTCGGTCCGTCAATTATGCACGGTTTCCGGGCGTCCGACGGCTGGTTCATCCTCCAGGTCGGACGCGAGCATCAGTTTGCGCAACTGGCCGACGTCGTGGGCCATCCAGAGTGGCGGGACGACGAGCGCCTGGCCACCCGCCAGGGCTGGCTCGACCACCTTGAGGACGTCATTCGTCCCGGTGTGGAAGGTTGGGCTGCCGACAAGACGAAGCTGGTTGCCGCCGGCGACCTTGGGCGGGCGGGGGTAGCAGCGGGGCCGTGCCTGAGCGACGAGGAAGTGGTGTCTGACCCACATGTAGCTGCCCGGCACATGCTGACCGAGTTGGAGCGCACCGACGGGGTTGCCCAGCCGGTGCTCATTCCGGGGAACCCAATCAAAATGTCCACGGTCACCGAGGTTCCCGATCATGCGCCACCCCGCCTGGGTGAGCACACGGAGAACGTCCTGCGCGTCGAGTTGGGCCTCGACGACCGGCGGCTGGCGGAGCTACGCGCCGCTGGCATAGTCAACTGAAGCGGGGTTCTGGCCCGCGCGAGAGGAGAGCGTCATGCCCGACGGCCTGCTGGTCGGTGTCCGGATTATCGAGAGTTCCATGCTCGGCCCGGCGGAGATGGGTGGTCTGCTAGCCGATCTCGGAGCTGACGTGGTGAAGGTCGAGGCCCCGGGTGGCGACTACGGCCGGCGTATGACCTGGCCGATCATCCGCTCACCCGACGGCCGGAGCGAAAACTCCCTGCTGTCATTGCATATCAACCGGGGCAAGCGATCGATTGTAATCGACCTGCGCACCCCGGGAGGGATCGACCTGTACCTTGATTTGGTGCGCGGCGCAGATGTGGTTATCGAAGCAATGCGCCCTGGCGCGCTGGCCCGGCGAGGGTTGACCTTCGAGCGGATGAGCGAGGTCAACCCCCGAGTCGTGTTCTGCAGCATCTCGGGTTACGGGGCGACAGGCCCATACCGCAACCTGCCCAGTCACGGGATCGCATACGATGCCTGGGCCGGGCAGGTACCGATTGAGACCGACGAGGTCGGGTTCACTCGGATGGGCGAGCACACCAGCGTGGGGATCCACGCCGGGCCCCTCTACGGGGCGCTGGCTATCCTGGCGGCGGTGCTCCGCGCTCGCTCCAGCGGGCAGGGCACGGCCATCGAACTGGCCCAGTCCGATGCCGCTGCCTACTTCGACTGGTACCGCATCGAAACGTGGCGGAGTTACGAGCGACCGGAGGAAGAGGTCTACGGCAACGCCGCGGACGGCCGGTCCCGCCGTCCGCCAGGCACCGGGGGCATGCGCAATGGGGTCCGCTACCAGATCTACCGGTCGGCGGATGGTCACGTGCTCTTCATGGCCAGCGAAGAGGAGTTCTGGAAGAACTTTTGCACTGGGGTCGGGCGCCCTGAGCTGTTCGAACGTTGGCCCGGGTCTCGTTACGGGGACCATGCCCCCGGGAACTTGGAGTTGCAGGCGATCCTGACGGAGATCTTCGCGGGGCGGACGACCGCCCAGTGGATCGAATTTTCCGAAACTCACAACACCCCGATCGGTCTCGTGCACAACCCCCAGTCTGTGGCCAGCGACCCGCAGTTCCGCGAGCGCTTCTCGTGGCTGCCTGCTGCTCGGCTGGACGCCGACATGCTGGGCTACCCGGTCAAGCTCGCCGGTCGCGACCTGCCCGAACCAAGCCGGGCGCCGGACCCAGGCCAGCACACCGACAACGTGCTGGTCGAACTCGGCTACGACGCCGAGCAGATTGCTGGCTTGCGGGCAGACGGCGTCGTGGGCTGACCCTCCACCACCGATCCGCGTGAAGGGTGTCACGACAGTGTCGGCGCAATTGCCCTGTGAGCGACGTTCCTCCTCACGCGATGAAATACTCCCCCGCTGTGGCCAGACTTCGTCAATGGCTATTCGTGTCACCGTCTTGCTCAGCCGGCAGCTCCTCCGCCTGCTCCTCCTGTGCTGTCGGACCAGTCGGTCAAAAGACCTCGAGCTACTGGTCCTCCGTCAAGAAGTGGCCATCCTTCGCCGTCGGGTGAACCGCCCGCAGGTGAAGCCTGAGGAGCGCACGGTGCTCGCGGTGCTGCAACGACTCCGGCCGGTGTGGGAACGGACCTCGTCGCTGGTGACGCCAGGTACGTTGCGACGCTGGCATCGAGAGCAAATCCGGCGGAAATGGACCCAACCTCATCGAGTATCCCCGCAGAGGGCGGCGTCTCAACAGACCCAGCTCCTCGTTTGGCGTCTGACCAGAGAACCCATTGTGGGGCTACCGCCGCATCCAACGTGAGTTGCTGAAGGTGGTCATCGAGATATCGGCATCCAGCATCCGCGGGTCATTGCCCCTAAGCGGAGACCGGGTCCAAAACGGGACACCTGGAGCAAGTTCATGCGAAACCGGGCTTGTGGGTGCCGAGAATGCTATCCCTCGCCTGCGACCAGCACTTTGACGTCTGGACACAGGCGCGGAGAGCATCCAGCGATGACCCTCTCGTTTCTCTACTGGGCGTTCTGCCGTGCCCTTCAGCTCATCCGACTGATCGGTCGCAGTGACACGGATCTCGCCATCGAGGTCGTCATGCTGCGGCACGAGGTGGCGGTCCTTCGACGCCAGGTCCACCGACCGGCGCTGGAGCCGGCAGATCGAGCGGTGCTGGCGGGGCTCGCACGAGTGCTCCCGCGCCGCCAACTCGGGCGCTTCTTCGTCCAGCCGGCAACCCTGCTGCGCTGACATCGGGACCTCGTCGCCAACCGCTGGACCTACCCGCAGGGCTGGCCCGGTCGACCAGGCATCGCGAAGGGAACCACGGCGCTTGTCCTCCGGCTGGCGAAGGAGAATCCACAGTGGGGCTACCGCCGCATCCACGGTGAGCTCGCCAGCATGGGCATCGTCATTGCCGCCTCGAGCGTCTGGGCGATCCTGAAGCGTCACGGCGTCGAGCCGTCGCCACGGCGATCGGGACCGACTTGGGCGGAGTTCTCTCCGCACAGGCGAAGGGATTGATGGCCTGCGACTTCTTCCATGTCGACACGGTGCTCCTCCGCAGGCTCTACGTCCTCGTGTTCATCCACCACGACACGCGTCTCGTAAGGATCGCCGGCGTGACCGCCAACCCGGTCGCCGCTTGGGTGACGCAGCAGGCCCGCAATCTCTCGATGGACTTCGCCGACCAAACAAACGCTGTTAGGTTCCTCATCCGCGATCGAGACACAA
>DATDHU010000010.1:0-4422 GCA_036521415.1 Acidimicrobiales bacterium
GGCCAGTCCAAGGCGCGGCCGCCGAGCACGTGGAGATGAAGGTGAGGAACCGAGTTGTTGGCGTCCGGCCCCACATTGAAGATCAACCGGTAGCCCCGGTCGGGCCCACCGATGCCCTCGGCGTCGGCCACCGCCTTCGCCGCCACGAACAGCTCGGCCACGTCGTCAGCGTCATCGGGCTCGATCACCGCGGCGTTGTCGATGTGTCGCTTGGGAACCACGAGCACGTGGACGGGGGCGAACGGGTTCAGGTCCCGGAAGGCCACCGTCCTCTCGGTGGTATGGACGATGTCGGCGGGGACGTCACCGGCGACGATGCCGCAGAACAGACAGTCGGCCACCTGTTGGCTCAGCCAGGCCCGCCGCCGGCCGCAACCGATGGTGAGGTCATGGATGCTCCCCGGTCGTTTCCCTTGAGCTCCGGATACAGGTGCTCCAGGCTCCCGGGGGCGATTCGGCTTGCCTCGATGAAACGGTCGACGTCTGCTTCCTGGATACGGATCACGCGCCCGAACTTGTAGGCGATGAGGCCCCCCTCATCGATGAACCGGTAGAGGCTCCTCAGCGTGATGCCCAGGCGCTCGGACGCTTCTTTCGTGCTCAGCCAACGGATCGAATCAACCATCTGCTCAGTTATACCGCGTTGTTCCACTCACCAATCCTCGGTCGACCATGTTGGATCTCGGGATGGCTCATGTTCTGTCGCAGTACCGTCGGCTGTCCTGTACCGGAACTGTCCAGGTCGGGGAACCACCGAACCCAGTGCGTCACCGAGTGACCCCGAGGGGTCACCACCTGGCGGACTCAGAAACTCACAACGCGGTGTCAAGGCACGGTGCGAGTTCAGGGCACCACGCTTCATCAAGTCGTGACCAAGAGCCCCAGCTCGCCGAGACGAACGGCCATGGCATCAGGGGTGATCCCGAACATGCAGGCGATGGCCCGCACGTCCTCGGCCCGGATGGTGATCATCCGACCGTTGAAGTCCTGGCGGTGCACCTGGATCATGCTCAAGAACCGGCGCAACAGGTCCCGCTCGGGGCCGCTGACCGAATGCAGCTTGGTGAGGTCGATGGTGATCTTCTCGTGACCGCCCAGCCCGTGGAGGGCCCGACGGGCCGTGAGCGGCGCCGTCTCCGGCCCTCCACCCGAGGCGCCCCAGCGGGTGCTGGCGTCGTCGTCCGGAGGCAGGAGCTGGTCCACGGGGACGTCGTAGAGCTTGGCCAGACGCTGCAGCCGGGGTACTGAGATGGCCCGCTCGCCCCGCTCGTAGGCACCGAGGACCGAAGCCTTGAACTCCTGGTCGGACATGGCCTCGACCGCTTGCAGTGACAGCCGCATCTGCTTGCGCATGGCCCGGATCCGGGCCCCGACGGCGCGGGCATAGGCGATGCGTGCCGCCTCTTCTTGCTCGTCGTCGTCACCAACCTCTTCGTCAATTTCCTCAACGGCGATCCCGTTGTCCACCGCCGTCATGGTTTGTCCACTGTCCTCATGTACCCCTCCATTAGCTCTCGTTACCCGATGTAATCGTTTTCCCACAGCTGCATCCACATAACAGCTGGGATCCGATGGGGGCACCGAGCTCGAAACCTTTCGAGCCCAGATGCCAATGGCCCGAATCCCTCATGCCCAACCAACGGATTACCTACAGTTTTGCCCACGAAGCGTGGTTATGCAAGCGGCGCTATCAGCTGTTGCCTCAACGCGCAGAGTAGCGTGCCCGCGGCAACCGCCGCGGTCTCGGCCCGGAGGATGGTAGAGCCCAGCCCAACGGTGTCGAATCCGGCATCGAGCTCGGCGCTGTCCCATCCCCCTTCGGGCCCGATAGCCACGACCGGCCGGCCGAGGTGCGGCGGCCCTCCGCCCGGGCTCGCCAAGGTGGTGGGTCTCCCGGTGAGGGAGGCGACGGACCCGAGCGCGGAGACGTCGGCGACCTCGGGCAACCAGGCCCGCCGGCTCTGGGCCGCGGCTTTCCGGGCCACCCGGCGCAGTCGCTCCACCGATTTGGCGGCGCGCACGCCTTCCCAACGAACTACCGATCGGGCGGTGAGTATCGGCACGATCCGGTCCACACCCAGCTCGGTCAGCTTCTGCACCACCCACTCGGGGCGGTCACCCTTAGCCGGGGCGAAGGCCACCGTCACCGCTGGCTCGGCCAACGCGGTCAGCTCCACGGGGCCGTCGAGGTCCAGGGAGGGACCGGTGTCGGTCCGAGCGGTGTCGGTCCGAGCGGTGTCGGTCCGGCCAGTGTCGGTCCGACCGGTGTCGGTCCGGCCCGTGACCATGCGACAACGAGCCCATCGTCCAGCTCCATCACCGGCCACCACGACCTCGCCGTCCCGCAGTCGGAGCACTGCGGTCAGGTGATGGCCGTCGGCCTGGCTCAGAACCGGGTGGCCCGGATCATCGACGAACACCATCGCCGCGGCGTCCACCGATGCCGGGCCGAGCAGCGAGCCCTCCGACCCGTTCCCGTCCGGATCGTGCGCCGACACGTCAACCCGCGCGTCAGCTGAGTGCAGAGCGGATCTTGGAGAACAGCTTGTCGTGACCGGGGGGATCCAACTCCTCGCCACGCTCGATGGCCAGGTGCTCCAAGAGCTCCCGTTGGGCGGCGTCGAGGTCGGTCGGGGTCTCGACCACCACGTGGACGTACAGGTCGCCTCGGCCCCGCCCGCGCAGATGGGGGACGCCGAGGCCCTTCATCCTGATCACCTGTCCGGTCTGTGTCCCCGGGGCGATGGTCACGTCCCGGTGGTCGTCGAGCGTCTCGAACCCCACCGTCGCCCCCAAGCTGGCCTGGGTCATGGCCACGGCCAGATCGGCGTGCAGGTCGGTGCCATCCCGCTCGAAGACGTCGTCCTCGTCGACCGACAGATGGACGAACAGCGCGCCGTTGGGCCCACCCCGGTAGCCGGCGGGGCCGTGGCCCCCGAGACGAAGGGTCGAGCCGTTGTCGACCCCGGCGGGGACCTCGACGGTGAGCGTCCGCTCGACGACCCTTCGGCCGTCGCCGCCGCAGTCAGCGCAGGGAGTGGTGACCGCCTCACCCGTCCCCTGGCACCGTTGGCAGGGCATGGCCGTGACCACCTGGCCCAGGATCGAGTTCCGGACCCGGCGCAGCTCTCCGGCACCGTCGCAGTCGGGACAACGGATGGCCGATGTGCCGGGCGCGGCGCCGCTGCCCGCGCAGGTCTCGCAGTGGACCGGGCCCTCGACGGTGACTTCCCGCCGAGCGCCGAAGACGGCCTCGCGGAACTCGAGCCCGACGACCATCTCGACGTCAGGGCCGGGGACGGGACCGGCACGCCGACGTCCCCCTCCGGCGCCTCCGGCTGCGCCGTTGAAGAAGGCATCGAAGAGGTCGCCCAGGCCGCCGCCACCGAAGATGTCCCCTGGGTTGCCGCTGAACCCGCCGTTGCCCGCGGCCGGACCGAAGACGCCCTCGACCCCGAACCGGTCATAGCGGGCCCGGCGCTCGGGATCGCGGAGCACCTCGTAGGCCATGCTCACCTCTTTGAACCGCTCATCGGTGGCCGCGTCGCCGCCGGTGGCGTCAGGGTGCAGCTCGCGCGCCTTCTGCCGGTAGGCGCGCTTGAGCTCGTCGTCACTGGCGTCGCGCGTCACGCCAAGGAGGGCGTACAGGTCGTCGTTCATGTGTGCTCTGTTCCGATCAAAGGGTTCCGGACTCGCCGAGGCGTTGGCCGAGTCGCTCGCCGACCACCCGTGCGGCGGCCAGCGCTTGTGGGTAGTTCATCCTGGTGGGCCCGAGCAGTCCGATGGTCCCTGCTTTCTCCCCCTCAACCGATACCGGCATCACGACGATGGCACATGAGGCCAGAGGTTCGAAACCGTGCTCGGCCCCGATGGCCACCGAAAGGCCTCGGTCGAGGACATCGCGCAACAACGAGACCACCACCAACTGCTGCTCGAGGATGGTCAACACCGAACGGACCGTCTCCACCGCGTCGAAGGCAGTGGCCAGGCGGGACGGGCCCCCGACGAAGAGTTGATCGGCGTGGTCCCCGGGCCGCATGGACACCAAGGCGGAGAGACCGGCCAGCACCAACGAGTCGGTGACCCTATCCCCGGTCGAGGACGCATGCCCGGACACCATGCCCAGGGAGATGCCGTCGACATGGGCAGCCAGGTGCCGGCTGGCCGCGGCCAGGTGTTCCTCCGACGTGTCCTCGTTCAGCTCGATCGACTGCTTCTGCACTGCGCCGTCGGCCAGCACCACGACCAGAAGGGCCAGACGCGGACCGAGCCCGACCAGCTGGATGGAACGGATGGCTGAGGCCTCATGGGAGGGCCCGACGACCATCGCCGTGCAGTCGGTCAGGTCGGCCAGGAGGCCTGAGGTCCGCTCGAGCATCTGTTCGATCTCGCCGTGGGCGTGGTCGAAGAACTGCCGGACCT
>DATDHU010000011.1:0-16107 GCA_036521415.1 Acidimicrobiales bacterium
GATGCAGGACACCGTGGTCGTCGAAGAGCCCGAGCTGCAGCGATCCAATGACCCCGCCGTCCTTGTGCCAGCGGAATCCGGCCACCACACAATCGGCGGTGCGCTCATGCTTGACCTTCAGCATCGCCCGCTTGTCCTGGAGGTACTTCAGGTCACCCGGTTTGGCTACCACACCATCGAGACCGGCCCCTTCGAACTGGTCAAACCAGTCGGTGGCCACCTCGGGGTCGTTCGTCGCCGGTGTCACGTGAACCGGAGCCTTTGCATTCTTCAGCGTCTTCTCGAGCAGCTTCCGACGATCGGCGTACGGCGTGTCGCACAGGTCACGATCAGCTAATGCCAGGATGTCGAAAGCGACGAACGACGCCGGCGTGGTCTCAGCCAGCAGGTTGATCCGCGATTCGGCCGGGTGGATCCTTTGGGACAGGGCATCGAAGTCCAGTCCGTTGGGCCCGGCGATCACGATCTCGCCATCGAGGACACACTGGTCGGGGAGCTCGCGCTTGAGCGATGCGACCAGCTCGGGGAAGTAGCGAGTGAGCGGCTTCTCGTTCCGGCTGCCCAGCTCCACGTCGTCGCCGTCCCGGAAGACGATGCACCGGAACCCGTCCCACTTGGGCTCGTAGAACATGCCCTCGGCTCGGGGCAGGTCCCGGGTGAGCTTGGCCAGCATGGGCGCCACCGGGGGCTGAACGGGGAGAGTCACCTGCTGATCGTATCCATGATCTGCGCTACGCTCTCAGGCTGCGTGGGTAGCCGCCCAGGCGACCAGGTCGTCGGCCGACTTCCGGTTGACGATTCGCTCCTTGGGCACATCGGCCTTGACCGCGTTGGCGCACCCCCGGCCGAGCCACTCGAGCTGACCAGGTGCGTGAGCATCGGTGTCGATAGAGACATTGCACCCGAGCTCGATGGCCAGACGTAACAGGTCCTCGGGCGGGTCCTGGCGTTCGGGCCGGGAGTTGATCTCCACCGCCGTGCCGGTCTCGGCGCAGGCGGCGAACACGGCTTCGGCGTCGAAGCTCGACTGTGGGCGGCCCTTGCCGGTGATGAGCCGGCCGGTGCAGTGGCCGAGGATGTCGGTGTGCGGGCTCTCGATGGCGGCCAACATGCGCTTGGTCATGGTGGGCCCGTCCATCCGCAACTTGGAGTGGACGCTCGCCACCACCACGTCCAGTTCGGCCAGCAGGTCCTCGTCCTGGTCGAGTGCACCGTCCTCCAGGATGTCCACCTCGATCCCGGTCAGAATTCGGAACGGGGCCAGGTCCTCGTTGAGGTCAGCCACCACCTTCAACTGCTTTCGGAGCCGTTCGGCATCGAGCCCGTGGGCCACGGTCAACCGGGCGCTGTGGTCGGTGAGAACGAGGTAGTGGCGGCCGAGGTCTCTGGCTGTTTGGGCCATCTCCTGGATCGGGCTGCCGCCGTCGGACCAATCGGAGTGGGAGTGGCAGTCGCCCTTGAGCTGCTTCAGCAATTTCTGCGCCGCCGCATCGAGCTCGATCGTGGGCGGATCGGACTCGAGCTTGGCCAGGTATGCCGGGACGTCGCCGGCCAGCGCCTCCTCGATGGCCTGGGCCGTCGACTTGCCCACGCCGGAGATGCTCTGCAGCCGCCCTGCCTTGGCCAGCTTGGTCAGCTCTTCCTCTGACATCGGCTCGACCGCGGTGGCCGCGTGCCGGAAGGCGCGGACCTTGTAGGTGTCGGCACCGTTTCGCTCCAAGAGGAACGAGATGCGCTTGAGGGCTTCGACCGGATCCATGGCCATTCTCTCCTTCGGCTTAGGCCTTCTTGGCCCGGCTGGGAGCCACTCGCGGCGGCTCGTCAGGGGCCTTGGGGTACTCCGGTGGCCACGGCGCATCATGGAGCCCGGCTGCCTTGTCCCGCTCCACCAACTCGAGCAAGGGCTCGAGGGACTGGGGCTCCTTGGCGATCTCCGCCCAGGGATCGCCCCGCTTCTTCAGTAGGTCCGGCACGGTCCGGATGGTGAGATCGTCGGGCACCACAGAACCGACTTCATCCCATGACAACGGAGTCGAAACCTGGCCTCCCGTCCGGGGCCGGGCGAACCATGCCCCAAAGACGGTCTTGTGCGGGGCGTTCTGGTTGAAGTCGACGAAGACCTGCTTCCCCCGCTCTTCCTTCCACCAGTTGGCGGTGACGAGGTCGGGAAAGCGGCGCTCGAGCTCCCGGGCCACAGCCACCGCTGCAGACCGCACCTCGGTCGAGTCCCAGCGCGGCTCCAGCCGCATGTAGATGTGGATGCCCCGGTTGCCGGTGGTCTTGGCGTAGGCGACCAGGCCGAGTTCTTTGAACAGGTCCCGGCAGTGGTAGGCCGCCGTTCGTACCTCGTCGAAGCCGACACCGGGCTGAGGATCGAGGTCGATGCGGAGCTCGTCGGCGTGGTCGGCATCGGCGGCCCGGTAGGGCCAGAGGTGCAGTCCCAGGCATCCCAGGTTGACGGCCCAGGCGACGTGGGCGATGTCGGCCACCACTAACGCGTTGGAAGTGGTGCCGTTGGGGGTGGAGACGATAGTGGTCTCGAGCCAGTCGGGGGCTCCCGTCGGCACGCGCTTTTGGAAGAAGGACTTGCCGGTGGCCCCGTGGGGGAATCGCTGGAGCATGGCCGGGCGGCCGCCGGCCGTGTTGAGGAGGGACTCGCCCACCTCCAAGTAGTAGTCGACCAGGTCCGACTTGGTGGCATCCAGGGCAGGGAAGTAGATCTTGTCCGGGCTCGAGATCTTTACTTCTCGGCCGGCGACCTCCACGATCCGCTCCTGGTCATCGGGCACCGACCTGACTTTACCAAGCATGGTGTTTGAACCTCCCATTCACCGGACGGCCGACGTGCGTCTCTGGAATTGCGGGAATCGGCCGCGGGCGGGTGGATGGGCGGCGGAGCCCATGCTCCCTTTGTCCGACAGTTGAGGGGGAGCGCGGATGAGGTCAACGGTCAGCAGGCTCGTCGGTGGCGTGGTGGTGTTGATCGCCCTTGGCGGTGCCATGTTGGTGTCGGGCGGATTAGCGAGACAGGCGGCCACTTCGGACAGCCTCACTGGTCGGGAAGACGACGATGTCGATCAGCGCCAACCAGATCATCTGGAGCTTCTTCCAAGCGCATCCCCTCGCTGGACGCGTCGCCTGACTGTCGGAACCGGACGCACGGGAACACTGGGCGATCTGAGTTCGTCGGCGCCGCCCGCCCGCTGTAGCTTTTGAGCGATGTCGACGGCGGGTGACATGCTCGTAACCGCGTGAGCCCGGCACACCGACCAAGGGGGTAGGCAACGTGGCTGATCTGGATGGCAAGACGGTTGTGATCTCGGGTGTGGGCCCGGGGCTGGGACGGGAGACGGCCCTGGTGGCGGCCCGGGAGGGCGGCAACATCGTGCTCGGCGCCCGTACCGAATCGACGCTGGAGTCGATCGCCAAGGAGGTCGAGGCGGCGGGAGGCAAGGCCTCCTACCTGCGCACCGACATCGGCAACCCCGCCGAGGGACGGGCGCTCATCGAGCTGGCCACCTCGAGTACCGGGCGGCTCGACGGACTGATCAACATCGCCGCCTTCGATGCCGCCTTCGGCGGGCTGCAGACCGCCGGGGACTTCGGCGAATGGCGCCAGGTCTTCGAGGTCAACCTCTTCGGCACGCTCGATCTCACCCGGTTCGCCCTGCCGGCGCTGAAGGAAAGCAGCGGGTCGGTGGTGTTCGTCTCCTCCCAGACCCAGCACCACCCGCCACCACTGGCCCTCCAGATGGCCTACGCCTCGTCGAAGGCGGCGCTCACCGGGGCCATGCGTCACCTCGCCCAGGAGATCGGCCCCGACGGGATTCGCGTGAACGAGGTGGCGCCGGGCTGGATGTGGGGGCCGCCGGTCGAGGGGTACGTGAAGATGATGGCCGACGAGCGCGGGGTCGAAGCGAGCGTCGTCCTGGCCGAGATGACCGCGCCCTTCCCCCTGCGACGGATGGCCACCGACGGCGAGGTGGCCGAGGCCCTGGTGTTCTTCGCCTCACCCCGGTCGAGTGGCATCACCGGGCAGACGCTCCTCATCAACGCCGGGGAGATCGTGAAATAGCGCCGGCGTAGCTAGCCCGAGGGGGCCAAGGTCGGCAACGGCTGGAACCCGTGGATGGTCACCCAGCACGTCCCCTGCGGTTGCCCGTTGGTCTTGAGCTTGCAGGCAGCCGAGGGCGGCACGTTGTTGTGCAGCTGGACCACCTGGTACTGGGTGGGCCCGTAGAACTTGTTGGGTCCATAGGTCAGCGTCGGCGTGGAACCACCGGGGAAGTTCTGGATCTTCGACATGGCCTGGACGAAGGTCCGCCGGTTGAGATCCGAGCCGGCGTTCTTGGCCGCGGTGGCGAACAGCCGGATGGAGGTGCACCAGGCCTCGATCGGGCCCTGTTCCTCGATGAAGGCGCTCGTGCCGGTGGCTCCGACGACCTGCGGGTAGACCTTGTGCCAGTCGTCGTAGCAGCTGCGCACCCCGGGATCGTAGCCGCCCTGGCTCTCGGGGCGGTCGTCGTCGAAGCCACCCAGCGTGTAGGTCGTGACCCCCTGTTGCCCATCGAGCGCCGTCTCGTCCGGCACGGGCATGATCCCCAACGCCGACTGGATCGTGCCCTCATAGTCGCTCAGCAGCAACTTGGGGAAGTAGTTGTCGGCCGTCTCCGCGTTCACCACCGGGAAGAAGGCGTTGAAGGGGATGATGGGGATGACCGAGTCGACCCCGGCGTCCTTCAGCTTCTGCACCACCAGCGGGGCCTCGCTGTTGGTGGTGGCCGTCTCGCTCGGATCCGACGCGATCGTCTCGACCACCGGTGTCACCCCAGCCCGCTCGAGGTCGGGGAGGAGGTACTGCTTCAGCGCGGCCTGGTCGCTGGCCCGGTCGCCGGCGATCACCCCCACCTTGTGCGTGCTCCCGAGCAGTCCCGAGCTCAGGCCCCAGTTCACCGTGGTCTGCAGGATCGCCGCATCGTCGGGGCCCGTCCACCACAGGTAAGGGGAACCCTTCGTGGTCCAGCTGCTCACGGTCGACCACGCACTGATCAGGGGGGTCTGTCCCTCCTGGGTGATGCAGAGCTGGTTGTCGCCGGTCCAGGTACCGGCACCGTCGATCACGACGAAGGCGGCCGGGCTGCCCTCGGTCCAATCCTTGCACAGGGCCCGCATGTTGTTCTCGTTGGTCGGGTCGTAGTTGACCACGATGGGGTTGATCTTCTTGCCGTTCACCCCGCCGCTCCGGTTGATCAGGTTGACGTAGAGGTGGATGGCCTTCACCTGCAGACCGAACTCGGCGTCCTGGGCGAACCCGACCTTGCCGGCCAACGAGTTGAGCGCCACTACCGGGAACACCACGTTGATCTTGTTGCCGGCGATGCCCCGGGTGGAGGTGCTGGCTCGATTCAGCGCGTTCGACCCGCCGCCGGTCGACGCCCCGGCCGCAGCCACTCCCACGGTGGACGAGGACGGGGCCACGGCCACATAGGCGACGACGCCGGCCACGACGGCCGCGACGAGGGCCACCGTTCGCAACTGGGTGCCGCGCGGCCGGTGCCGGAACCGCCGGCTGGCGCGACGCACCGGCCGCAGCATCCGCCTCGGCCACCCCGACGACGCTCTCGTCACGGCCTATCCCCCCTGCACTTCCTCGACCCTCGGGCCGGCGCTCCCCACGTCGCCGGACACGGCGATCGCTTCCGCGCTCGCCCCCAGGTACGCCGACAGGGCCCGTGGGTCCCGGCTCACCTGGTCGGGTGAGCCCGACGACACCACCGACCCTGCCTCCATCACGACCACGTGGGAGCAGAGGGCAAAGACGAGGGGTACGTCGTGCTCGACCAACAGTATGGTGCAGTCGGCTACGTCGTGCAGGCGCTGCAACAGGGGCACGAAGGCCTCGGCCTCCCGCTGGGCGATGCCGGCGGTCGGCTCGTCGAGCAACAGCAGGCGGGGCTGGGCCAGGACGATGGTGGCCAGGTCGACCACCCGGCGGGTCCCGGTCGAGACCTCGGCCGTCCGGTGGTGGCGGAAGCGGCCCAACCCGAACGAGTCGATCACCCGGTCCACCGCCCTGCGCTTGTCCCGCTCGCTCCGCCGGGCCCTCGGCGTCCGGACGGTGGCCGACACCACCCCGACCGACGAGCGGGCGTCCTCGCACACCAACAGCACGTCCTCGATCGACAGTTCCGGGAAGAGGCGGCAGTCCTGGAACGAGCGCACCACCCCGAGCGACATCCGCTGCTCGGGCAGGAGGTCGGTCACCTCCTCGCCGTCGACCCGGATGGAGCCACCGTCGGCTTTCACCGTTCCCGACACGACGTCCAGGGTGGTGGTCTTGCCCGACCCGTTGGGGCCGATGAGCCCCACGATCGACGACGGCTCGACGGTGAGGCTCACCCCGTTGACGGCGCGGAGCCCTCCGAATTTCACCACCAGGTCGTCGACCTCGAGCCGTGCCGGTGTGCCGCCGTTCACTTGGGCGGGCATCAGGCCACGTCCCCGGCAATGGGGGCGGCCAGGCCGTCCGTTCCTCCCGAGAGGTCAGAGGGCTCGGGCCGGTCGGGCCGTTCGAGCAGCCACTGCAGGCCGTCGGTGACCACGTCGCCCAGGCGGTGCATGATGCCGGCCAGCCCGCCGGGCAGGTAGAGGATGAAGGCGATGAGCCCCAGCCCGCTGGTCAAGAACTGGATGGTCGAGGTGGTGCCGAAGATGGCCGGCAGACCCACCAGGTAGACGGCGCCCAACACGGCGCCGGGGACCGATCCCAGCCCGCCGATGACCACCATGGACACGATCAGGATGGAGACCGAGGGGTCGAAGGTGCTGGTGCTGAACCGCTCGCTGGCGAAGGCAAGGCAGACCCCGGCGTAGCCGGCCATGAAGCCCGACAGGGCGAAGGCCAAGAGCTTGGTCCGCACCACGGGGGTGCCCATGGCCGCCGCCCCGATCTCGTTGTCGCGCACCGAGACCAGGCGCCGGGCGATCCCCCGGTCCCGCCAGACCCGCACCATCAACACGGACAGGATGAGGACGCCGAGGGAGAACCAGGCGAAGGCTCGCTCGGAGCCGAGCGAGAGGCCGAAGAAGCTGGGCCGCGAGATCAGGGTGGAGGCCGGGTTGGGCAGACCGGTGCAGAGTTGTTTGCCGACCAGCGGCACCGTCCAGCACGATGTCGACAGCACCGACTGCTGCATCCAGAGGGCGAAGGCCAGGGTGGAGACGGCGAGATAGAGGCCCCGGACCCGAAGGGCGGGGAGGCCGACCAGGACGGCCACGACGGCGGTCACCGCCCCGGCGAAGAGCATCAGCACGACAAGGGGCAGGCTGTTGCCGAGGTGGGCGGCCATGACCGCCCCCACCGCCACCAGGCCGAACTGGCCGAGGGACACCTGGCCGGCCCACCCGGTCAGCACGGTGAGCGACAGGGCGATCACCGCGTACAGGCAGATCTGGGAGAGCAGGTAGGAGTTCCCGGTGCTGAGCACGAAGGGTAGGAGGGCGACGACCACCACGGTGGCCACCACCCCGGTGGTGCCCACCCGTTCCCGGAGGACGGAGCTCGCCCGCCGTGCCGCCGCCGAACCGAGGAGCCAGGTTGAGCGCTCCTCGCTCCGGGCCCCCCGCCGCAGGGCGGCGACGCGGACCAACAGGATGGCCAGCAACAGGGCGAACATGATGGTCTGGACCGAGGCGGTGGACGAGATGTTCCAGGTGAGGATCTCGTAGAACACGCCGACGGCGATGCCCGACACGAAGGACACGGTCAGGTTGACCATGGCCCCGATAAGGGCGGCTGTGAGGGCGAACAGCAACAGGTCGGGACTGAGCGGCTGGGTCAGCACGCTGGTCTGGCCGGGCGAGGCCAGGATGGCCGTGAAGGCGGAGAGGATGCCGGCCATGGTCCAGGCCATCGTGGAGGCCCGCCGGACCCACACCCCAGACAGCCGGGCCGAGTCGGCGTTCTCCGACATGGCCCGCATGGCCAGCCCCCACGGCGAGTACCGGATGAAGACGGCGAAGGCGGCGGCCACGACCGGGGCCACGATGAGGGTGAGTACCGCGCCCGGACCGAAGACGAAGCCGCCGATGACGAAGGACAGGTGGATGGGGACGGGGAACGGGGCCGACAGGTGTTTGGGCAGGATGAAGGGGAAGGCGGTGAAGACGTAGAGCACCTGGGAGAGCCCGATGGTGGCCACCATGACCAGCACCCGGGGCCGGTCGAACAGCCGGCGGAGGACCAGCTCGGAGAGGGCGCCCATGGCTGCGGCCAGGGCGACCGCCAGCACCAGCGAGAACCAGTAGTTGAAGCCCCAGTCGGCGGTGCACTTGACCAGGAACACGGCGGCGACCACACCGAGCTGGCCCTGGGCGAAGTTGAGGACCCGGTTGGTGCGGTAGACAAGGACCAGGCCCATGGCCAACAGCCCGTAGTTGAGCCCGAGGACCACTCCCTCGAGGAGGACGAAGCCGGGGACCGACATGGCCGTTCAGCCGAGCCCGGTCCCGGCCTCGGCCAAGAACACCGGTCGCAGGAGATCGTTTCGGCCCAAGAGCTCCGAGGTGTGCCCGTCGAAGCGGACCTCGCCCCGCTCCAGGAAGATGGCCCGTTCGGCCAGGGACATAGCCCGGTTCACGCTCTGCTCGACCAGGACGACCGTCGTGCCCTCGGCGTTGACCCGCCGGACGATCTCCATGAGGCGGTCGACGGTCTTGGGCGCGAGGCCGAGGGCCAGCTCGTCGATCAGCAGCAGCTTGGGCCGGGTCATCATCACCCGGGCTAAGGCCAGCATCTGCTGTTCCCCGCCCGACAGGGTGCCGGCCGCCTGGTCGAGCTTGGTGGCCAGCTCGGGGAAGGCGGCGATCGCCTCCTCCATCGCCGCCCCGGACCGGGACCGCTGGCGCCGGAACGTGAACCCTCCGATGCGCAGGTTGTCGCGCACGGTGAGGCCGGGGAAGGTCATCTTCCCCCCGACCAGGAGGGCCACGTCCTGGTGGATGATCTGCTCGGGCTCCAGATAGGTGCAGTTCACACCGAAGATGCGGACCACCCCCCGGTGGGGGTGCTCGAGCCCGGCCACCGACCGCAGCAGGGTCGACTTGCCCGCCCCGTTGGTGCCGAGCAGGGCCACCATCTCGCCCTGGGCCACCTCGAGGCTCACGTCGAACAGCACCTGGTTGGCCCCGTAGAAGAAGTCGAGGTTGTGGACCTGCAGTGCGGGGGTGTCCCCGCCCGCCTGGCGCCGCTTCCCCTCGGCGTAACGCTCGAGCACGTCCTCGATGACCAAGGTGATGTCCCGGCGGACATAGCGCGACCCGATCAGGAGGAAGACGCCCCCGATCACGCACACCGGGGCGATGAGGGTGAGGGCCACCACGATGCCGTGCAGCCCCCCGATGGAGTCGGAGATGGCGCCGAGCAGCACGCTCCCGGTGAAGCCGCCGAAGACGAGCGAGTACACCCCGAACATGGCGAAGCAGATGGTCCGCATCTCGGGCGGGGCGGTGGCGGCCAGGGTCAGGAAGATGCAGATGGAGAGCGGGGCCACCGCGGCGTTGGCCAACGTCTGCAAGGTGACGCACATCCACAGCTTGGGGACGTACAGAGAGGCCACGTAGAGCAGCCCGTAGGCTGCGATGCAGTAGCCGGCGATGGCCAAGGGGCGTTGTGGGGCCTTGCGGAAGTACCGGTCCCCGACGACGTAGGCGACGGGCAGCCCGAGGAAGGCGGCCAATCCGATGATGGCGTAGACCTCGCTCCGCCCGGCCACGCTGAGCCCGAACTTGTCGCTGAAGAAGAGACTGCCGAACAGCGGGGCGCCGGTTCCGGCGAAGCCGAGGATGCCCACCGCGATCAGGGCGAAGTAGAGCGACTTGATGCGCAGCAGGCGGCTGAGGGCCGAGCCCAGCAGGACGCGGGGGGCGTCCTCCTGCTGGGACTGGACGTCCATCCCGGACGACTTGAGGATGTGGCTCTCCTCGTTGGCCCCCTTGGCCGGCTCGCGGATGGTGAACAGGGCGAAGCCGAGCGGGATACCTACCAGGGCCACGAGCAGCCCGAACCGCCAGTTGTGGGCCACGGTGACCACATAGCCGAAGATGAGGATGCCGACGGTCTGGGACAGCGGGTCGCTCAGGTTGTGCCAGCTGAAGACCCGACCCCGGGCCTCGGTCGGGTAGGCGTCGGCCAGGTAGGAGTTGTGCACGGTGTTGTTGACACCCGAGCCGATCGAGGCGGCCAGGTAGAGGAAGGCGAAGGCCCACACGTTGGGCGAGAGGGCCATCAGCGACCCGAAGACCGAGAACACCAACAAGGCGCCGGCGGCCACGACCTTGCGGCTGCCCCGGTCGGCCAGGAGGGCCAGGGGGACGGCCCAGAGGAGCTGGGCCACCTGGGCCACGAAGGCGACGGCGGCCAGACCGGTGTTGTGCATGTGGAACGACTGCTCGAGATTCTTGCCGATGATGGCGATGCCGTTGATGAAGGTGCCGGGCACCATGGCCGCCCCGGTCAGGAGGACCAGCGGTGCGTACCCAGAGGTGCGCAGGATTCCGAGGAGGGGGGGCGCCCGGCCCTCGCCGGTCCCTGGCATCACCTCGATGTCGGCCACCACGTCGCGGTCGGGGTGCCGGGCTACGACTTCCTTCAGCAGCTCGTCGGGTACGGCGAAATCGAAGAGCGCCTCGTCCGGCATCGGCGTGAGCCTATCCCTGACCAGGGCGCTGGGCACGGTTGTTTTCCCCGGCCCTCCGCTCGGGACCGGTTCAGCCCTCGTGCGTGTCGCGCCAGATGTCGAGGCCGGCGGCGGCCGCCCCTTCGTCGATCTTGGCTAGTTCCTCAGGCGAGAACCCGGGATGGTCGAGTGCAGCTACGTTCTGCTCGAGCTGGGCCACGCTGCTCACGCCGACCAGAACCGAGGTGACCCGCGGGTCCCGGAGGGCCCAGGCCAGGGCCAGCTGCGACAGCTGCTGGCCGCGCGAGGCGGCCAGGTCCTGCAGGGCCCGGAGGTAGGCCCGGTTCTCGTCGGTCAGCATCTGGGGGAACAGCGTGGTCCCCTTCGAGCCCCGCGAGCCCTCGGGGATGCCGTCGAGGTAACGACCGGACAGGATGCCCTGGGCCAGGGGTGAGAAGGCGATGCACCCGATCCCCTCGTCGTCGAGCACATCGAGCAGACCGTCCTCGATCCAGCGGTTGAACATCGAGTACGACGGCTGGTGGATCAACAGCGGCGTGCCCAGCGAGGAAAGGATCTCGATCGCCTCGGCCGTGCGGGTGGCGGGGTAGGAGGAGATGCCGGCATAGAGGGCCTTCCCCTGGCGCACCGCGGTGTCGAGCGCGCCCAGGCTCTCCTCCAGCGGAGTATCGGGGTCGGGCCGGTGGTGGTAGAAGATGTCCACGTAGTCGAGGCCCAGCCGGGCCAGGCTCTGGTCCAGGCTGGCCAGAAGGTACTTGCGCGAACCGAGGTCCCCGTAGGGACCGGGCCACATGTCCCAGCCCGCCTTGGTCGAGATGACCAACTCGTCGCGGTAGGGGGCGAGCTCCTCGCGCAGGATCCGTCCGAAATTGGTCTCGGCGCTCCCATAGGGCGTCCCGTAATTGTTGGCCAGGTCGAAGTGGGTGATCCCGAGGTCGAAGGCCCGCCGCACGATGGCGCGCGAGTTCTCGATCGGGTGGTCGTCGCCGAAGTTGTGCCACAGGCCGAGCGAGAGGGGCGGCAACTTCAGTCCGCTCCACCCGCAGCGCCGGTACTCCATCGAGCCGTAGCGATCGGGAGCGGCGACGTAGCTCGGCACCGGGCGAGTCTACGTCTGCGCCCCGGTTTGCACCGGGGTTCCCGGGTCCGGAAAGGCAGCGGCGGATTTGCACCGGGGCCCGGAGATACGCCCGGGTCCTGATCGGGGCCCGGAGATACGCCCCGGTCCCGCCCGGGGCCCAGAGATAGGGTGAAGCGGGCGAGGCGATCCGGCTACCGTCCGACGGGGAGACAGTCCGAGGGGGTTGTGCCGTGCAGGTCACGATCGTGGGTGGTGGCAGCTACCAGTGGTCGCCCGAGCTGATGGCCGACCTGTTCGGCACCGAGGCGCTGAAGGGGTTGCACCTGGTGCTCGAGGACATCGACCCGGCCCCGTTGCCCCGGATGCAAGCGCTGGGGGAGAAGGTGAGCGCCGCCCTCGATGCCAAGGCCACCATCACCACCACCACCGACCAACGGCGGGCGCTCGAGGGGGCGGACTTCGTGATCGTCACCATCTCCACCGGCGGCTTCACGTCGATGGCCGCCGACCTCGACGTCCCCGCCCGCTACGGCATACGACAGTCGGTTGGCGACACGGTCGGCCCCGGGGGGGTCAACCGGGCACTGCGCAACGTCCCGGTCCTGGCCGGCATCGCCCGGGACATGGACGAGGTTTGCCCCGATGCCTGGCTGCTCAACATCACCAACCCCATGTCCGCCCTGACCCGGACGGTCAGCGCGGTGAGCTCGGTCAAGGTGATGGGCCTCTGCCATGAGGTCGGCAACTGGTGTTGGGACGTGGCCCTCATGCTCGGGCTGCCCCATACCGCCGTGCGCCCCACGGTCAGCGGGGTGAACCACTTCCCGGTCGTCCCCGAGGTCGAGATCGACGGGCAGGACGGGTTGGACATCCTCCGTGGGATCACCGAGGAGCTCGGGGGCCTGGACGCCCTCGCCCCCCGCCCGGGCCAGGAGGAGGCCCCCCAGTTCTCCAAGCTCGACTTTGCCCGGCGCCACCGGTTGCAGCTCACCCTGCTCGAGCGCTGGGGCGCCATCCCGGCGGCCAACGACCGCCACCTGGCCGAGTTCTTCCCGTCCATCCTGACGGCCGAGTCGGGGTGGGGGGCCGAGTTCGGCATCGAGTTGACCAGCATCGAGAAGCGCCAGGAGCACCAGGACGGGTACGTGGCCGACGTCGGGGCCTGGCTCGGCGGGACGAAGGACCTGCAGACCTGGCCGTCCGGGGAGCTCCCGGCGGTGGTCATCGACTCCCTGGTGTCGGGCGAGCGCCGGGACCTGCCGGTCAACATCCCCAACCAGGGACAGTGCCCCGACGTCCCATCGGGCTCGGTGGTCGAGTCGATCTGCGTGGTCGACGGCGACGGCGTGCGCGGCCGCGACCAGGCGGCGCTGCCGGCACCCTACGCCGAGCTGGTCCGGCGCCACGCGGCCAACCAGGAGCTGACGGTGCGGGCCGCCCTCGAGGGTGACGCGGCGTTGGCCCGGGCCGCCTTCGCACTCGACCCGCTGGCCGGGCGGGGGGATCTCGACCAGACTGACGCCATGGTCGACGAGCTGCTGGTGGCCACGGCCCAGTGGCTGCCCCAGTTCCCCGCGCCGGCGGCCTGACCCGAGGATCGCGGATGCACATCGGTTTCATCGGCCTCGGCGCCATGGGCCTGCCCATGACCTGCCACCTGCTCGAGGCCGGGCACGCGGTCACCGTCGCCTCGCGCAGCTCGGGCCCGGTCGAACAGGCGGTGGCCCTCGGCGCGGTGGCGGGAGGGTCCCCGGCGGCGGTGGCCGAGGCCAGCCAGGTGACCATCCTGTGCGTTCCCGACTCGCCCGACGTTGTGGAGGTCATCGCCGCCCTGCTGCCCGCCCTCGGCCCGGGCAAGACCGTGGTCGACTGCTCGACCATCGACCCCGACATCGAGCGGGCCCAGCACGAGCGGGTGTCGGCGTGCGGGGCGGCCTACCTCGACGCGCCGCTCTCCGGCGGGACGGCCGGTGCGCAAAAGGGAATCCTCACCCTCATGGTCGGAGGGGCGGCCGACGATCTCGAACGTACCCGGCCGGCGATGGAGCCCTTCGCCGGGCTGGTCGTCCACGTCGGCGGACCGGGCATGGGCCAGGTGGTCAAGCTATGCAACAACCTGATCTACGCGGCCCAGATGGAGGCCACGGCCGAGGCCGCCGCGCTGGCCGTGCGCTCCGGTGTCGACCCCAACAAGCTCTATGAGGTCCTCATCCATTCAACCGGGGACTGCGCGGCCGTACGCACCCGGTTCCCCGTAGCCGGGGTCGTGCCCGACAGCCCGGCTTCGAACGACTGGGCCCCGGGATTCATGACCGACCTCATGGCCAAAGACCTCGGCCTGGCCCTGGACTATGCCGCCCGCGTGCACGTCTCCCTGGACAGCACCAAGCTGGCCAGGGAGAGCCTGGCCGAGGCGTCTGCCGCGGGCTACGGCCGCGAGGACTTCTCGTCCCTGGCCAAGGTCGTCCTGGCCCGGGGAGCGGATGGCTGAGGCCGGTGAGGCGCTCGGTCTCCCAGCGCTGATCCTGGCCGCCGACCACCGGGCCCGCGGCGTCATGACGGTGGAGGACTATGGCGCCTATACCGCCGCCATCACGGCAGCCCTGCCGTACACCGACGGCATCCTGGCCTCGGTCCAGCCCCTGCGCGACCTGCGGTCGGCCGGGGCGTTGGGCCCCCGACACCGGACGTATCTCTCGCTCAACCGGACCGGCCTGGCCGGCTCGGCCTTCGAGCTCGACGACCGGCTGGTGGCCTCGGTCGAGCGGGCCCTGGCCGAGCGGTGGACGGGCATCAAGCACATGACCCGCATCGATCTGGACGACCCCCTGACCGCGCCGGCCCTCGAGCTGCTCGGCCGGGTGCTCGAGGAGTCGGCCGCCGCCGGGCTCGAGGCCCTCATCGAGTGCGTCGGCTGGAAGGACGGCCGCATGGCCCGAGACACCGACTCCATCGTCCACGCCGCCGTCATCGGTCACGACCTGGGGGCCCCGTTGCTCAAGGTCCCCGTCCCGGACGAGCCCCCGGGAACAGCCCGGTCCGGGGCGGTGGCCCGGGTCATGGCCAGCGTCGGGTGCCCCGTCTTGTTCCTCGGGGGTCCCGTCGGCGAGGACGCCGAGGCCATGGTCGGGGAGGCGGCCGACGTGATCACCGGCGGGGGATCGGGCCTGGCCGTCGGGCGGGCCGTCATCCAGCATTCCGACCCGGCCGGCATGGCGGCGAAGTTGGCCGAGGTCGTCCGCGGCCGGTGATCCTCACCATCGACCTGGGCACCAGCGTCACCAAGGCGGGGTTGTGGGACGCAGGTGGGCTTGTCGCCTTGGGGCGTGCCCCGTTGGTCACAGTCCATCCCGACGTGGGTCGGGCCGAACAGGACCCGGCGTCATGGTGGACCTCGGTGGTCGAGGCGGTCCGTTCGGCGATCGGGGCGGCCGGGGCACCGGGCGAGGCCGCTCGGGCGGGGACGGCTGTCGCCGGCTCCCCGGGTGCAGTCGAGGCGGTGTCTTGCTGCGGGGCCCGCCAGACCTTCGTGCCGGTGGCCGCCGACGGCTGTCCCCTCGGCCCGGGCCTGCTCTGGTCGGACCGGCGGGCGGGAACCCAGGCGGCGGCGCTGGCCCGGTCGCTCGGGGGTGCCGACGCGATGCGGGCCCGGACGGGCGTCCCCCTCGACGGCGGCTCGATGGCGGCCAAGCTGTCCTGGCTGGCCGGGCACGAGCCGGAACGGCTGCAGGCGGCCCGGTGGCTGCTCTCCCCCCGCGACCTGGTGGTGGCCCGGTTGACCGGTCGGGTGACCACCGACGCCACCATGGCGTCGCGTACCGGGCTCTACGACCTCGACCGACTCGGGGGTCAGGACGGCGACGCCTCGGGCGAACGGGCCGACAGTCCCGTCGACGAACTGGTCGGCCCAGCGGCGGGACTCCTCCCCCCGGTGGTCGCGCCCGGCACCGTCGTGGGTGCTCTGGTGGAGGAAGCGGCGGGTGTCCTGGGATTGCCGGTCGGAGTTCCGGTGGTGACCGCCGGCGGCGACCGGGCCTGCGAGGCGCTGGGCGCCGGTGCCTTGCCCGGCCACCCGCTGGTGAGCTGGGGGACGACCGCCAGCGTGCTCATGCCGGTGGACGAGCGACCACCCGTCGTCGGCCACGAGCTCGTCCTCACCCGTTCGGCATCGGGCGGGTGGCTGGTCGAGGGTGGCCTGTCCGCCGCCGGCTCGCTCCTCTCCTGGTTGGCCGACCTCACCGGTCGGGGCGTGGCCGACCTGATGAGGGCGGCGGCCGGGAGCCCGCCCGGGGCGCGCGGCGTGGTAGCGGTGCCGTGGCTCGACGGTGC
>DATDHU010000012.1:0-42763 GCA_036521415.1 Acidimicrobiales bacterium
GGCCAACACGGCGGCGGTGAGCCCGCCCACGCCGGCAAAGGTGATCTGGCAGAGCCAGATCATGCCCCCCTCCCCCGTCACCAGGGTGAAGGACAAAAAGATGACGGCGTAGGCGAAGGCCTGGCCCACCAGGCCGATCCAGAACCCGCCCACGATGATGGGCAACAAAGCGGCGACGATCATGATGACCGCCGGGCCCCCGTACTTGGAGATGAGGCCGAGCGAGCCCGAATCGAGGGCGCTCGACGTCGAACCGGCCAGCTGGCTCTCGCCCTGGGGGATGATGGCCATGTCGAGGGCCCCGCCCACCCGCTCGGTCTCGGACACCTGGCCCCGGCGCAACAGGCTGTAGAGCAAGAACACGGCGATGAACATAAAGGGCACGGCGTCGACGATCTCGGTGGTGACGCTGGAGGAGGGGGGCAGGTAGCGCTGGATGAGCGAGGTGACCACGCCCATGAGCAGGCCGACGATCACGGCGATGGTCAGGCTCTTCAACCGGGCGGCGATGACGGCGGCGAAGGCGGCCGCGATCAGGAGGGTGAAGTTGCCCGGTTCGAGGCCGATGATCGGGGCGGCCAGCACGCCGGCCAGGCCGGCGAAAAAGGTGCTCACCGCCCACACCCCGATGGACACGCCGTTGGGGCTGGTGCCCGACAGGGCGGTCATCGACGGGGAGTCGACCATGGACCGCACCTTCAGCCCCACGTCGGTGTAGCGGAGGGTCACCGCCCCGAGGACCACGGTGGCCACCACGCAGATGTAGACGATGATCTGGTCCATGGTCACCGGCACGCCCAAGAAGTTGAAGACCCGGACCGGCTCGGGGGCAAGGCCGGGGGCCTTCAAGATGGCCTGGTTGCCGAAGACCAAGGTGGCGATGGCCGGGATGGTGACGAGCAGCCCGAGCGTGGCCACCACCTTGATCAAGGGGGAGGACAGGCGGAGGAACCGGAACAGGGCGAAGTACAAGAACACGCCGATGGCCGGGCCGGCCACCACGATGGAGACCAACGCGGCGGCAAGGATGCCCCAGTGCTCCTGGCTGTGCAGGTAGTAGTAGAAGCGGGCCACGAAGTAGGCCAGCGCACCGAAGGCGAAGTTCAAGATGCCCGACGAGACGTAGGTGATGACCAGCCCAGCCGAAGCGATGGCGTAGATGCCACCGAGCACGAGCCCGGCGATCACGTATTGCAGCATGTGAACCCACTCCCCTTCCCCTACATCGGCAAGACAATGGCTGCTCTGAGTGCCGTTTCACGCCGGGGACTACGGACCGAATCAGCCCCCGAACGGATTCATCGGTCTTGGCCCGTCGCTCGTCGTCTATTGTCAACCGGCGTCGAAAACGGGAGAGCGAGGACTCTTGACGGCATTGCCCTCCTTCGTTCCAGACATGACTTGACGTCAACGTCGATTATAGGCCGTCATCCACGGGGGCGCCTGTCCGAAGCACCGAATGAGATAGCCGACCTAGAGCACCCCGACCCGGCGCAGAGACTTGCCGGCGTTGAGCGCGCCCAGTTGGGCAACCAGTTCGTGATAGCTCCCGAAGAGGGCGTCGAGGGTGAGGGCACGACGCTGGTAGCGATGGTGGTCGTGCTCCCAGGTGAAGCCGATGGCCCCCAGGGTCTGGAGGGTCGACTGAGAGACGCGGCGTGAGACCCGCCCAGCCAGCGCCTTGACCAACACGGCATCCTGAGCCGGATCCGGTTCGACGGAGCGGACGCAGTCTCTCATCACCACGTCACAGCAGTTACGGAGGCCCACCAGCTCGACCTCGGCCGCTGCCAGCATCTGCTGAACGGCCTGAAAACTCCCAATGGGTGCACCGAACTGCTTGCGATCGCGGGCGTAGTTGACGGCCAGGTGCATCAGTTGTTCGGACACTCCCAATATCTCATGAGCAGCGGCCAGACGGGCGAGGCGGTCGGCTTCGAGCCGGCGGACATGCAGCTCGTCGATCACCAGGTGGTCGAGCAGGCCGAGTTCAGCGGTCAGGTTGACGCATGCGGGATCGAGCGGCTGGGTGCCAGCCTGCGAAAAGGCGGCCGGGCTTCCGATCAGAAGCTCGTCCCGCCCGATGTCGACCAGGATCCGTTCGGCCTGGGGCCAGGCGGCACTCACGGTGGCTGCAATCCGTTCCCCTTGGCACCGGGCCCGATACGCGGCGATCGTCCCGAGGTCATGAGGACCGTGAGCCGTGCCGAGTTGCTGGGCCATGAGGATGCCGATGGCCGGTGTCATGGCCAAACTCCGACCTTGGGCACGAAAGAGGGCGGCGAACGTCGCTGCGCTGTATTCATCCCACAGATCGAGGGACGGCATCCACTCGAGTTCGATCAGCGCGTCGGTTCCAGAGCGACTTCGTCGCAGTACGGCCTCCGCCGTACTTGTGAATTCGTCATTCATGAGGGAGGCCGAGGAGGAAACGGGCAATGGTCATGTACTGGATCTGCCTGGTGCCGCCGTAGATGGACACGGCTCTCGAGAACAGGTAGTCCTCCTGCCAAGCATCGGCATTGTCGATGTCGGTGCCCAGTGCCAGATCAGATCCCAACATGAGCTGGGCCGCGTCGTACAGGTTTTGCTCAGCCGAGGTCAGGAGACTCTTGGCCGGAGCCGCGGCCGGCCCCACGAACCGACCGCTGGCGAGCTCCCGGACCGCCATCGCCGCGGTTGCACGAAGAGCGAACAAGTCGAGCACGACGTCTCCCATGACCGAACCCGTTTCGGGAGTCGTATTCATGGCTAAACGATCGGCCAAGGCCAGTAGGCGCGTCTGGCGAAGCCACGCGAATGCCGCCCGTTCGCAGGACAGCACATCAAGTGCGAAGGCCCACCCAGTTCCCTCGTCGCCGATCCGGTCGGCATCGGATACCCACACGCCGTCAAAGGAGACTTCGGCGAGCTCGTCGGTACCGTTGGCCTGCCGAATGGGCCGCACACTCACGCCGTCCGATCGCAGGTCAACGAAAAAGGCGGTGAGCCCTCGATGCCTATCCTCGGTACTACCGGTGCGAGCCAGGACGGCGCAGCGATCGGCAAACGCGGCCCAGCTCGTCCAGCACTTGGTGCCACTCATCCGATACCCGTCGCCGTCACGCGTTGCCGTAGTCGTCAACGTGGCGAGGTCCGAGCCTGCATCGGGCTCGGAGAAGCCTTGGCACCAGAGTTCCCTCCCTTGGAGCAAACGGGTCAGCCTCTCCCCGAAGCGTTGAGGATCCCAATGGGCAGCCATGGCCGGAGCCAGGATTTCGATGTGCTCGAAGGCACTCCGAGTGGGGAACCCGGCCCGAGAAAGCTCGTCGTAGAACACGGCCCTGTGAATTGCCGTTCCGCCAAGTCCGCCAAGGTGCTCCGGCCATCCGTACCGGGCCCATCCCGCTTCATACAGCCTGGCCTGGAGGTGACCAATGCTCCTGAGCCGCTGCCCGAAGTCGGCTCCGTTGTCGGCCCGTGGCAGGGTCGGTCCGTGGTCCACCAGCCAGTGTCGAAACGACGTGCGAAATGCCAGTGGGTCGGAAAGATCCACCGCATGGGGCTCGCCCTCGCGAACAAGTGAGCTCACGATTCGAGTCGATCTGCGAGCAATCGCGGGCGCCCGACGGACTCCACGCCGAGTGCAGCGCGATTGAGCCTTTCCGTCACGACCCGCGGGAACAATTGTCCCGTTCTTGTACGGACGTCGAAGTTGCTCCGGCTCGATCGGCGCCGACACCGCGAAACGGATGACCTGCTGGGTTGGTTCACGAAGGTTGATTTATGCATCAACACTACTTTCTTCCTAGTCAGAGTCCAAGGCGCCCAAACGAGACGCCGGGATGACGGGACCGCCGATCGCTATCGTTCGCTACACCGAGGGCTGGGGCGATCTCCTTGTCGTGAGCCGCCACCAAGGTTACCATCCCATTTCCGAACACGATATCGATGTCAAGGACAATATCGATATTGGTACCTTGGCAAACACGGGGGGACCCTAGTGCTGTATCGCCGGTCGGAACGCCCTACCCGGCTATCGTTTGTTGCTGCTCCCAGGCATAGGGTTCGTGCCGGATCACGGGACTTCTCGCGAGCGGCAGCATCGAGTCTCATCACGGGCTGAACCACGGTGGACCTGCCCGCTGCCGGTGGGCCTTTGTCACCAGGAGAGCGAGAAAGGGTGAGAGGGATTGGCACCGAGGATCGAGAAGGACATCGTTGCCCCATTGGGGAGCCCGCCGCGCTCTCGTAGGGGCGAGCTGACACGGGCGAAGCTCGTAAAAGCGGCGAAAACCGTGTTTGAGCGGGACGGCTTTTTGGACGCACGCATCTCAGACATAGCGAAGCGGGCCCGGGTCTCCTACGGCGCCTTTTACCACTACTTCGAGTCCAAAGATCAGATCTTCCGAGAAGTGGCCGAGGCACAAGAGGAGCGCCTGACAGCACCGGCTGATCCGGACGAGCCCAGGCCATCCGACGACTCCGCCGCGAGCCGGATCCGCGAAGCAAATCGGCGGTACCTGCAGCGCTACCGCGACGAAGCCCGGATCATGCGGGTGATCGAAGAGGCCTCCCGCTACGACGGCCACGTCAACGCTGTCCGAATGGCCAGTCAGAAGCACTTCGCCAGTCGCTCGGAGCAGGCGATACGGCGGCTACAAAAGGAGGGTCAGGCGGATCCCCGGGTCAACCCGACCATCGCAGCTGACGCTCTGGGCTCGATGGTCGGCCGCTTCGCCGAACTCTGGCTCACACAGGGCTACCGGGAATACGACTTCGACGAGGCCGTTGACCAGCTCAGCCTTCTGTGGGCAAACGCCATCGGGCTCGACACCGACGTCACCCCCCGATCGCCCAAGAAACGCAACCGAAGCTGATCCGCTCTCTCTGACCTCGCCCTAGGTCTCCGTTAGGCTCACGATTGTTCCCGCCAGCTGTCCCCCGTCCACGGTGATGTCGCTTCCAGTGATGAAGGCAGAGCGGTTGGACACCAAGAACAGCACGGCCTCGGCTACGTCTTCGGGCGTTCCGATTCGGCCGAGCGGGAGCCTTCCAAGGCGGCTACGAGCCTGCGGATCGTCAGGAGATACCACCATCGGGGTGTCGATGGGGCCCGGTATGACTCCGTTGACCCGAATGCCGTCCACAGCCAGCTCAAGAGCCGCGGCCTTGGTCAATCCACGGACCGCCCATTTCGAAGAAACATAGGCTCCGTGCCTACTCCACGCAGTAACGCCCGCGGCCGAGGAGGTGTTGACGATCGCGGCACAGTCCGAGAGACGCAGGTACGGCAGGACGGCCTTCATGCCCAGGAAAGGCCCAAGGCAGTTGACCCGCCACACTGACTCGAACTCCTCGGCGGACTCCTCGGCGAGAGCCATCCGGCGCAGGACACCAGCGTTGTTGACGAGGATATCCAGCCCACCGAATTCACCGACCCCCCGCTCGAGAATGGCCGACCAGGATTCGCCATCCCTGACGTCAAGGCGACCCACCAGACCTCTCGTTCCCAGAAGGTCGGCAACAGAGTCAAGGTGATCCTCTCGTAGGTCGCCAGCGATGACTGAAGCTCCCGCCGATGCCAGCCGGAGGGCAATCGCTCTGCCCTGCCCGCGGGCCGCGCCGGTGACGAGAGCCACTCGACCCGACAGCTCGTTGGTAACTGGCTGCTCGGTCCTCAATGGCAATGTGTCCCCGCTTCAGACATGCGGACTCACCTTCAGGCCCTCGCCTGATCCACTGTTTATCGACAAAGTCATCGACATCGATGTCAGCATTGTGTGTATCGTAGGCGCCGAGGGGGGGCAGGGAGATGTGGCAGAACCGAAGGCAACACCTGGGCGGCCCGAAGGCCGGTAGGGTCGCACTCGCCGTCGGGATCGTGGTGGTCCTGCTGTCGGCGATCTGGACCGGCGTGCAGGGAGCGGGTGCGTCGCCGGCGCCACGACTGGCCGCCGCATCGACAGCCACGTACCAGTCCGCAGCGACGCTGACTGGTCCGATCACCACCGGGACCATCAGCGAGCCGCTCACGGCTCTGCCCCTCGACTTAGCCAAGTACGGCTATGTCGAACAGGAGTTCTTTGCCTCGGGCACGGCAACCGCCTTCACCGCCGCGTCCACGCCCAGCAGCGGACGATGGACGATCGCACCGACAACGACGGCCCCCTACAAGACCAGGATCATCGTCCGGCGCCCGGCGAACCCTGCTCATTTCAACGGAACTGTGGTTGTCGAATGGATGAACGAGTCGGCCGGAGAATCGGCCCCCGATTGGGACCTCCTCAATCCCATGCTGATGAGCGAGGGATATGCCTATGTGGCGGTGGCGGCCCAGTCATTGGGCGTCAACGGGGGAACGCCGCTGCTCGGCACGAGCTCAGGAAACACCGCTGGCCTCGTCACCGCCGACCCGGCACGCTACGGCTCGCTCCATCAGCCTGGCGATCAATACGCGTTGGACATCTTCGCCCAGATCGGCAAGGCCCTTCGGGCTCCGAACCAGGCTGCGTTGGGAGCATTGAAGCCCAAGCACGTCGTCGCCACCGGCGAGTCGCAGTCGGCCTTCTACATGACGACATTCGCCGACGCCGTGCAGCCACGTACGGGCACCTTCGACGGCATCTTCATCCACAGTCGGGGTGCGGGTGGTGCTCCGCTCAACGGGTCGGGGATTACCACCTCCAGCCAGATTCCGAAGAATCTCCGGATCCGGACTGACCTCAAAGTGCCGGTCTTCATCTTCGAGACCCAGACCGACCTCATCGCGCTGGGTTACGCCCCCGCCCAACAGCCCAATACCAGCGAGATCCGAACCTGGGAGGTCGCCGGAACATCGCACGCAGACGCCTACATCGTGGGCAACTACGTGAGTCAACTCGGCTGCACCACTCCCATCAACGACGGCCCGCAACACGAGGTAGTTCAGGCAGCGTTCGCTGCATTCAACAAGTGGGTCGTCAATGGCACACCACCTCCTGGGCCGCCTCCGTTCCACCTGGCCAGCACGAATCCCGCTGCCTTGGCGCTCGACAAGTTCGGAAATGTGATCGGAGGCGTGCGGACTCCTGCAGTCCAAGTGCCGGTATCGACACTCAGCGGGGCAGCGCCCCCAGGGACCAGCGAGATCTGTTCCCTCTTTGGGTCATCAACGCCGTTTACCCAGAGCCAACTTCGCAGCCTGTACGGAACCAAGAGCCACTATCTCGCGGCGTTCAAGGCAAGTTTGAACAAGGCGATCGCCAATGGATTCGTACTCAGCGCTGACCGGGCTGAACTACTCTCGGAGGCGCAGGCCGTTCAGATTTCCGCCGGCCAGTCCTGACCCCTCTCTCACTGAGCTCTACTCTTTCCTTGCGACCTATGACTGCGGCGCGCACACCGGATTCAGCCCGTAGGGCGTCGTGAACTTTCCGTTGTCGGTGCGCTGCCAGAACCAGCAGTCGACCGGGTTGGGCTGCTTCGGCTTGAACGTCAGGCCCGGCGCCATGCCGTTGAGTGTCACGTTGCTCATCTTGTACAACCCGTCGTAGAGCTGTTGTGACGTCGCCGCCCCGTTCAGTCCCAACCCGCCGTTCTTAGCTGCCTGGGCGAAGAGCAGTCCGGAAGCCCAGGATTCGACGACCTCTTCGTTGTAGTTCGGATCGCTGGTCAGGCCGGGCTGGTACTTCTTGAAGGCGGCAAGCATTCGCTGGGCCTCCGGCGTGTTGGTCACGCTGAACGGCAGGTTCGGCTGCATGGCGATCATCCCCGTGCTGAGCCCGGGCGTCTTGAGGAACGACTGGGCTACGGCACCGTCGTCGGCGATCACCTGGGGCTTGTAGCCCTGCTTGGTGCAGCTCTGGGCCACGCTCTGCACCACCGCCACCGCATCGGCGATGAACAACGATGTGGCCCCGGCCTGCTGCGCGGCCAGGCACTCGGCGGCGAAGCTCGCCGACGTGGCCGAGATGGATGAGCTGTAGACGAGCTGCAGGCCAGCCTTGGCGATCGCCGTCTTCTCCGGCGCCACCAGCTGCTGGCAGATGGGCGACTCGGCGCAGTACAGGAGGGCCATCTTCTTGGAACCCACCTTCTTGGCCGCCAGCGCCACCGCCGTCGGCAGCGAGTCGTTGGTCTGTCCCTCGGCGAAGAAATTGGGGTCGCTGAACATCAGGAGCGACGAGATATTCGAGCCGATGACGGGGACGTGCTGAGCGGTCAGGTAGCTGGCCCAACCCTGGTCTACATTCGAGATGTCCACGATGGCGACCACGTGGTCCTGGCCGACCAGCTCCTGTAGCTGGGACATCGAGGTGCCGGGATTGGTCTGGTCGTCCTTGAAGATCAACTGGATCTTGTGCCCGTTGATCCCGCCGGCTGCATTTTGGGCCGAAACCCACGCCCGGTAGGCCCTCGGGGCCACGGCGACGCTGGAGGCCAGCGCCCCGGTGCAGCTGCAGATGTAGCCGATCTTGATCGGGCTGGTATCGCTGGCAGCGGACGCCCTATCTGCGCTGGAAGCGGTGATCCCCACCAACGCTCCCGCGAACAGGGCCAGGGTCGCCGCGAGCGCGGCGACGTAGTGTACTACTCGCTTCATAATCTTCCCCCCTTGTGTTCACAACCATTGTCATCACAATCATTGCTCTCATTGATTGTACCCCGATTTGGCGATCAGGGCAAGCCGCTTTCATCCGCAGCGAGCAGCCACGCTCCCCGGCTGGCGGCACGAGTCATGGCCTACAGTGACGTCGAACGACCGCGACGGCGACGGCGACGTCGGCGGCGCGGCCCGCGTCTTCGACGGCTCCCACCGACTCCGTGACGGCAGGGTGCAGCAGGAAAGTACCCACCGGCGCGGGAGATCGAGAGGGGTGGAGCGGTGAGCATCGACTACACCCAAGAGGGCCACGTCGTGACGATCACGCTCAACCGACCCGAGACGCGCAATGCCCTCGACATGGCCCACTTCCAAGCCCTCAAACAGGCCTGGGTCCGGTTTCGGGACGACAACGCGGCCCGGGTCGCAGTGATCACCGGCGTCAACGACGCATTCTTCACCGGAGCCGACCTCAAGGAATTCATCCCCGAGATCACCGGGGAAGTCCCCCGCCCCGAGGGATGGGATCGCTTCGACGCCATCCACGCTGTCCTGCACCGCTTTCCCATCTTCAAGCCGATCATTGCCGCCGTCAACGGGCTCTGCGTCGGTGGGGGGATGGTCCTGCTCGGTTCCACCGACATTCGGGTCGCCACCACCGACGCCCGTTTTGCCATCATGGAGCCCAAGCGAGGCCTCTTCGCCGGTGGGGGGACCACCGTTCGCTTCCCTCGGCAGATGTCGTGGCCCCACGCCATGGAGCTCTTGCTCACCGCCGACATGGTCGGCGCCGAGCGCGCCCTGGCCATGGGAGTCCTCAACGAGGTAGTGGCGCGCCCCGACTTGCTCGAAGTCGCCTATGACTTCGCCCACCGCATCGCGGCCAACGCCCCCCTGGCGGTAGCGGCCACCAAGCGGGCCGCTCTCGAGGGTCTAGAACTGGACATCGACGCCGCCTACGAGAACGAGGAACGCCTGAGCGACACCGTGTTCGCCTCCGAGGACGCCAAAGAAGGGCCACGCGCCTTCGCCGAGAAGCGGGCTGCGGTGTGGCAGGGCCGCTGAACCGTCGCGTGACGCCGAACGCGGCGTAGCATCCGACACCGCTCGGGTTCGATCTATTCCACCCGCGCCGTCCCCGGGAGTGGATCGGCATCGCCGGTGCTACCGAGGAATCGTGCGATGGCCGCCCGAGCCTCCGGACTGCGGAAGGCGGCCACCTGCGAGGGCCATTCGATCTCCAACTGCCGCCTCAACGTGTGGTCCCAGGAGCGGCGCAGGAGCCGCGTGGTGATCTGCAGGCCGAGCGGTGGCCGCTCAGCCAGATCCTGGGCATAGGCCAGAGCGGCCGCCATCATCTCGTCGGCCGGGAGCACTCGCCAGACCAGCCCGAGGGTCTGGGCCTCGGCCGCCGGCACACGGCGGCTGGTAGCGGCCAGATCGAAGGCGGCCTGGGGACCGACGGCCCGGGGCAACAAGTAGCTCAGGCCCATTTCGAGCGAGAGGCCGACGCGGGTGAAGGCCACCGTGAATAGGGCTCGCTCGGACGCGAACCGGAGATCGTGCAACAGCGCCAGGCCCAAGCCCCCACCTGCCGCGGCGCCGTCGATGGCGGCGATCATCGGCTTGTCGAAGGCGTCGATGGCCAGAACGTGGCGCCCAGCGCCCAGCAGGTCGGCCTGGCGATCCACCAGACCGAGCGACGCCGACTCGCCGGTGGACTGGTGCAGCATGTCCGACAGATCGAATCCGGTGGCGCTCTCATCGAGCTGGGTGAGATCGCCGCCGGCGCACCAGGTCGGGCCGTTGGCTGTGGTCACCACCACCCGCACGCCGTCGTCGACGCGGGCTTCCTCCAGCGCGGCCAGGTAGGCCATCAACAGCGGGCCGGTGAGGCCATTGAAGGGCGGGTTGTTGAGGCGGAGTTCGAGGACGGCGCCGTGGCGCTCCTGGACGACAAGATCAGTCGGCACGATCGACCTCCCTCCGGACCGGCCAGCGGCGGCGGCGGCGGCGCCTCATGCGATTCCGGCTCGATCGGGATCAGTCCACCAACGGGACGGAACGGTGGCCCGAATCGCTTCGATTGCCGCTCCGATGGCCTCGGGTGACTCCAGTCCGGCCACCGGCGGGCCGCTCCCGAGAGCGAATCGGGCCACCCGGCCACCGGCCGCACTCAGGATCTCGCCGTTCAACTCGCAGTCGCGATGAGCCAAAAAGGCGACGACCGGAGCCACCCGATCCGGTGAGAGCTGCGACGCCACGTCTCCGAAGATGGACCGCATGACCTCCTCGTTCAGCCGGGTCACGGCCATGGGCGCCACCGCGTTGACACGGATGCCGAGGGCCGGCCCTTCGGCGGCCAGCAGTCGGGTCAGGCCCACCAGGGCTCCCTTGGCGGCGGCGTAAGCCGCCTGTCCCGGAGAGCCAAGTAGTCCGATACTCGACGTCGTGAAGATGATCCGCCCGTAACCTTGGGCGCCCATGACCGCCCAGGCCGCCTGACTGACGAGCAGGGAGCCGCGGTAGTGCACGCCGAGTACGGCGTCCAGATCGTCCTCGCTCAGCCGCCCGAAGTTGCCGAAGCGCACGATGCCCGCATTGTTGATCACCGCGTCGAGCCGGCCGTAGTGCTCCAGCGCCGTGTCGACCGACGCTTTCGCCCCCTCGGCGTCGGCTACCGAATGGTCGTCCCCGATGGCCGCACCGCCGGCCCGCCTGATCTCGTCGACGACCTGTTCGGCGCTTCCCCCGTTGCCCGGTCGGCCATCGGGGGCGGTGCCAAGGTCGTTGACCACCACCCGAGCACCCCGGCGGGCCAGTTCGAGGGCATAGGAACGGCCCAACCCGGCGCCTCCTCCCGTCACGAGGACCACGTCATCTGCGAAGTCCACCGCCACCACCCTTCCCCGCCCGCCCTCACGTGCGCTGCGCTTTCGGCCAGCTGCAATTGTAATCTATTCACATATAGGGTGCGTGGGACGAAGCTCGTTGGACCGGGACCGTGGGCCTTCTACCCAGGGCCACGAGACCGGACGGTCTGGATAGCGACCAGCATGCACTCACGGGAAAGATGCGCCACGAACGGGGGGGCCAATTGCTGTCCGACGCAACGTCGCGAGTCACGTTGGAAGCGTCGCGGGCGGTCACGCTGGGGGGCCAGTTGACCCGCACGGCCGGTCGCTTCCCCGACAAAGCCGGCTTCGTCTACCTCGATCGCTCATACACGTTCGCGGAGGTCGAGGACCGCGTTGACCAGGTCGCCCGCGGGTTGCGATCGGCCGGAGTGGCCAAGGGCGAGCGCGTGGCCATGCTCATGGGCAACTCCATGACCACCGTCGAGGCCTATTTCGCCTTGGCCCGCCTCGGTGCGATCGCCGTCCCGATCAACTTGCGCTTCGTCGCCTCGGAAGTCGCCTTCATCCTGGCCGACAGCGGGGCCGCCACCCTGCTCGTCGATCGGGCTTGGGCCGATACCGCGGCCAGAGCAGTGGCTTCGGTTCGGACCACGACCGGCATCGTGGTCGTCGGGGGTGTGCCCGATCATCTAGGCCAGCACTGGCAGGACTGGGAAGAGGTGGTGGCAGCCGGGACGTCGGCGGCCGCATCCCACGCCGAGGTCACCAACGACGATCCGGCCATGATCATGTATACGTCGGGCACGACCGGCCGGCCCAAGGGAGCGGTCCTGACCCACTACAACCTGACCATGTCGGCGCTGGGATCCATGATCGAACAGCGTCTCTCCGACAGCGACGAGGTGTGGTATCTCAACCTTCCCCTCTTCCACATCTCCGGCTTCGCCGGCATCCTGCCCTACCTGTTCGTGGGCGGGACCTCGGTCATCGCCCCCCTGGGGGCGTTTGATGCGGCGACAGCCGTCGGCGATCTGGAACGCCACCAGGTGACCGCCGCCTGTTTCGTCGGACCGCAATGGCAGTCCATCGTCACATTGCCGGATGCGGCCGATGGCCACTACGCCCTGCGCCGTGTCATCTGGGGCACCTCGCCGGCCATCGTGCCCCTCCTCGAGGCGGTGCGGCGCACCTTCCCGCACGCGGCCATCTGGAACTCGTTCGGCCAGACCGAGATGAGCCCGGTCACATGCATGCTGCGGTCGGAGGACTTCGACGGGCACAAGGGCTCGGTGGGCCGGCCGGTCATCAACGTCGAAGCGCGCATCGTAGACGACGACCTGCACGACGTGGCACCTGGTGAGGTGGGCGAGATCGTGTATCGGGGGCCGTCGGTCATGAAGGAATATTGGAATATGCCCGAGGCCACCGAGGAGGCCTTCGCCGGAGGCTGGTTCCACTCGGGCGACATGTGCCGCCAGGACCCCGAGGGGTTCATCTACGTCGTCGACCGCAAGAAGGACGTCGTGATCTCGGGCGGCGAGAACATTTATTCGGCCGAAGTCGAAGCCGTGCTTCTGCGCCACCCGAAGGTGCGAGACGTCGCCGTGATCGGGGTGACCCACCCCAAGTGGGGCGAGACGCCGCGGGCCATCGTCGTCGCCGAGGATCCGGCCGATCCCCCCACCGAAGGCGACCTGCTCGACCATTGCGGGAGAGAAATGGCGTCGTTCAAGAAGCCATCGTCCTTCGTGATACTCGAGGGCGACCTACCCCGCAATGCACTGGGAAAGGTGACCAAGCCGGTGCTGCGCCAACGCTACGGCACGCCGGCCAACGGCGCCCCGACGGCCAGTTGATGGCCCGATGGCGGCCGAATCAACGGCGCAACCTCACGATTCCAGGTGAGGTCCGTAAGGCCGGTGATGGTGTGGTGCTCTTAGGCGCGCCAAGCCGCCCGGATCAATCCCTGCGCGCCCGTCATCGGGCCGACCGGTCCCGGGCCGTCGTGGATGGGTGGGCCCAATCGGGATGGTCGGGCCAGTGCAGTCGGGAGCGCCGGGATGGATGGTCGGGGTCGTGTTCGGCGCACGCGGCGCGGTAGCGCCGCCCCGCCGCTACCGCCTCGTCCATGTTCCAGTAGTCGCGCTCGCTGGCCCAGCGACCCCCGCCGCCGTAGCGGTACACGCTGATGCTCGGGAAATCGAAATACGGGGGTCCGGCCGGGTCCGGATTGTCCCGCCGGTTCTGCACGAGGACCACGACGGTGTCCCCGTCGACCACATGCCACTGGTAGGCCGTGTAGAGCTCGGGGAACTGGACGTTCATCAACGCGTCGCACCAAGGGCCGAACTCCTCAGCGGTCATGGTGCCGTAGAAGTGATCGAAGTACACGCAGTCGTCGGTGTAGAACTTGGCCTGGGCAAGCCAATCCTCGCCCACCGGCCCCACCTGCCACATGGCCCGAAAGGCGTGCTCGATCTCCTCGGAGGAAAAGGTGGTCGGCGGACCACTCATCGGAGCTCGTTCATGAGCAGATCGATCTCCTCGCCGGCCTGGTCGGGCACAATGAAGTCTGCGGGGGACAGGATCTCGCCGATGCGTCGGCGGACAGCCTCGACGCGCAGGGTCGGATCGAAGGCGCCACCATTCACCCCGATGAAGGAGCGGGCCACCCCGGCCGGCGAAACGGTGAATACCTCACCGGTCGGCTTGCAGTCCCGGTGGGCCAGATACGTCATCAGATCGGTGGTCATGCCCGTCTCGGCGGGGGCGCCTGGCACCACCATGTTGACCTTCAGGTCGTGCTCGGCCCCCTCGACCTTGAGCACGTTCATCAGGCCGAGCAAGCCGAAGCTGGTCACCGCATCCCCGCGATGCCAGGACGGGTCGAGCGAGCGGTCCATGGGCACACCGACGACGATGCGCCCGTAGTGGCGCTGGCGCATGGCGATCCAGGCCGCCTGGATCAGCCACCAGCTGGCCGAGAGCCCGGCCAGCTGGTCCTGTGCTCCGACCAAAGGCGCTAGCGGGGCCGCGGGCGAAGGATCGGCCACAAACGAGGTGGTGTCATGGACCAGCACGTCGATGGCGCCCCATTCCTGCAGCGCCCGCTCAACGAGGGCCCGCCCCGACTCGGGGCCGAAACCGACTCGGTGAGCCACGGCACTCCCGCCCCCGGCCACGATCTCCTGCGCCAATCGGGAGGCGACGTCGGTCCGGTCATCGGCGACGACCACCCGGGCCCCCCGGGCAGCCACGGCCAACGCGGTGGCCCGCCCCAGCGCACCACCGACCTCGGTGACCACCGCGGTCAGCTCCTCGAACCGAAGGGCGCTCACCTCGTCACCCATGGCGGGACCCACGGTCTGGCATGCCTCGTAGCACCCCCGGGACGGAGCAGCTCGACCTGCACTCTCAGACCGCTCCAGCAGCGCGATAGTAACAACGCCGGGCCTCGCTCAGCGCACCAGGTCGCGGAAGGGCACGTTCTTGTCCGCACGCAGATCGCCCGGGAGGCCGAGCACCCGTTCGCCGATGATGTTGCGCTGGATCTCATCGCTGCCCGCCGCAATGCGAATCGAGGGCGCGGTCAGGAACTGCTGCTGCCAGTAGCCACCGGCCGGTGCGCTGTCCCCGGCCAGCATGCCCCTGGGCCCCTCGATGGACAACGTGAGCTCGGCCGTCTCCTTGGCCAACTGGGCGAAGGCCAGCTTTGCCACCGAGGTCTCGGGGGCCGACATGCCGCGACTGAGCGCAGTCTGAATGCGGAAGCTCAGGTAACGACCGATCTCGTTCTTGATGAAACACTCGGCCAGGCGCTGTCGTAACTCGGCGTCCCCCGTCACGCCGCACTCGCGGGCCAGCTCGAGCGCCTGGGCAAAACTGCCGGTCCCCCCGCTGGCGCTGCGCTCATTGGCCAAGGTGGTCATGGTGGCGCCCCAACCTCCATTGACTTCGCCCACCACGTTGTCTGCCGGGACTCGCACATCGGTGAAGAAGACCTCGTTGAACGTCGCCCCACCGGTCATCTGGCGCAGGGGGCGCACCTCGACCCCGGGACTTCGCATATCGAGGGCAAAGAAGGTGATGCCGCGATGCTTGGGAGCGTCAGGATCGGTGCGCGCCAGCAGGATCCCCAGATCGGAGTGGTGTGCCCCCGAGCTCCACACCTTCTGCCCGTTGACCACCCACTCGTCGCCGTCCCGCTCGGCCCGCGTGGCCAGGCTGGCCAGGTCCGAACCTGCGCCCGGTTCGCTGAACAGCTGGCACCACACCTCCTCGCCCCGCAGCATGGGCGGCAGGTAGCGGCGGCGCTGTTCGTCGGTGCCGTGCCCGATGATGGTGGGGCCGGCCATACCGGTCCCGACGGCGAACAAACCCGAGGCCACATCGAAACGGGCCTCTTCTTGACGGAAGATCATCGACTCGACGAACGTGCCACCTCGGCCACCGAACTCGACCGGCCAGGTGATGCCGGCCCAGCCGCCGTCGTAGAGGCGGCCCTGCCATTTCTTTCCCTCGGTGACGAAGATGTCGTCGAAGTCGTAGAACGAATGGCTGGTCGAGAGTTGCCCCGGTTCACGCTCGCAAGCGTTGACCTTCAGCCAGGCCCGCACGTCCTGGCGGAATGCCGCCTCTTCCTTGCTGTCGTCGAAGTCCACCGATCGTCGCTCTCGTTCGTGCTTCAGCCGGACCGGGGACGCCAGAACGGGAGGCCGACGTCCTCTGCCGCCCTGATCAGCACCACCTCGAGGTCCATGTCCACACGGAGCTGCTCGACATCGCAGTCGATGATGTTGCTCATCATCCGCACCCCCTCCTCGAGCTCGACGATGCCAACCGCATAGGGCAACAAGCCGGCGAAGGCCTCCGAGCGGTTCTGGCGGATAACGGTGAAGGTGTGCAATGTGCCTCGGCCCGCCGCCGCCACCCATTCCGTTTCGCCGCTGCAGGCGGTGCACAGGGCGCGTGGGTAGAACTGGTAGCGCCCACAGGCGGTGCAGCGTTGCACGACCAGCTGACCGTCCGCCGCGCTCTGCCAGTAGTGCCGCGAGGCATTGTCCGGCGCCGGCAGGATGCGCAAAGCTGCGGTCGCCCGGATGTCCTCGATACTCACGATCGACCCTCTCGACCCAGCACGACGGTGGCGATGCACGAGAGAGACCCGCCGGAGCCACAGGCCACCGCCACCTCGCAGCCGGGCACCTGGGCCTGGCCGCCCTCACCTCGCAGCTGGCGTACGGCTTCGTTGATCAGGAAGATGCCTCGCATGCCGGGATGGCAGGCCGACAGGCCGCCCCCATCGGTATTGAGGGGCTGGGCCCCACCTCGCCGGAGCACGCCCGAATCCACGAACTGCCCGCCCTCGCCCTTCTTGCAAAAGCCCATGTCTTCGAGCAAGAGGAGGACCGTGATGGTGAAGCTGTCGTAGACCTGGATGGTGTCGACATCCTCGGGCCGCACCCCGGCCCGCCCGAACGCCTCCGGCCCGCATTGCGCCGCCGCCGTCGTGGTGAAGTCCGGCATCTGGCTGATCGACCAGTGGGTCTGGGCCCCGGCCGCGCCCAGGACGTAGACGGGTGGCTTGGCCAGATCGCCGGCCCGCTCCCTTGTCGTCATGATGAACGCCCCCCCGCCGTCGGAGATCACGCAACAATCCAGCTTGTGCAGGGGATCGGCGATCATGCGGGAAGCCAGGACGTCCTCGACGGTGATGGGATCGCGATATTGGGCCGACGGGTTGAGGGCAGCGAATTCGCGCACACCTACGGCAATCTCGGCCAACTGCTCGGGCGTGGTGCCGAATTCGTGCATATGGCGGCGGGCCGCCATGGCGTAACCACCGGCCAGCACATTGCCCCAGGGGCTCTCGTACTGCGCCGCACCCGGGGCCCGGCCGGATCCATGGCCGAACGTGCTCGTACCGAGCATCCGGCCCATGCGCGACAGCATGTCCGAGCCGTAGGTGACCAGGACGACGTCGCACAGGCCGGCCTCGATCGCCGCCGCCGCGTGCTGGACGTAGAACTCAAAGGTGGAGCCACCCACCGAAGTCCCATCGATCCAGCGGTGGTCGATGCGGAGGTACTCGGCCATATTGGGGGCGTCGTCAAGGTTGATGCTGAAGCCGGTTCCCGCACACATGTAGCCGTCGATGTCCGACTTGACCAGACCGCAGTCGTCCAGTGCCCGGCGAAGCGCCAGTGCGTGATGGTCCATGGCGTCGAGTTGGGGGGCAACCGGATAGTCACTCCATCCGATGCCAGCGATGACGGCGTCACGAGCACCCATCCACGCTCCCTCTCCCTCTCCTTCGTCCCCGGCCGCGTCCGGCGGGTTCGTCCCGTGGTTGCCACGATGATCGCGCCGCGCTCCTCAACGAGCAGTCGCACTCGCCGTTGGCGGCCTTGACCGTGACTCTAGATCAAAAGGATACTGAAGATCTCAAAGATAGCGCCGTCGTGGCAGCACGCTCGGCGAGTGCCAACCACCGAAGGGGATGGGTCGACTCGATCGTGATACAGATCCTCCGAGGAATACGCCAGTGAGCCTGCCAACATTGGAGAATCGGGTGGCGTTCGTCGCCGGCGCCAGCCGAGGTATCGGCCGCGACATCGCCCGCGCCCTGGCCCGGGCCGGTGCCCGGGTGGCCGTGGCCGCCCGCACCGACGAGCCGGGAAAGTTGGCCGGAACGGTGCATTCGGTGGCGGATTCCATTAGCGCCGAGGGGGGAACCGCGCTGGCGGTGCTGTGCGATGTCACCGACGAGTCCTCGGTCAACGACGCCGTGGCCCGGGCCGGCGACGAGCTCGGGTCCATCGACGTTCTCGTGGCCAATGCCGGGGCGATGTGGATGGGATCGACCCTCGACACTCCGCTCAAGCGCTGGGAACTGTGCATGCGCGTCAACCTGACGGGAACGTTCTTGGTGACCCGGGCGGTGCTGCCCACCGTCATGGAGCGCCAACGCGGCTCGCTGATCGCCATCACCACGACCGGCGTCCTGATGACCGAACTGGGCTCCAATGCGTACTGGGTCTCCAAGGCGGGCATCGAGCGGTACTACGCCGGGCTGGCCACCGAAATGGCCCCGTACAACGTGGCGGTCAACTGCCTGGCACCGAAGAAGGTGGTGATGACCGAGGGAGCCGTGGCCGGAGGCATCGATGTTCCCCCGGACATGATCGAAGAGCCTGAGGCCATGGGTCAGTCGGCCGTGTATTTGGCCGCTCAAACGGCCGAGACCTTGACCGGAACAGTGCAGTACTCGCTCGACCTTCTCGAGCGCATCGGCGAACCCGTGGCGGGCGCACCAGGCCGTCTTCTCTCGTGATCGCCGGAGGGCCCTCGCCCATCGGTCACCCGCGGGCCGATCCGGGCACGATCGACTGGCTGCTCCGCACCACCAGGACCGTACGGAGACGGCTCGACCTGGACCGTGCGGTGGATCTCGGGGTGGTGCGGGACTGCCTGGAGTTGGCACTGCAAGCGCCCTCGGGCGGGGCGCTGGAAGGTTGGCGGTGGGTCGTCATCACCGATCCCGCCGTCAAGACCGGAGTCAGGGACCTGTACCTCGAATCCCACCGGGCCGCTTCGGGGGGACGCCGGCCTGAAACGACGGAGACCGCCGACGACCGCATGCTCGACGGGGCCTGGCATCTGGCCACCCATCTCGATCGGGTGCCCGTGCTGGTGGTGGCCTGCATCCTCGGGCGCCTGACCCCGGACAGCTCGCCGGCCCAGGTGGGAGCCCTCATGGCCTCCATCTATCCGGCCGTGTGGAGTCTGCAATTGGCCTTGCGCAGCCGAGGCCTGGCCTCGGCCCTGACCACCGTGCACCTCGAACGCCATGAGGCGATGGCCACATTGTTGGGTATCCCCCCCGGGGTGACCCAGGCAGCCTTGATCCCGGTGGCCCACTTGCTGGACGGGGATCTGCGGCCTGCCCGCCGGAAGCCACTGGCCGAGGTGGCCTACCTCGATCACTGGGGAAAAGCCTGGGTGGTGAACGATCCGTCGGGCTCAGCGTCGGCTGGGCCATCCTGAGCCCGGACCATCCGACGGGACGGCGGCCCCGGTTCGCACCTCGCCTGGGAAGGCCTCATCGGTCGTCGGCGCTCGCACCCTCCACCGGAGGTTGGGCCCCCGGCGTCTTCATGAAGATGCTGACTCCTCTGATCTTGCCGACCGTGTCGACCTCGAAGAGGTCGGCTTGGGGATACTCGGTCCGGACTCCGGCCACATCGAAGGTCTCGCTCAGTTCGACCAAGAAGCGCTGGGGCCCGATCTCCGAGATGCGGTCCACCCGTACCTCGTAGTTGGCCAACGTGGGCATCAGCTGACGCAAGAAGGCCACGTAGTCGTCCTTCGATTCGATGACATCCATGAACGGACCCACCCGCCGGAGGTCCCGGTCCGAGAGAATGCCGGCAAAGCGGTCCCAATCCCAGCTGGCGAATGCCGCCAGGTACTCCTCCACGGCCGCACGATCTGACACGGATCACCCCTTCCAATGGCGCACCATGATGGCCGCCAATGATCGAAAAGTTAACGCAGAGAGGATCGGTGGAGGCGCCGGAAGCCCCAGGCCGTCAGTCGGCCGACGTCCCGACCCGACGCCGTACGAAGTACCAGCGTCCCCGCTCGTAGACGAGATCGTCGACCATCGGGACCGACTTCTCCCAGCGAAGCCCGTCGGGACTTGCGGCGTTGGACACGAGCGCCCGGCTCTCCTGGTTCCCCCGCACGCCGTCGATGCGCACGACCGAATCGACCAGATGGACGGCGGCCGGTCGGGGTGCCGATGCGAACCACTTCTGCAGGTCGGCATGGCCACAGATCGGGTCGTGACCCGGCAGCTCGAGGACGCTGGCCACGACGAAGGTGCCGATCCAGGTGGTCAGGTCGCCCGTCTCGAGGGCCCGGTACTGGCGAATGGTCAGGTCCTGCACGGCGGCACGTCCGGCCATGGACTGCAACGTCCGTCGGTCTTCGTACGACATCGTCATCGTTCGCGCACCCCTGTCAGATGATGGCTGTTCGGTACATCGGCGGACTCTCGCCCCGGCTGCATGGGTTTCACGTGGGTCGCTGGCCCATGGCGTCTCGGCCCCCGACCGGCGCCAGGCCGTCGGGTTGTTGCAGGTAGAGGCGCATCCCTTCGATCAAACCGTCCTCGTCGAGCGCGAAGATTATCGCTTCGGGGATGTCCTTCATGACGCCGTCCACTTGGAGGTGTTCCACCAGTTCGGCCACGGCGGTGGCGCCCGAATAGGCGATGGAGACGGTGCGTAGCTCGTAGTCGTCGCTGAGCGTCGGCACGACCCGTCGGAGGAATTGCAGGTACGCCTCGCTGGAATCGATCACATCGCAATAGGGCCCGACCCGTCGGAAGCTCCGACTGGAGAAGCACGTGGCCAGGCCGTCCCAGTCGTGTGCGCCGTACCGGGCCACGAAGTCCTCAATGACGCCCACGACGCCCCCTTTCTCGGTGTGGCCCACGATGCCGCCGCAGCACGGGCTCGAGGACCTTGTCCGCCGCGGTCACTGCGTTGACGGGACGGATCCCTCGAACGAATCGGCCGGGTAGAACCGCCGGCACCAACGTCGCAGGGAGGCGTAGTTCTTCGCCTCCTCGACGGCGAACGAGGGCCTCTCCAGGTACTGCATGTGCTCCCAGGTGAAGAAGTCCTGCTTGATGATCTCTTGTTGCAATTCTATCCAGCGAGCGGCCCGGCCACTCGGGGCGTCGCCGTCGTCACCTTCTTCACGCTTGCAGGCCATGGTGAACCAGTAGTCGGTGTACTCCTCGTCCACCGGGGTGTGACCGGTGATCTGCACCGACGGCATCACGTTCTCGGGGAAGCGCACGAAGCCGATGCCCAGGCCGAAGGTGTCATAGACGACCTCCCCGTCGACCGGGCCATGTGGCGTCAGCCAGGTAGTGGGTCGGCCGCCGCCGTAATTCACATCGACCGTGGCGTGCAGGTAGTAGTCGTGCAATTCGAATGACGTCGTCTCGGCCGGCCGGTCGCCGTGGTGCACCGGGGCAATGTGGTAGGGGTCGGCCGCGTTCTCCACGATCATCTGGGGATGCACCTTGACCCGGTTCAGCATGCGCGAGTGGGGATGCAACGGGTAATAGTCACCGGTCACGAGCTCAGGGACGTCGGGCAGGCTCCACGTCGGCGGCCCACCGTCGCGGTCGAACCACATGAGCACCATGTCGCACCACTCCACCACCGGGTAGGTGCGAATCCGCACCGACTTCTTGCAGCCCTCCTTCGAATAGGGAATGAGTGAGTTGGTCCCGTCGGCCCTCCATTGCCAGGCGTGCCAGGGACACTTGACCTCGTCGCCCACCACGCTGCCCCCCACGCCGATGTGGCCCCCCAGATGCTGGCAATAGGCATCGAGTACCGAGATGGTTCCCGACTCACCCCGGAAGCAGATCAACTCCTGACCGAAGTAGTGGAGGCTCGTGAGGGTGCCGGCGGGGACGTCGGATGAGTACGCCACGATGTACCAGCCAGTTGGGTAACGGTAGGAAGAGACGGAGAGCGGCGCGTCGGATTCGGCTTCGGTCTGGACCTGCAGTGCGGCCATGTGGCTCCGTCTCGATCGTCGGGAAGTTGGGTGGGCTCAGTCGAGGATGGTGGGGTCGCGACGCAACTCGCGCCGGGCCATGGCCGCGAACATCCCGATGAAGTTGTTGTGGTTGAAGAACTCGCCGTAATTGGCCGCCGCCTCGGGATTCATGGGCACGCCGCCACCAACGGCAGCGATGTGCCAGGCCTGCCGACAGCGCCACTCGAATGAGGCGGCGCGCAGGTATGCCTGCTCGACGTCGTCGGCGACCACGAGCACGCCGTGATTGGCCAGCAGGGCGATGTTGGCATCACCGATGGCAGCCACCGCGGCCCGGGCGTTGCTGGAGTTGTCGACCGGCCCCCAGTACTCCTTGTAGATGGCGACGCCCCCGTGGTAGAGGGCACCGGTCTGATCGTAGATCTCTGGGGCCCGTCCCATGTCGGCCCACATGGTGCTCCACCGGCAATGGTTGTGAATGGCGACGCGCGTGCCGGGGCGGGCGCGATGCAGCTCAACGTGGAGGGTGATCGCCGGCGTGATCGGCCAGGGCCCCTCGAGCTGGTGCCCGTCCTCGTCCATGCGGGCGACGTCGCTGGCCCTGATCTCGTCCCAGGTCAGTCCGAACGGATTCACCATGAACGTCCCGTCAGCCAGCCGATAGGTGATGTGGCCGGCCAGATGGTCGTCGAACCCCTCGGCATAGAGGCAGCGGGCCAGAAGGGCTAATTCCTGGGCCGGGTTCAGATCGGGCAGCGGCGGGGCGATCGGCCGGTCGAACTGCGCCAACTTCATCCCGGTGACTTTTGGCTGCTCACTGGTGGTAGTCATCGCGTACTCCCCCTCGCTGCGTCCGGCCCAGAACCGATTCAGTCTTATCTTAGATTGAAATGTTGGTCAACCTGGTGCGGGCCGAAAACGCGTCGCCACGGCCGGTCGTCGGGTGGCTCGTCCTCGAAGGCCGACGCCGTGGCCTTCTTCTCTTCTAAAGTTTATAGTCTCACCATCGGACGAACGGGGGGCCTGGTATGCCGGATCTCAGCGGGAAGGTGGCCGTGGTCACGGGAGCGGCTTCGGGCATCGGGCGGGCAACCTCGCTGACGCTGGCCCGATACGGTGCCGCCGTCGTGGTCGCCGGGCACTTCCAGGACGGAGCCGAGGAGGTGGCCGCCGAGATCCGGGCACAGGGCGGCACCGCCATCGGCGTGGGCGTCGACGTCACCGACGAGGAGCAGGTAAAGGCCATGGTGGGAGCCGCGGTCCGCGCCTTCGGCGGACTCGACGGCCTGCACAACAACGCCGCTGGGACCAAGGTGGAAACCATGGGGAGGGACATGGATGTCGTCAACCTGCCGGCCGAGGTCTGGGACAGGACCATGGCCGTCAATCTGCGCGGACCTTTCTTCGGCTGCAAGCACGCCATCCCCGAGATGCTGAAGCGGGGAGGGGGTTCGATCGTCAATACCTCGTCCGCCGCCGGTCTGAAGGCGGAGCGGATCCGAGCCGCCTACGGGGTCTCCAAGGCGGCCCTGCACGGTTTGACCCGACATGTGGCCAACGCCTACGGCAAGCAGGACGTGCGGTGCAACGCCATCGCCCTCGGGATGATCATGACCGATGCGGCCCGCAAGAACGTGAAGCCGGCCATGCTGGCCAGCCTGGAGGAGCACAACGCCCTGGCTCGTCTCGGGCGCACCGATGACGTGGCCGAGGTGGTCTCCTTCCTCTTCTCGGACCAGGCCTCCTTCATCACCGGCGAAGTCATCGCCGTCGATGGCGGCTTCACCTCCCACCTCCCTGCGCTGGTCGATTAGGTCCGAGGTCATGCAGCACGCCCCCGGGGCCGGCCCGCGCCCACCGGACGCCGACGCAATGCCGCCCCGACCCTCCCGAGGTGCGACGCGGTGAGCTCCCTCTTGCGGGGCATCCGGGTGGTCGAATCGGCCATGCTCTTCAACGGCGACCGGCTGGGGGCGCTCCTCGGTGACCTCGGGGCGGACGTCATCAAGGTCGAAAGCCCCGGCGGCGGCGACTATCTGCGCGACATGCTGGGCGAGGTGACCCCCCACTTCAGCCCGGCCTTCCTGCAGGCCAATCGACACAAACGCAGTGTGACGGTCGACCTGAAATCCGAGGCCGGGCGTTCCGTGTTCTGGCGACTCCTGGAATCGGCCGACGTCTTCGTGGACGGCAACGCCGCCGGGGCTTGTCAAAAGCTGGGTATCGGCTACGAGGAACAGATGGAGCACAATCCCGGCATTGTCTTTTGCCACTACAGCGGCTTTGGCGGGAGCGGGCCCTATGCCGCCATCCCGACCCACGGCCAGATGATGGACGCGTTGGCCGGCGCCCTCCCGGTCGAATTGGATCCGGCTGGGGCGCCGCGCCGGCGCGCCGCGGGCTCAACCATGAACTCGACCGAGTACGGCGGCGAAGGTCATGCCACCGGTGCCGTCTACGCCGCCATGCACATCGCCGCCGCGCTGGTGCAGCGGGCACGGACCGGGCGCGGCTGCGCCATCGACGTCTCCTCGGCCGACGCCGTGATCGCCAATGCCTGGGTGGGTGCCACCTACAGCATCAATGCGGAACGGATCAACGACCGCAGTTCCATTCCCCCTGACGAGCTCGGGCCCAAGTACGGCTTCTATGAGACCGAAGACGCGAAATTCGTCCTCTTCTGCTGTATCGAGACCAAATTCTGGCAACGCTTCTGCCGGGCCGTTCACCGCGAGGACCTTCGGGGTCGGATTGATCCTGCCGGGACAGTGGACTACGGCAACGACGATCCGGACCTGCGGGCCGAGCTGGCCCGGCTCTTTCGCACCCGCTCCCGGAGCGCCTGGGTCGAGTTGGCCGCTCGGGAGCATCTCCCCCTCGGTCCCGTCCTCAGCGACCCGAGCGAACTTCCGTTGGACCCGCACCTGTCCGGGCGGGAGATCTTCTACCCCGGCGAACACCCCGAGGCCGGGCCCTTCGTCTACATCGGCCAACCGGCCATGGTGCGGGGCGACGCGTTCCAGATCACCCGCCACGCCCCCACGCTCGGGCAACACACCGAGGAGATCCTGGCTGAGCTGGGCTACGACGCTGCGGCCGTCGCCTCCTACCGCCGTGACGGCGTGGTCTGAGCCCACTCGAATCTGAAACGGTGCGCCGGCCGAGGTGATGGCCTCGGCCAACCTTGACAGCCTCAGCTGCCTGCTCTTAGTGTGATCTTAAAGATCTTAGTAATGACGAGGGGAATGTTCGGGACGCCACCGGCGGACACGATGCCTCCTCCACTCGCCAGGCGCTCTCGCAGAGGGATCGGACCGTGTACGGAGTCATCGGGGACCGTTTCGAGATCATGCCGATTCCACTCGTGCACGAGGCGACCACGTATTTCGACGCGGGCGCCCTCCGTATCGGGGTCGAAGGCCGCGCCATCGACGACGACGTCGTCAGCACCGGGTTGGGCGATCTGACTGCCGGCCAAGCGGAGGAACTACGGGTGAACCAGCCCACCGACCTCGACGATTCGGGCCCTTCCGTGCACGTCATCGAAGCCGAGACGGGCGTCGAGCATCTGCGCTTCGATTGTTTCGACCACGGCCCGCACTACCACTACGTACTGCCCGACCAGGGATACCAGGTCATCGTGACCATGGACGTGGCCGCGTGCGGAGATCCCGTCGAGTTTGCCATGGAGTGCCTGCGTTCTCGCCTGCGTCCCATGCTCGAGGCGGCGGGTCGGGACGACCTGGCCCAGTCGGTCGACGACCATGCGATCGAGCAGGTGGTCCCTTCGGTGCAGCAACTGGCCCGGAAGATCGCCGCGGCGTGAGGGGTGGCCCGCCCACGATCGGGGCTTGAGCGATGGCCTCCCCCATCCACCGTCCCCATGATTCGGTCGACTTCGACGCCATCGTGCGCCTGTATCCCCCGGCCCCGGAATTCTTCGAGTCGCGCTGGTTGGACGAACCCGATCGGTTCGAGCACCTGCAATTGGTGCGGTTGAAGTCCGAACTCGAACGCGCCTCGAACATCGGCTTCTACCAACGCCTGTGGCGGGAGAGCGGGTTTGCCCCCTCGACCGTTCGCACGTTGGACGACGTTCCCCTCATCCCCACGTACACCGTGGACGACATCCGAACCAGCATCTCCTTGCATCCGCCCTGGGGCGACTATCAGGGGATGAGCGCGGCCGACCGACGCCAGGAACCGGCTCGTCTCTACTTCAGCGGGGGAACGACCGGGACGTCGCGCCCCACGTTCTACTCGCCATGGGATCGAGAAGTCGGGGCACTGTTGTCCGCCCGGGCCTACTACCTGGCTGGCCTGCGCCCCGGGGACGTCGTGCTCAATGCCTGGGCCTACGGGATCCACCAAGGGGCGGCCTGCGCCGACGAGGCGCTCTATCGCTGGCTGGGCGCCACTCCCCTCACCACCAGCTCGGGGCAGGTCACCCCTACGGCGCGCCAGCTCGAACTGGCGGCCGAATACGGCGCCGCCTCCATCCTCACCATCGGTGACTATCTCCTCCACATGGCCCGGGTTGCCGCCGACATGGGGCTCGACCCGCTCAAGGACTTCGCCATCCGGTGCTTTCCCGTTCCGACGGGCGGCCTGGCCGACCAGATCGAAGCGGCCTGGGGGGCACCGGCCTATGACAGCTACGGATTTCACGAGGTGAACTACGTCGCCATCGAATGCCCGGCCCGGGGCGGCCTGCACATACTCGAGGATGCCTTCGTGGTGCGGGTGGTCGACGTGGACACGGGCGAGCCACTGCCCGACGGTGAGCAGGGGAACCTGGTGGTGCACTGCCTGTACAAGACGGGCAGTGCCCAGATCGGCTACAACACCCAGGACCTGGCCCGTCTCCACCCACGCCATCGCTGCGCCTGCGGCAGTTGGATGCGCAAGATGGACTACTTCGCCGGGCGGAGCGACAACATGATCAAGCTGCGCGGGACCAATGTGTGGCCCGAAGCGGTCGGCAGCATCGCCACGGCCGACGAACGGGTGGGGACCGAGTACTTCGTGGTGGCCGAGACCATCGACGCCCGAGACGAGCTGACCGTACGGCTCGAGTCGGAGTGGGCCGGCACCGAGTCGGAGAGCACCGTGGCCACCGACATAGCCCGGACATTACGCGCCAAGCTGGGAGTGCGAGTGCGCACCGAACTGATGGGCGCCGGAGCGCTCGACGAGGCCACCGGACGCCACACGCAGAGCAAGCCCAAGAGATTCGAGGATCGCCGTGAGCGACGCTGAGGCACATCGGGAGGGGTTCTTGATCGAACCCTTTCCCATTGGCTGGTTCGTGGTGGGTTACTCCGACGAGCTCGGACCCGGTGATGTCCGGCCGCTCGACTACTTCGGCACCGCCCTCGTCTGTTACCGGGGCGAGAGCGGCACGGCCTATGTGCGGGATGCCTTCTGCCCGCACCTCGGAGCGCACATCGGCTACGGCGGCCGCGTCGAGGGCGACGACGTGATCTGCCCGTTCCATGGCTGGACCTATGGGGTGGACGGACGCAACATCGCCATCCCCTATGCCACGCGCCCGAATGCCCAGGCCCGACTCCGCTGCTGGCCCGTTCGGGAGTCCGGTGGCCTCATACTGGCCTGGCACCATCCGAGGCAACTGGAACCGACCTGGGAGGTGGAACCCATTGCCGAATTCGCTGACCCCCAGTTCGGGCCGCCCAGTCGCACCGACTTCGAGATCCACGTCCATCCCCAGGAGGTGTTCGAGAATTCCGTCGACCTGGCCCATTTCCTGACCGTGCACCAGGCGGCCCGGATGCCCGAAGTGGAAGTCGAGATCGCCGGGCCGCGGTTGACCGCCACGACGACCAATCAGTTGCTCAAGAGCAAGAAGGGGTACTTCGAAGGGGGCGTCAGTTCGGACCTGTGGGGACTGGGCATCGACGTGGCCCGCATCACGGGCGTGGTCGACACGGTGGCCATGGTGGCCCTGACCCCCATCGACGAAAAGCGGGTCCATGCCCGCTTCCTCACCACCGCCCGGGTGGCCGGAGGGGGCGAGGAGCGTGACCAGGCGTCGGCCCTGGCGCTGGCCCAAAAGGCTCAGGACCGCGTCATCAACGAATTCGAGACCGACCTCGTCATCTGGGAGCACAAGCGCTACGAACCCCGCCCCCGCCTGACGGCGGGCGAACAACTGGTGACCCGATTCCGCAAGTGGGCCCAGCAGTTCTACGCCGGGACGGCCACATAAGATTTTCGCCCGTCGGTCCCTTCGACCAGTCTCGGTCGGCCGGATGAGACCGGCCGCGACGCCTACACCAGGGGCGGCCAGTCAGCCGGCGGGTTCTCGATGCGATAGAGCTTCGCCGCGTTCTCCCACAGGATCTTGCGCCGGACCTCCTCGGAGACGTGTCCGAGGTTGTCGGCAATGGTCTGATCGATATCCCCGAACAGGCAGGTGGTGTGCGGGAAGTCGGTTTCGAAGAGGACGTTGTCCACCGGGATGAGATCGAGGAAATACCGCGGAGCCAGTGTCTCGAACCAATAGGTGACGAAGACGTGCTCGGCGAAGAGCTCGGAGGGCAGGATGTCGGCGTCGGTCCGGGCCCGGCCGGGACGAAAGGCTCCGAGCCAGCTGTAGTCGGCGGCCTCCAACACAAAGGGCAACCAACCCATCCCGCTCTCGACAGAGACGAATTGCAGGTCGGGCCAACGAGCCAGCATCCCGCAGGTGATGAGGTCGGCACATTGGACACCGTTCTTCATGAACAAATCGACGGCCCCATAGGCCTGGGTGGCGGCGACGCCGTGCGCCTCGTAGCGTTCGGGCGTCAGCAAGCTGGGCAGGTCGCCGGCATTGCCGATGTGGAAGTGCACGGGCAGGCCGGTCTCGACGGCCACCGACCAGAGCGGGTCCCAGTGACGGCTCCCGATCACCGGAAGGCCATAACGCTGGGGCTCGCCGGTGAACAAGATGCCCCGTGCACCCCCCTCGGCGCAGCGCGTCACCTCCTGCACGGTGGCGTCCACGTCCCAAAACGGCGTGGCCAACACGGGCAGTAGTCGGCGCCGATCGACGGCGCACCAATCCAACAGGAAATCGTTGTAGGCCCGAACGCTCAGCAGCTTGAGCTCATCGTCGGGTATGGAAAGAAAGTTCTCGCTCCCGAACCCACCCACGTTGGGGTAGAGCACCTGGGCCCATATCCCGGCCTCGTCCAGGTAGGCCAACCGAGCCGAGGCGTCAGACGAGGCGGGGTGGCAGTCGGCAAACGTGGGCGGGTACTCGGGCGGAAAGGTGGGCCAGCCGGCCGGCGCCGTCACCCCGACCGTGCCGATGCGCTGCTGGCGCAGGACCCAGACGTCGGCGCCGTCCACCCGCTCGACGTGGGGCACGTCATCCAGGTATTTCTTGGGCACACGCGAGGTCCACACGTCGGCTGGTTCGGTGACATGGCTGTCCGAATCGATGATCAATTGCGCTGCTGGCATGCTGCCTCCCGAGACCCGGTCCGGATCAAGCCAACATAGCAAAAATAGCAACTGTGAGAGCTCGCCCCGCAGCTCACGAGGAGAGCAGCAGCCCACCGTCGACCGGCAGGACGGCGCCGGTGACGTAGGCGCTGGCCGATGAGGCCAAGAAGATGGCGGCACCAGCGAGGTCGTTGGGCGCCCCCAACCGGCCCAGGGGGATCCGGGCGCGGAATGCGGCCAGCATGTTCTGGCGGTCCTCCTCGGTCATGTTGCCGGTCTCGGTCATCTTGGCCGCCCCCTCGGTCTCGATCGCCCCGGGGGCGATGGCATTGACCCGGATGTGCTGGGGGGCCATCTCCAGGGCCAGATGCTTCGACAAGGCGATGACCCCACCCTTGGAGGCGCCGTACATGGACAGTCCCACCATGCTCGGCTTGATCCCGTCCAAGGAGGCGATGTTGATGATCGACCCCTCGCCCCGGACTCCCATGACGCGCCCCGCGGCCCGGCTGGCAAAGAAGGTGCCCCACAGGTTGGTGCGCAACACCGAGTCGAGCAGGTCGGGCGTCACCTCTTGCAGGGTCCGGGTCGGGTAGATCCCGGCGTTGTTGACCAGCACGTCCAGCGAACCCAAGCGCCGGGCCGCCTCTTCGATGGCCCCCTCCACGTCCTCGGGTGCGCTGACGTCGGCCTCGAGCACGTCCACCGCGGGGTCGGGGCCACCGTTGATGATCTCGGCCGTGGTGCGCGCCGCTTTGACGTCGCGATCGATCAACATGACCCGGGCCCCGGCCCCGGACAGGGCGGCCACGATCCCGGCCCCGATGCCGAGCGCACCTCCGGTCACCGCCGCCGTCCGCCCGTCGAGGGCAAAGGCGGCCAGCTCACTCATGAGCCGGAGGCCGCTCGGTCGGGGCCCGCCACTCGGCGGTCGGCCGGGGTGAAGGTAGCCGGCATGGCGATGAACCCGCAGGCGATCCCCACGGAGGGATAGCGCCGCACCTGATCCTGGTCGATGACGTAGTCGGGCATTCTGGTCAGAACGGCCTGGAGGGTGGTCCGGAACATCTCCTTGGCCACCAGCGCCCCGATGCAACGGTGGGGTCCCCAGCCGAAGCCCAGGTGACGGTTGGGGCTTCGGTCCAGCACCACATCTTCCGGACGATCGAAGGCGGCCGGATCTCGATTGGCGGCGGCCCAGACAATGAACACCCGCTCCCCCGCAGTGATCGGGTACCCGTCGATGGTGGTGTCCTTCGTGGCCGTGCGGGACAGGGCCTGGGTCACGGTGAAGTAGCGCAAGAACTCCTCGAAGGCCGTCCCCGTCAACTCCTCGTCACCCCGGAGCCGATCGCGTTCGTCCGGGTGCTGCCACAACCACAGGAACGCATTGGCCAAGAGCGAGGCGGTGTTGTCGAGACCGCCGACGATGACCAACCATGCGATCTCCAGAATGGACTGCTCGTCCAGACGGGCGCCGTCCACTTCAACCCGCAGCAGATGCGACAGCAGGTCGTCACCATCGCCGGCGCCGGCCCGGCGATCCGCCAGTTCGCGGGCCACATCTTCGAGGATCCATGCCGTACCCTCGACGGCCTCGGCGTACTCGGGTGTGTCCTGGGGGGCGTAGACGATCTTGTGCATGGGGACGGCGTACCGCTCCCAGCGGTCGATCGGGATGCCGAGCAGGTCCAAGGTGAAGGCGGCCGGCATGGGGACGGCGATGTCGTTCACCAGGTCGCACGAGCCCGCTTCGATCACGCTGTCCACCACCATGTGGGCGATCTCGTCGATGCGGTTCCGGCGTCGCTCGACCTCGTCGGACGCGAACATCGGCGTCAGGACGCGGCGGTACCGGGTGTGTTCGGGTGGATCCGTCTCGACCGGAATGGAGCGCAGCGGGGCCGACGGGATGGTGACGCCCCCGTAGCCGTTGCCGGTCCCGTCGGCGTCGTGGGCCGACGAATACGTCGCCCAGTCCTGGGCCACGGCGGTGACGTTCCTATAGGACGTGACCACCTTGAAGCCGCCGTAGGCATCGCTCTTGATAACGGGGCACGATTCGCGCATGTGCCGATAGACGGCCCAGGGATCTACGGCGTGCTCCGGCGCGTGGTGGTCGAAATGGACGACCGGACAGGTCGGTGAATCGAACGATGTGGGCATGTTCCCCCTGTCGATCGGCGCGCCTCGGCCTCCCGAGCGGTCCGAGCCCATTGGGCCGGCCCACCGCCGCCGTATCCCCGCGCCGTGGCTGTCTCGTCATTCTCTATCATAAAAGATTAAAAGACAAGAGGCAGGCCGATCACCCACGTGGTGCTCGGGGACATGGCACGATGCCGCAGCCGGCCAGCGCATGGAGGTGGGATGACCAAGGGAACAGCCGTCGTAACCGGCGGGAGCGGGGGGATCGGCAAAGCGTGCGGCCGCGTCTTGCTTAGGCGGGGCTACGACGTCTTGTTGGTGGCCAGGCGAGCTGATCACGTGCAGGCCGCCGCCGACGAGATCGGTGCCCGCTGGCTGTCGGCCGACTGCACCGACGAGCAGGACGTCGAGCACATCGTGGCCACGGCCGTGGACCCCGCCGTGCTCGTCCATGCCGCCGGCGTCGTGCAGGGATCGGCCATCGAGGACCACGCCGTGGATGTCTTCGACGAGGTCATCGAGGCCAACCTGCGCTCCACCTACCTGCTCACACGCGCCGTCCTGGCCCGCATGCGACCCGGCGGCCGGATTTTCTTCCTGTCGTCGACAGCTGGGCTCAAGGGCGTCGCCGGCTTCTCCGCCTATTCGGCCTCCAAGGCGGGCATGAACGCCTTCGCCAACGCAGTGGCGGCCGAGGTCGAGGCAGACGGGATCGGGGTGCACCTCCTCGTTCCGGGCCCGGTGCGCACCGAGATGCTCGATACGGCCTCGCACGGCCAACTCTGGTTGCTCGAACCCGAAGACGTGGCCAGCGCCGTGGCCTGGATCGAGAGCCTCCCGCCGCGAGTCGTGGTGCGCGAGATCGTGATGCGCTCGGTCATGGCCGGGCCCTTCGCCCCCGCGTCACTGCCGCCTGAAGCGCGATAGGCCGCCGCCCGCATCGCGTCGGCCCCCGCCATGTTCACCCCTGACTCGCCCATGTCTTCTCCGCGGTAATTGTTTTAAGATTACCATCATGACCGGCAGTGCCCCCGAGGGCGATTCCCCACCGTCGGCCGACCCACCTCGGGATCCGGGGGACTTTCGCGCCTATGTGCGGGCCTGGCTGCCCCATCATCTCCCCCGCGAGGACAGGGGGCCGATCACCGGGTCGGAGCGGGATGTGGCGCGCCACCACACCCTGCAGCGCCAGCTGTTCGACGGCGGCCTGGCCGGGTTGACCTACCCGGTTGCGTACGGGGGCAAGGGGCGCTCGCCGGCCTTCCAGGAAATCCTCAACGAGGAGACGGTGGGCTACGAGCTGCCCACCCTTTGCAACGTGACCTTGGGCATACTCGGGCCGACGATCCTCGAGTTCGGGACCGAGGCCCAGAGACAGCGCTATCTCCCGGCCATCCTGCGTGGCGAGCAACTGTGGGTGCAGCTGTTGAGCGAGCCGAGCGGCGGCTCGGATCTCGCCGGCTGCGTGACCCGGGCCACGCGAGACGGCGAGCAGTGGATTCTCAACGGGTCGAAGATCTGGACCACCGGGGCCCACTTCTCCGACTACGCGCTGTGCCTCGCCCGCTCCAACTGGTCCCTGCCCAAGCATCGGGGCCTGACCATGTACATCCTGCGACTGGATCAACCCGGGATCGGCATCGAGCCCATCATGCAGGCCAACGGGGACACCGAGTTCTGTCAGGAGTTCCTCACCGACCTGCGCATCGACGGGGACGACATCCTGGGTGCGGAGAACGCCGGGTGGGAAGTGGCCAGCCGGTTGCTCTACCACGAACGCAACCTGGCTGGTGCCGCCTCTCCGTACACCTACGGCCTGGTGGCCGAGGGGACGCCGGTCGCCCCCACGCCCGACGAGCTGGCCGAGATGGCCCGCTCGTGGGGCACGTGGCGCGATGACCGGGTACGCGCCGTGGTGGCCGAGGCCCGGGCACTGGACACCATCCAGACCCTCCTGGTCGATCGCATCGGCCGGGGTGTCGCCTCCGGCGCCCTCCAGCCCACGGCGGCATCGTTGTTACGGCTCTTCGAGATCACCAAGGTCCTGCACTGCTCCGACGCCGGCCTGGAGGTGGCCGGTCCCGGGATGGTCAGCTGGTCCGCCTCTGCCGGCGCCACAGCAGCACCTGGGTCGTCGGGCTCGTGGGCCGGGAAGTTCTTGATGCGCCAGAGCGCCGCCCTGGCCGGGGGCAGCATCGAGATGCAGCGCAACATCATTTCCGAACGGGTCCTGGGCCTACCCCGGGAGTTCGCACCCGACGCCGGCGTCCCGTTCGACTCGGTGCCCCACAACGTCGCCGCCGGGCGGGTGGGGCGCTGACCGGTGCGCTACGACGCCAGCGAGGAGCAACAACAACTCGGGGCCAGTACTCGGCGCTTCATCGAGCACACCGTCCCGCTGTCCACCGTGCGCCTGTGGGGCGACAAGAACCCGGCCGGGTTCGATCGGGACTGGTGGCGGCGGGCAGCCGACCTGGGCTGGACGGCGCTCTTGGTGCCGGAGTGCATGGGCGGGGCCACGGCATCGGGCGACGGGTTGGCCGACCTGGCCCTGGTGGCCGAGGAATGCGGGAGGCTGGTTTCCCCGGGCCCGCTGCTGCCGTCGAGCGTGGCCGCCTGGACCCTGGCCCAGGCCGACGGCACCCTGCCCGTACTGGGCCTGCTCGGTCAGCTGGTAGCTGGGGACGCGGTCTGGGCCTGGGCGGTGGGCGAGAGGGCGTCGTCCTTCTTGCGGGCGCCGCCGTCTCTACGGGCCACGCCCGACGGCGATGACCTCGTCCTCGACGGCGCGGCCCGAGTGGTCGAGTCGGGAGCCGACGCCGACTGCCTGTTGATCGCCGTCGCCGTGGACCACGGGGTGGCACACCTGGTTGTGCCGGCCGACGTGGTGGGGCTGCGCCGGGTGCGCACCACCGGCCTCGACCTCGTTCGCCGCTACGCCGATCTCACCTGTTCGGGCGTGGTCGTCCCGGCTACCCAGGTCATCATCGGCGTCGAGGCGGGCGGGTCGGTCCTGCGCCGCCAGACCCAGATCGCCAACATCGTGCAGTGCGCCGAGATGGTTGGGGCGGCCGAGCACGTCTTCGCCCTCACCCTCGACTATGCGGCCGAACGGTGGTCCTTCGGGCGCCCGCTCTCCTCCTATCAGGTTCTCAAGCACCGCCTGGCCGACATGAAGCTCTGGCTCGAGGCATCGCATGCCGCGGTGGAGGGCGCGGTGGACGCCTTCCAAGAAGGAGGGGACGTCGCTGCCGAGCGGGCCAGCGCGGCCAAGCTCTACGTCGGCCAGAAGATGGTCGACCTGGTGCAGGACTGCGTCCAGATCCACGGGGGCATCGGTGTCACCTGGGAGCACGATCTCCATCTCTACCTGCGTCGGGTCACCACGGACCGACAGCTCATCGGCACCCCGGCCGATCACGCGCTGCAGTTGGCCGCACTCTCGGGGCTCTGAGCGGGGACCGGGTGTCCCACGGGCCTACCAGTTGGACTTGGAAAGGCCTTCGACGGTGATGAGTACGTCCTTGCCCTGAGCAAGGACGTAGCGCTGCGACTCGTGCAGGTGCTGGGCCACCAGGTGGCGGGCCCGGGCGGCGTCGCCTTCCTCGATGGCGTCGGTGATCTTGAGGTGGGTGCGCAACACGCTCTCGCGGGCCTGCAGGTCGGGGTACTCGCCATGGGCATTGGTCGATTCGGCCCAATTGGACTCATGGTTCGACCACAGCGTCTCGAGCGACCCGGTCACCAGGGCCATGGTGGCGTTCCCGCACCCCTGGACCACCGCATCGTGGAACCGGCGGGCCAGGCGGGTGAACTCGGGACCGTCGTCCAGTCCGGCCTCGAGCTCCTCGTTCAGCCGTTTCAAGTTCGCCACCAGGCTCTTGTCGTTGACGCTGCGTTCGGCCGCCTTGGCCGCGCAGGCGGGCTCGACGTCGGACAGCGCGGCAGCCAGATCGGCCAGCAGCGTGTCCTGGGCCTGAAGCACCATGCCGAACATGTAGGCCGCCACCTTGGCCTTCGGGGTGTGGATGACTGCGCCGCCGACGTTGCCCCGGCGCACCGAGAGGAGGCCCTCGGTCTCCAAGATGCGCATGGCCTCGCGAATCGAAGGCTTGGAGACCGGGAACTCCAACAGGAGATCATCGACCTTGGGAAGCACGTCGCCGTCGTTGAGCTCGCCGGCCAGAATCCGTCGCCGTAGGTTGTCGGCGATCATTTCGGCGATCCTCGGCTGGCTCAGCTGACGTCGGCTCACATCGTCGCGCTCGTCGTCGGTCCGATAGCTCAAGCTGGAGGTCACCGCAGTTACCTTACACATCTTTGCACTCACGCCCGGTGCTCTCGACCCGCAATTCCGGACGGTTCGACCCACGTCTGACCCAATCCGAACTGCCGTTGTCGACCACCCGGAACCACCGGTCCGCGCCGGCGAGGACCTCGACGCTCCTGGCCTGGCCGGGTGGCGACCGGCACGACGTCGGTTGGGGCCCTCGCCGTCGCCCCATGGTCCCAGCCATGCGCGCTCCCGTACTTGGATTCGCCCCAGGTCGGATATCATAATAAAGAATGTAAAGGTGGCCCGTGAGGTCGTTCGGCCTACTGGACAGAAACGGGGGAAGGCGTGCTCGATCTCTTGATCCGCGGAGGCACAGTGGTCGACGGCACCGGCGGTGCACCGACGCGGCGCGATATCGGCGTGGCCGACGGACGGATCGTCGACGTGGACCCGGCCGACAGCGGCGCCACCACCACCATCGAGGCGGACGGGCTTCTGGTGGCGCCGGGCTTCGTCGATCTCCACTCCCACTACGACGCCCAGCTCTTCTGGGATCCCACCCTCAGCCCCTCGCCGCTGCACGGGGTGACCACCGCCGTCAGTGGAAACTGCGGTCTCACCCTGGCCCCGGCCGCTCCGCCAGACCGCGACTTCCTGAGTCGGCTCCTGGCCCGGGTCGAGGCCATCCCGGTCGAGGCCCTCTTGGCCGGGGTCACCTACGAATGGGAGTCGTTCGCCCAACTGCTCGACGTCATCGCGGCCAAGCCGTTGGCCCTCAACCTCGGCCTCATGGTCGGCCACTCCGCCATCCGTCGTGCCGTCATGGGCACGGCCGCTTCGACCGACCGGGCCGATAGCGACCAGATCGGCGCCATGTGCACGTTGTTGGGCCAGGCCCTCGCCGCTGGCGGACTTGGTTTCTCCACCGCCAATGTGGCCACGCAGGTGGACGGGGACGGGCGACCCACCCCGCCCAACCTGGCCGAGCCGGAGGAATTCATCGCCTTGGCCACCGAGTGCGGCCGCCATCCCGGCACCTCGATCGAGTTCATCCCCGGCACCTTCCTCCAAGGATTCAGCGACGCCGACATGGCCCTCATGGCCGACATGTCGGCGGCCGCCAACCGGCACCTCAACTGGAACACCCCCCTCATCAACCGGGCTTCCCCCGACCTGTACAAGCGCCAGCTCCGGGCCACCGACGTGGCCGAGGCCCGAGGCGGCCGGGTGGTCCCGATGTTCATGCCCCAAAACGGGCCGCTGCGCCACGACTTCAAGGAGGCCTACGTGTTCCGGGCCATCCCGGGCTGGGCCGACGTGTTCGCATTGGAGGGGGAGGCCCGTGTCCGGGCCCTGGCTGACCCAGACACCCGGTCCCGGCTCAAGGCGGCCGTGGACGGGCCGAGCGAAGGACTCCCGGTCGTGGTCCGCAACTGGGCCGGCTACGAGGTGAACGACGTCGAGGACCCGACGCTCGCGCACCTGGTCGGTCGCACCATTGCGCAGCTGGCCGCGGAACGGGACGTCACCCCGTTCGACGCCATGCTCGACGTTGTGGTGGCAGCCGGGCTGGAGGTGGGATTCGTGCGCTACCAGTACCCCGAGGACGAGTGGACCGCGGCCGCCCGGCTGGAAGTGTTGAAGGACCCCCGGGTGGTCCTCGGGGCGTCGGACGCCGGAGCACACGGGGAGATGATGGTGGGGGCCGATTTTCCGACCCGCTGCATCGGGGAACTGGTGCGGGACAAGGAGATCTTCACCATCGAGTCGATGATCCAGCAGTTCTGCGACGTGCCGGCCCGCCTCTACGGCCTGGTCGACCGCGGCCGGATCGCGCCGGGTATGTGGGCCGACATGGTCGTCTTCGATCTGGACCGGGTGGGCGCCGGGCCCATGGAACGGGTGCGCGACCTGCCCGCCGGGGCCACCCGCCTCACCACCAAGTCCACCGGGGTGGAGCACGTGTTGACAGCCGGGACCGAGGTCGTCCGGCACGGGGAATTCACCGGCCGGCTTCCCGGGCAGTTGCTGCGCTCTGGACGCGACACCACCACGGTCACGGCCAACTAGCGACGATGCCACCCCGAGGTATTGCCGCCGTCGCCCGCCATGATCCCGGTCGTCCGGCCATCGTCTGCGGCGACCGCCGCGACACCTTCGGGGATCTGGACGCCGACGCCAACCGCTGGGCCCACTTCTTCGCCCGGGCCGGCGTCGGTCACGGGGACCGAGTGGCCGTCATGCTCGGCAACCGGCCCGAGGTGTTCGCCGCCTGGACTGGAGCCGCCCGCCTGGGCGCGCTCATCGTGCCGGTGAGCTACCGCTTCACCGCCTCGGAGGTGGCCTACATGGTGGCCGATTCCGAGGCCGCCGCGTTCGTCTACGACAACGAGGCCGTCGCCCTGCCGGCCATCGAAGGCATTGGCACCGTGCACGCCGCGGCCAACGTGGAGGACCCCGAGTGGCGCCGCTTGCCCACCGACCCGCCGGAGCGGGACTTCCTGGGCAGCCCGACCATCTTCATGAACTACACCTCGGGGACCACCGGTAAGCCAAAGGGGATCGCCCGGGCCCGGCCCGTCCCGGCCGGTGAGGACATGGCGCCCCAGCCCTTCACCGAGCTGTGGGGCTGGCGGCCCGACGACGTGCACCTGCTGTGCGGTCCGGCCTATCACACCGCCCCGGGCAACTATGCCCTCTCCCATCTCCTCGAGGGAGCCCGGGTGGTGATCATGCCGCGCTTCGATGCCGACCTCTGCCTGTCCTTGATCGAGACCGAGCGCGTCACCACCTCCCATATGGTCCCGGCCAACTTCGTGCGCCTGCTCGAAGTGGACTGGTCGTCCTACGACCGGACCAGCGTGCGCAAGATCCTCCACGCCGCCGCCCCCTGCCCGGTGGCGGTCAAACGCAAGGTGATGGAGATGTTCCCGCCCGGCTCTGTCTGGGAGTACTTCGGCATGAGCGAGGGCTTCGTCTCATTGATCTCGCCCGAACAGTGGCTGGCCAAGCCGGGCAGCGTGGGACTGCCCATGGCCGGCATCACCGTCAAGATCCTGGACGGGGAAGGGGCCGAGCTCCCCCCGGGGGAAGTCGGCTCCATCTACGTGTCGGCCCTGAGCGGCTTCCGCTTCGAGTACCACAACGCGGCGGACAAGACCGCGGCCACCTGGCGCGATGACTTCTTTACCGTGGGTGACCTCGGTTGGTTGGACGAGGACGGCTTCTTGTTCGTCGCCGATCGGCGCGTCGACCTGATCATCAGCGGGGGTGTGAACATCTACCCGGCCGAGATCGAGAGCGTCCTGGCCGAGCACCCCGAGGTGGTGGACTCGGCCGTCTTCGGCCTGCCCGACGAGAAGATGGGGCAGCGGGTGCACGCCCTGGTGGAGCTGCGCCCGGGCAGCATGCAACGCGAGGAGTCCCTGCTGGCCTTCATGCGCGAGCGCCTGGCCCCGTTCAAGCTGCCCCGCCGGATCGAGTTGGTTGACCGACTGCCGCGAGAGCCGAGCGGCAAGGTGCTCAAACGACAGCTGCGCGACGCCCGCCTGGAGGCGATTTCTCCGGCGCCGTGAGTTAATACTTTGATACGATGGGAGGGGATTCCGAGAGCCAACCCGTCGGTGGAGCGGGCAGGAGGGAAGCATGCGCCACGAGCTGGTGATCCGCGGTGGCACCGTCATCGACGGATCGGGCGGCCCGCGCCTGGTGGCCGATGTGGGTATCGATGGAGGGCGCCTCACCACCATCGGGCCGATTGCCGAACGCGGCGACCGGGAGATCGATGCCGCCGGGCACTTCGTGGCCCCGGGATTCATCGACGGGCACGCCCACTTCGACGCCCAGATCTTCTGGGACGCCCTGGGCAACAGCTCCTCCTTGCACGGGGTCACCACCACGATCATGGGCAACTGCGGTTTCACCTTGGCCCCGACGCCGGCTGACCGTAAGGATCTGGCCATCCGCAGCATCGAGCGGGCCGAGGACATCGCCCGGGACGACATGTTGGTGGGGGTGCCGTGGACCTGGCGCACCTACCCTGAGTACCTCGACGCCGTCGACGGGCTGGCCAAGGGCATCAACTTCGGGGGCTATGTGGGTCACTCGGCCCTGCGCTGCTTCGTCATGGGCGAGCGGGCCTACACCGACCAGGCCAGCCCGGAGGAGATCGAGGCCATGCGGGCCGAGGTCGAGGCCGCCCTGCGGGCCGGCGCGCTGGGCTTTTCGACCTCCCGCATCAGCCAGCACCGCACGCTCGACGACGGGCCGGTGGCCAGCTACGTGGCCGGCTGGGACGAGGTGGCCGCCCTCGCCGGCGTGCTAGGTGACCTCGGGACCGGGGTGTTCCAGTTGGCCGGGGACATCGGCGACACCCTGTTGCAAGAACAGCTGGCCAAGGTGGCGCTGGACACGGGGCGCCCGGTCCATCTGGCCTGCGTGGCACTGGCCCAGCGCCCGCAGGCCTGGCGCAGTGGCTTGGATTTCCTCGACGCCGTCGCCGCCGACGGCGGGCACGTCGTCGGCCAGGTCCACGTGCGCGAGCTGCAGAACGTCATCGGGTTTCGGATCGGCCTCCCCTACGACCGCCTGCCCGGATGGCGCACGCTGCGGGCCCAGCCCCTGTCGGCCCAGCAGGCCGCCCTCCGTGACCCCGACCGTCGAGGAGCGCTGGTGGACGAGGCCCTGCACGGGCCCTACGTCACCACCGCAGTGGCGGCCGAGGTGCAATCGAGATTGCCCGACTACGAGAACCTGCGGGTGCTGCTCTCCCCCAGCGGGGACAACCCCTCGGTGGCCGAGCTGGCCCGGGACCGGGGCACGAGCCCGCCGGATGTGATCATCGACCTGTCCCTCGAGACAGACTTCGACCAGTACTTCACCCAGCCGTTCGCCAACCAGGACCACGACGCGGTCGAGGCCATGCTGCGCCACCCCCGCACCGTCATCGCCCAGTCCGACTCGGGAGCTCATGTCTCCCAGATCATGGACAGTGCGATCCCCACCTACTTCCTGGCCCACTGGGTGCGCCAGCGGGCCTCGTTCACCTGGGAGGAGGCCATCGCCATGCTCACGGCCAGGCCGGCGCACGAGTGGGGGCTGTCCGACCGCGGGCTGCTGCGCCCGGGTCTGGCCGCCGATGTGGTCGTCTTCGATCCCGCCGCGGTCGGCCCGAGGCTCCCGACGGCGCGGGCCGACCTGCCGGCCGGCGGCACACGCCTGGTGCAAGAGGCGGAGGGAATCCGGGCCACGGTGGTCGCCGGCGAGATCCTGCTCGAGCGGGGCGTCTTCACCGACGCCCGGCCGGGCCGGCTCATACGGGGGGCCTCGGCGGCGGGGACCGGCACGACAGGAGGAACGACAGATGGCTGACACCGTGCGGACCTGCATCGGCATCGACGTCGGCGGCACCTTCACCGACTGCGTGCTGACCGACGGCACCCACACCTGGCGGGCCAAGGCGCCCACCACGACGGGGGAGATCGGCAAGGGGGTACTGGCCGCAGCCGACATCGCCGCCCAGCGAGGCGGCACCACCCTCGATGCCTTGCTGACCACGGTGAGCCGCTTCGGTCTTGGCACCACGGCGGTGACCAATACCTTGGCCTCGCGCACCGGCCGGGTGGTCGGCTTGTTGACCACCAGCGGGTTCGACGAGATGCTCCCCGTCGCCCGGGGCCAACGCATCGTCGACGGGGACGGGTGGCTCTCCGTGCCCGCCCTCTTGGACCGCCGCACCATCGCTGCGGTGGACGGACGGATCGACCGGACCGGCGACGAGGTGGTCCCGCTCGACCTGGGGCAAGTCCGCTCGGGCGTGACCCACCTGGTCGAGGAAGAGGGCATCGAGGCCCTGGCCGTCTCGTTCCTGTGGTCCTTCGCCAACCGCTCCCACGAGGAACGGGCGGTAGCCGCCGCCCGCGCTCTGTATCCCGACCTCCCGGTGGTGTCGGGGGCCGAGCTCCACCCGGCCATCCGCGAATACGAGCGGACGACGTTTGCCGTGCTCAACGCGTACGTGTCCGGCGCCTTCGCCGGCATCGAGGAGCTCGAGGCGGAGTTGCAGCAGCGGGGGCTGAAGACGCCGCTGTTGCTGGTGCACTCGGGGGGAGGCTCCATCACGGTCGGTGAAGCGCGCCGACGGCCCCTGGGCCTCGCCATGTCGGGGCCGGCGGCCGGGGTGGCCGCCGCGGTGGCCCTGAGCCAGGCCACCGTTGCGCCCCACCTGATCACGGCCGATATGGGCGGCACGTCGTTCGACGTCTCGATCATCGACGACGGGGCGCCGGCCCGGCGCACCCGGGGCGAGATGATGGGCGTGTGGACGGCGCTCTCCCTGGTCGACGTGGAGTCGATCGGGGCCGGAGGCGGCTCGCTCGGCTGGATCGACGCCCGGGGCATGCTGCGGGTGGGCCCCCGCTCGGCCGGCGCTACTCCGGGACCGGCCTGCTACCAGCGCGGCGGGACCGAGGCAACGGTGACCGACGCCCTGGTGGTGCTCGGCTACATCGACCCCACCCGCTTCCTGGGCGGCGATTTCGCCCTGGATGCGGGAGCGGCCTTCGCCGCCTGTGAGCGCCTGGGCGCCCAATTGCACCTCGAGCCCGAGGAGACCGCCTGGGGCATCCGCCAATTGGCCCTCACCGGGATGATCAAGGCGGTGCGGGGTCGGCTGGCCTCGCTCGGCCTCGACCCCCGCCTCTACGCCATCTTGAGCTACGGCGGCGGGGGCTCGCTCTTCACGCCCGAGATCGCCCGGGCCATCGGCGCCCCGCGGGTGCTGATCCCCGAATTGGCCTCGGTCCTGTCGGCCTTCGGAGCGGCCACGACGGACGTCCGGCGGGAACGGCTCCGGTCGGTGACCTCGCCCATGCCGGTGGACCC
>DATDHU010000013.1:0-14713 GCA_036521415.1 Acidimicrobiales bacterium
GGCAGGCTCGGAGGTTGCTGCGCTGATCGGGGTCTCGGGATTGTTTTTCATCGTACTTATAGTACTTGTAAACAATGTACATGTACTACAAGTAGGAGGAAAACGAAGTAGGAGAAAAGCTTCCAGGCCGAGACAGGCAGGGCGGCCCCAGGCCGGGGGCCGGGGTGCCGGGTTCGGTGGCATGGACCTGAAGCTGGGTGGTGGGGACCGGATTCCGCCGGGCTGCTAACCTTCACTGTCTCGTCAGACGCCCGATGGGCTTCCGGGCGTGATCCCGGCCGCCAGGTCCAGCCCTCGGGCGGCGGGACTGAATTCTCGAGCATGACCGAGCAAGACAAGGACGACTCGTGGCCAACATCCGTAGCCAGATGAAACGCAACCGTCAGAACGAGAAGCTCCGCGCCCGGAACAAGGCGGTCCGTTCGGAGCTGCGGACCCGGACCAAGCGGGCCATCATCGCCGCCGAGACGGGGGCCGAGGACAGCTACGAGGCGCTGCGTCTGGCCATCAAGCGGATCGACAAGGCTTCAGCCAAGGGAGTCATCCACAAGAACCAGGCCGCCAATCGGAAGGCCCGCCTGATGAAGCACACTGCGGCCTTCGCCGAGGCCATCGAAGCCGCCGACGAGGACTGAACCACTAGTTCCATGGGCTCCCTGGGCTGCCTGGGCCCCGCACAGGGCGATAGGCATGAGGTGCGGGCGGCGCTAGCCCGCACATCGGGTAATCCCTCAGTCGAAGAGGGTCGGCGCGCTCACCGGTAGGGGGACGACGTCATCCTCGTCGACGTCGACCGGGGCGAGAAGCCCGGGCTCGTCATTGGCTACGTTCCCCACCCGCCGATCCACCGCATGATGGGCCAGCGTCCCCGCCGGAGCCGGCTGCATGAGGGCCTCGAGGACCTCGACGTCTTCGGACGGGTCCAGCCAGGCCTCGATCGCCTCGCGTTCGAGGATCACCGGCATCCGTTCGTGCACGGAGGCCACGTCCGGCCCGGCCGTGGTAGTGATGATGGCGCACGAGGTGATCCACGCCGACCGGTCATCCGGACCGAGCGGGTCGCGCCACACCTCCCAGAGCCCGGCCAAGGCCAGTGGTTGGCCGTCCTCTCGAGTGAAAAAATAGGGCTGGCTCTTGCCCCCGGGCCGGATTCCTGACCCGTCGCGTTCCTTGCGCCACTCGAAGAACCCATCGGCCGGAATGATGGCGCGGCGCAGGCGGAAGGCATCGCGGAACGCCGCCTTGGTCGACACCGACTCGGCCCGAGCGTTGAACAGTCGGCCTCCCGAGGTCGCTTCAGTTGACCACCAGGGAATCAGTCCCCATCGGAACCGGTCGAGGAGACGCTCTCTGGATCCAGCGGTGTCAGGAGGACTGCCGGCGTCGATGACGCCGAAGATCTCGGTGGTGGGACCGACGTTGAACCGGGGCAGATCGCCCGCGTCGACGCCGGCCGCCATTGCGGCATCGAACACTCGGGACAATCGCTCCGGTTCCGTGTAGAGGGCTATGCGGCCGCACATGATCCACCACGCTATGCGGCTCGGCGGGCGGTCAGCCCAGTTCGATCCGACGGGTCAGCTCCACTGTCTCGAGCAGCCGGCGATCGTGGGAGACGAGCAGGAGGGTACCGGTGAACCCGGCCAGCGCCGCCTCCAGCTGCTCGATGGCCGGCAAGTCGAGGTGGTTGCTGGGCTCATCGAGAACCAAGAAGTTGACCCCGAGGGCCTGGAACGTGGCCAGCTCGGCTCGGGTCCGTTCACCCGGGGACAACGACGCGCCGGGCCGGGTCACATGATCGGCGTTCAGTCCGAACTTGGCCAGGAGGGACCGGGCATCCGAGAGGGTCAGCCCGGATCGTGCGATGACCGACTCGACCACGCTGGTCGTTCCACCGAGTGATCGTCGGTCCTGCCCGAGCTCGCCGACTACGACGCTCGGGCCGAGCCATCGCGTCCCGGAGCGGAGCGGCAGGCGGCCGAGGATTGCTTCCACCAGGGTCGACTTGCCCGACCCGTTCGGTCCAACCAGGGCGATCCGCTCGGCCCAGCCGATCTCCAGGTCGAGCGGGCCAAGGGTGAAGGCGCCCCGCTCGATGACGGCACCGGTCAGGCGGGCGACCACCGCGCCGGCTCGAGGAGCCTGCTCGATGGTGAAGCGAAGGTCCCACCCCTCCCAGGGTTTGTCGACCACCTCGAGGGCATCGAGGGCGCGCTCGGTTCTGCGGGCCCGGGAGGCGAGTTGCTCGGTCCGGTTGATCCGGAAGTCGCGCTGGGCCTTGTCGTTGTCCCTGGGGTTGCGCTTCTCTCGCTGCACACCAGACGTGGCCCACTGGCGTTCTCGGCGTGCCCGACCGGCCAGCTCGGCCCGCCGCGACTGGTAAACGGCGAAGTCCTCGAGCTGTTGGCGGCGGTTTGTCTCCCGCTCGGCCAGGTAGCCGGCCCACCCGCCCCCGTAAAGGCGTCCGGTGTGATCGTGCTCATCGAGCTCGAGCACCGAGGTGATGGTGCGGTCGAGAAAGGCCCGGTCGTGGGAGACGACGACCAAGCCACCGGGATGGGCGAGCACGAAGGACTCCAAGCGTTCGAGGCCCTCGAAGTCCAGGTCGTTGGTGGGCTCGTCGAGCAAGGTGATGTCGAAGCGCGACAACGCGATGGCGGCTAGGGCCAGCCGAGCCTCCTGGCCGCCCGACAGGGTGGCCACTTGGCGATCAGCCATTGCGGTCCCGAGCCCCAGATCGGCGAGCACCGTGTCGATCCTGGCGTCAAGATCGCCGGCCGACAGGGCGGTGTAGCGCTCGAGTGCCACTTCATAGCGCCGTTCGGCGGCTCGGGTGCCTTCCACCAGCGCACCGGCGGCGGCGGCGAGCTCGATCTCGGCGGTGGCGACCCCGGTACGCCGAGTCAGCACAGCCCGCACAGTCTCCCCGGGATGTGGCTCGTGCTCTTGGGCCAGGTAGCCCACGGTGGCGCTGGGTGGGTCCACCCGGATCGAGCCCGCCAAGGGCGCCTCAATGCCGGCCAATAGGGAGAGGAGAGTCGACTTGCCCACTCCGTTGGGGCCGACGACACCGACGCGGTCGGAGGGGCCGACGGTCAAGGAGACGTTGCGGAGCACCGTGCGGCCACCGCGATCGTGAGAGAGGTTGACGGCCATGAGCGTGGCCAACGCAAAGGTGGGTGCGGGCACAGGAAGCCTCCAGGACCGAGGGACGGGTCGGATGAGGACTACCGGCTATGAGCGCACCAGGTCAGACTAGTGACAACGCGGGCCTTCCGGGGTCGTGTCAGCCGAGATCTACCCCTCGAGTACTCGGAAAGCCAATCGTCGCCCCCGGCCCTGCGTCAGGGCGAGCGCGATCCAGAGCTGAGACACGGCATCGATGAGGGCCTCTTTGTCCTCCCCCACGTAGATGGGTCGGAGCCCGACGCCCTCAATCACTGTCTCGACAGTCGAGCGGTCGCCCTCGGGCGCGGAGAAGAACAGATCAGCCCTTCCACCTGCAAAAACAGGGTCGGCCATGTTCTCGCCACCGAGCGAATTGAACGCCCGTACGTAGCGAACCGTGGGCGGCAAGGAGGCACGGCTGTTGGATACTGCTTCTCCCATGCGGTTGGTGGCATCGATGACGACTTTGCCGGCCAGCGCATCGCCGTGCTCGGCAGTGAGGTCGGAGACGGCGGCGCCCGGCAAAGCGAGGACAATGACGTCTGAGCCGGCCAATGCGTCGCCGACGGAGGCAACCCTCGCCGTCGTCCCCGAGCCCACCTGGTCATCGGCGTGGCGTGAACCGAACGTGACCTCCTGGCCGGCGTTCGCAAGGGCCCGGCCCAGCGTGCCGCCGATGAACCCGGTGCCAATGATGGCGATCTTCATGTGGATCCTCCTCGTCTCCGTGTCACTACACCACACGCCACATCACGATGTGCGGCCCGATGTCAGGGTCTTCCCACACCTCTCCGTGCTCCACGAATCCGGCTCGCCGATAGAGGTTGATGGCAGGCACCCGGGCATTGCACCAGAGCAGACCGCCACCGAGGTCGGCCACATGTTGGATCGCCCGGGCGAGGAGCTCGCTGCCGATGCCCCCGTTGCGCACGTCCTCACGGGTGGCCATTCCCCGCAGTCGCCATGTCGGAGAGTCGGGCGTTGCGTATGTGCTCACGGGAAACGGAGAAGCGCCGGGTGCCACCCGAACGGTTCCCACGATCTCGCCGTCGTTGCTGATGGCGCCGAACGTTCCCGTTGCCGGATCGTCGTCGTCGGCAAGCGCCATCTGGTCGACGGTCTCGTGGGGGCGCAACACCGCTTGCCGCAGCTCCCAGGTCGCCGTTGCCTTCACTCGGTCCACGCGGAATTCCACGAGTGGAGGGTATCTCCGGCGATGTCCATACCGTGCCCCGGCGAGCTGTCCCACATGTGCCCCGGCGAGCGCCTACACCCTGCCCCGGCGACCGCTCGGCCGCCCGAACGCCGATCGGCCAGTGGTACAACTCTGGTTGCAACCTGGTTCCCTCTCTATGCTGTCCGCGGTGTCTGATCTTTGGCGAATGGCACACGACCGCTCAGCGACATTCGACGCACATGCGCTCGCCTACGACCGATACCGGCCCAGTTATCCCGCCGGTCTCTTCGATGACATCATGGCCTACGGAAAGCTCCAACCGGGTATGGCCGTGGTTGAAGTCGGAGCCGGAACCGGCATCGCGACGGGACCCCTCGCTGACCGCGGGCTTCGGGTGACGGCGATTGAGGCATCCCCTGCGATGGCCGCGGTTGCAGAGGAAAAGTTAGGCAGCCGGGTCCATATTGTGGTTGGTCGTTTCGAAGACTGGCCACTGACCGAGCAAGTCCAGTTGGTCCTGGCCTGCAACGCGTGGCACTGGGTCGAGCCACTGGCGGGCATTGAACTGGCTGCGAAACTCCTGCCCTCGGGCGGCCTCTTGGCCCTGGTCTGGACAGAGGTTGTTTCCTGGGGTGAAGAGCCATTCGAGGACCGCTTGACTCAGGAATTCGGATCACTGTGGCCCAAGCGCCTCGAGCCCGTAGTTGGCTCTGTCCGCCCAGTTGCAGAAGACCCGAGGTTCGCCAACGTCGATGTGCGCCACCATCGATTTGAGCGAACCCTCGATGCCCAGACCTACGTCGCCGTTACTCGCACGTACGGGGGAGCCCACAGTGCCGACCGCGATCGCACGATTCAGCGCATCATCGATGAAGATCTTGGCGGCACCGTAACCAAGGTCGAGGATGCCGTCCTCCACCTGGCAAGGCGCCGGTAGGGGCAATCGCCGGTCACCACGCTCCGACACATGACCGACGATCGCAAGCAGAAGTTCACACCGTGGAGCGACGGCTACGGGGCCCTCAGCCGCTTGAGCAGGGTCGTCAGGAATTCCGGGATCGAACCGGAGGTCCTGGAGTTGGTGAAGATGCGTGCATCCCAGATCAACCAGTGCGCCTATTGCCTCGACATGCACTCAAAGGATGCGCGAGCAGCCGGCGAGACAGAGCAGCGGCTCTACGCGTTGAATGCTTGGCGAGAGGCTCCCTTCTACACCGACCGGGAGCGAGCTGCTTTGGCCCTGACCGAGGCGGTCACCCTGATCGCCCAGACCCACGCTCCTATGGAGGTCATCGAAGAGGCCGCTGCAGTCTTCTCATCAGACGAACTCGGCAAGCTGGTGTACGCGATCATCGAGATCAATTCTTGGAACCGCTTGGCCATCACGACTGCTGGCTTCGAGCCCGGCAGCTACCAACCGGGCCAAGCCTGAGTCGAAATGTGAGGCACTCGACATGGTCCCCAACAGAGCGATCAAACACACGCCGACCGCCGAGGGGATGCTGGCTGACATCGAAGCCATCCTGGCCTTCGGCATTCGCCAGCCGGGTCACTCGGGAGATCGCCACGCCGAAGTCTGGGCCGCTCGACGTTTCGCCGAAGTAGGTCCGTACGACGTCGCACTCGAGCCGGTCGAGGTCCAGATGTGGGAGTACGGAGAGGCGACACTGGACGTGTGGTCGCCCGACGATCCTGCAGGGCCGCCGCATCATTTCGAAGGCTTCGCTCTGCCCTACACGGAATGGTGCCGCGATCTCGACAGGGATCTCGTGGCGTTCGACCCACTCACCGCCAAGGACCGGATCGTCGTCGAGCCGCTCACGCTCACCGAACTGCCGCAGTCGCTGCTCCGGGAGTGGGCGACGTTTGTCTTCGACCCGGAGGGATAATTCGACACGCTGCTTCAGACGCTGCCCTTCGGTCCCCGCCTCAACCTGGTCCTTGACCCCGCCCTCCATGCAGGTGCTGTCGGGTACGTCGGTGTCCTCACCGGCGTCCCGTGGGAGACGTCTCGGTACTACGTCCCCTACGACACCCGACCGCGTGCCATGTCCGGCCTGTGGCTGAGCCGGGCCGAAGGACTGCGCCTGCAAGAGTTGCTGGGCCAGGGGCCCAAGCGAGCCCGGCTCAGCGTCGACGGCACGCGGACCAATGTCCGTTGCCACAACGTGGTGGGACATCTACCGGGCCGTGGTGACGAGATGGTGATCATCGGCTCACACCACGATGCACCCTGGGCCTCGGCAGTCGAGGATGTGAGTGGCATGGCACTCGTCCTGGCCCAGGCCCGGTACTGGGCCGGCGTGCCGGCATCCGAGAGGCCGCACAACCTCACGTTCTTGCTCACCGCCGGCCATATGGCGGGAGGAGCGGGCACGAGGTCCTACGTGGAGCGGCATGCGGCAGAGTTGGAGAAGGTAGTGCTCGAGGTACACCTCGAGCATGCGGCAGGCGAGGTGCAGGGAGACGGTGAACACCTCCGGTTGACCGGGCGGCCCGAACCTCGCTGGTGGTTCACCAGTCCTGAGCGCGGCCTGCAGGCCACGGTGGCCGACGCCCTTCGCAGCGAGGACCTGCGACGGTCATTCGTGCTGTTGCCTACCCAATTCGGAGACAGCCCCCCGACCGATGGCTCCGCCTTTTACGGTGCCGGGGTGCCGTTGGTGCATTTCTTGACGGCCCCGATGTACCTGTTCGATGCCCAGGACACCATCGACAAGGTCCATGTCCCGAGTCTCGAACCGGTGACGCGGGCCACGATCCGGGTCATCCATTCGCTCGCCGGGCGCACGGCGGCCGACCTACGGAGGTCTCATGACACAAAACGAGATCAAGTGCAATAGAACGAAGCCTCGTGACACAAACGAATTCGGCCCGGAGAGCGGTCTGGTGCGCCCGAACGCCCGAACGCACTGAAGGGCGCCCCCGAGGGGACGCCCTTCAGTCGTTAGTACGGATATTGAAAGGCACCGAACACTCCGGACTGCGCCGAGCGGGACTAGTTCCCGGCTAGAGGGTTCGGCGGGTAACTGGCTGGGATTCGCCAGGTGGTCCGACAAGCCGCCTTAGCGGCCAGCCACCTCCAGAGTCCCACGTCTATGACTTATCAGTTGGACCACCTCCTTTCTCTGGTGCACACATCGTAACGAATCCGCAGGCGCTTGTGACGGCATTCGGCCCGGATTTCTGCGCGGGCCCGACCGTTGGCCTCCCGTCAGCCCCCGCGGGGCAAAACGCGACCCAATGCCGCTTCGGCCGCGGCTCGAAGGGCACCGAGATCGGTGCCGCCGCTCCCCGCTACCGACGCCAGAATGTCCACGTCCTTGCGGAGAAGGTCCCCGGCGGGGAACTGGATCAACGGCATCTGGGCCCTAACCCCGAGTGAGAAGCTGGCCCCGCTGCCGTGGGCCAGGGCCTCGGCCAGAGCCCCGGCATCCAGCTCGAGCGCGGCCCCGACACGCAATGCATCGTCGGCCAGGCCGAGCTGGGCCGTCATGAGCGCGTTGTTGATGAGCTTTGCCACCTGGCCGCTACCGAGTGGCCCCAGGTGCACGACAGGGTTGCCATAGGTCGACAGCACCGGACGCGCCCGCTGCAGGTCGTCGACGTCGCCGCCCACCAGTACAAGCAGGTTGCCGGCCGCGGCGGCGCGACCACCCCCGCTGACCGGGGCGTCAATCACCGAGATCCCCAGCGGCCGCGCCGAGTCGGCCACCTGGCGACAGGTTTCGGGATGCACCGTCGAGTGAATGGCGACCAGTCCACCTTCCCCCATACCGGCCAGGATCCCGTCGGGCCCGAGGAGCACCGAACGCACATCGTCGTCGTTCACCACGCACACGGCCACCAGATCGCTCACGCGACCGAGCTCGACCAGCGAACCGGCCGTCGCCGCTTGGGTGGCCAGTGGCTCCAGCGACTCCGGTCGGCGGGCCCACAAGGTGGTGGCGAATCCGGCCTCGACGATCCGGCGGGCCATGGGGCCACCCTGGCTCCCCAACCCCACAAAACCGACACGCGGTCGGCTTGAGTCAGTGCTCACCTTGTCCGGCATGGCTCTCAGCCCTCTCTCCGTGCAGCCGGGGCCATCCCCCCTGGATGGACGGGCTGTCGGCCTGTCGCCGGAACACTGCTGCAGCCGGCTGCTGCTGTCAAACAACACCCCGACCGGTCCTCGGTTCCCGTCGGTCACCGACAACGACGCCGGTCGTCCCGGCCGGTCGTCCCGGGCGCTCGATCCTGGCGGTCCGGGTCTACGGGACGAGCTCCGTCCAGGCCTTGAGCTGACGGTCCCGGCAACGACTACTGTACGAACATATGTTCGATGCAATAGTCGACGAGCCCGGGGCGCCGTCGGACGCCGGTCAGGCCAGGGGTGCTGGCCGAAACCCAGTGAAGGACAGGGCTCCCGCCGTCCGTAAGTCCCTGGCCGTCCTGGCCGAGCGGGCGCGGCCCACCTCCTCGAGCGAGAGCCAGCTCCTGCCGGTGATCCCTCCCCTCCAGGGCCTGTTTCCCGGTGGTGGTCTTCGCCGGGGGACCTCCATCGTCGTCACCGGCGAGGGGGCGAGCGAGGCCACCGGCAGGACGAGCGCCACGACCAGCGGGCTCACCCTGTGCCTGTCGCTCCTGGGTGCAGCCTCGTCAGCCGGGTCATGGTGCGCGGCGGTGGGAATCTGCGGCCTGGGAGCCGTGGCCGCCGACGATCTCGGGATCGACCTCGCCCGCCTGGTCCTCCTCCCCTCCCCGGGACCGAAGTGGGCCGATTCGACCGCCGCCCTCCTCGAAGGGATGGACGTGGTTGTGCTGTGCCCGCCCTTTCCCGTCCGACCGGCCATGGCCCGGCGCCTGTTGGCGCGCACCAGGGACCGAGGGGCGATCCTCATTGTCGTACCCGGACAGGTCGGCTGGCCCGAGTGCCCGGACATGCGGTTGAGCGTCGAGAACACCCGGTGGGACGGCATCGGCAGGGGGGACGGCCATCTCCGCCGGCGGCGGGTGACGGTGACCGCAACCGGTCGCCGGTCGGCGGCCCGGCCACGACGACAGGACCTGTGGCTGCCCTCGACGGCGGGATCCGTGGAGATTGCCGGCCCCGACGAGATCGCCGGGCCCGATGAGATTGGCGACCCTGACGGCGTGACGGGCGTGCCGGCGTGATGGACCGGCTGCTGGTCGTGCGGTGCCCCGGGCTCCTCGAGGAGGACGAGGGGGGCGCCACCCTCCGGACCTTCGTCTCGGTGCTCGCCGCCGTGGAGGTGTACTGCCCCTGGGTCGAGGCCGTCCGGCCAGGCATCTGTTCGCTCCCCGCCCGCGGGCCGGCCCGGTACTTCGGAGGCGAGCAGGCACTCGTGGACCTCGTCGCCGGGGCCACCGCGGCCATCACCGATGCCGAGGTGGGCATCGCCGATGGCCTCTTCGGTGCCGTGCTGGCCGCCCGGGCCGCGCTGGTGGTCCCGGCCGGGACCACGCCGGCGTTCCTCGCCCCGTTGCCGGTGTCAGCCCTTGGGGACCCCGACTTGGCCGAGCTACTGGCCCGGCTCGGGATCCGCACCCTCGGGGACTTTGCCGCCCTCCCCGAGCGCCACGTCCTCGGACGCTTCGGCGCAGACGGGGTGGCCTGTCACCGCGTGGCCCGAGGAGACAGTGGGGAGCTCGCCGGGCTCCGCCAACCGGGGATCGACCGCCACATCGAGAGACATCAGCACGGGGGAAGGCCGGCAGCCAGCACCCAGGGCGGCTTCTGGGGCGGTGCCAGCGACCGCGATGCCCGGGCGGCGCGGACCCTAGCCGACGTGCAGCGCCTCCTCGGGGCGGACGGCGTGCTCCGGATCCGCCTACAGGGGGGCCGCAGCCCGGCGGAGCGGTCCCGGCTGGTCACCTGGGGAGCACGAGAGACCCCCAGCGACAGGACCCTCGACGCGCCGTGGCCCGGCCAGATCCCGCCACCGGCCCCGGCGATCGTGCACACCCCTCCGCTCGGGGCAGAGGTGGTCGACGATGCCGGCGAACCGGTGGTGGTGTCGGGGCGCGGCCTCCTCACCGCCACCCCGGGGCGTCTGTCGGTGGCCGGTGGGCCGTGGGCGGCGGTGACCGCGTGGGCGGGTCCGTGGCCGGCCGAGGAGCGGTGGTGGTCACGGGCCCGGCGACGAACGGCCCGGATGCAGGTCGTGCTGGCCGGCGAGGACGCGCAGCTGCTGCTGACCGAACAGGGCCGGTGGTGGGTCGAAGCCACCTACGGCTGAGTCGGGCTGGTCAGACCGACAGCCGGTCCGGAGGAGCAGAGCAAGACAAGACGAGCAAAGCAAAGCAAAGCAAAGCAAGCAGAAAGAGCGCACGGACAGAAGCAGTACAAGTACACAAAAGCAGTAAAAGCAATACCACGAGCAGAGGCAGCACCCCCAGTGGCCTACGCAGAGCTACACGCGCACTCAAATTTCTCCTTTCTCGACGGCGCCAGCCATCCCGAGGAGCTGGTGGCCGAGGCCTCCCGCCTCGGGCTGTCGGCACTGGCCCTCACCGACCACGACGGCCTCTACGGCGCCGTCCGATTCGCCGAGGCGGCCCGGGTCCTCGGGATGCCCACCGTGTTCGGCGTCGAGCTCGCTCTCTTCCCCTCCGCCGCCCGCACCGGTGTCCCCGACCCGAGCGGCACCCATCTGATCGTGCTGGCCCGGGACCCCGAGGGCTACGCCCGGCTCAGTCGGGGCATCGCCGAGGCCCACCTGGCCGGCGGGGAGAAAGGGAAGCCGATCTTCACCCTCGACGAGCTGGCCGGCCGCCACGGCGGCCACTGGCAGGTCCTGACCGGCTGCCGGAAGGGCGCTGTGGCCGGTGCCCTGACCGCCGGCGGGCCCGCCGCGGCAGCGCGGCAGCTCGATCACCTGATCGACTGCTTCGGCCGGGACGACGTGGCCGTTGAGCTGTGGGACCACGGCGATCCCCTCGACACGGCGCGCAACGACGCCCTGGCCCTGTTGGCCGTGGAGCGGGGGGTGAGCCCGGTCGCCACCAACAACGTGCACTACGCCTCCCCCGCCCGCTTCCAGCTGGCCACGGCCCTGGCCGCGGTGCGGGCCCGGCGCCCGCTCGATGAGCTCCAGGGCTGGCTCCCACCCTCGGCCACGGCCTGCCTGCGGTCGGAGGGGGAGCAGCAACGGCGGTTCGCCCGGTGGCCCGGCGCAGTCGAGCGCGCCGCCGAGATCGCCGCGGTGTGCGCCTTCGACCTCCATCTGGTCGCCCCCCGGCTCCCCGACTTCCCCGTGCCCACCGGCCACACCGAGCAGACCTGGCTCGTCGAGCTGGTCCGCCGGGGGGCCACCGACCGCTACGGCCCCCGGGAGGACGAGCGGGTATCCGGCTCCTGGGAGCGCCTCGACCACGAGCTGGCCGTCATCGACGCCCTCGGCTTTCCCGGCTACTTCCTCACCGTGTGGGACATCGTGCGGTTCTGCCGAGAAGAGGACATCTTCTGCCAGGGCCGCGGCTCGGCCGCCACCTCGGCCGTCTGTTACGCCCTGGGCATCACCAACGTGGACGCGGTGTCGCTGGGTCTGCTCTTCGAGCGGTTCCTCTCCCCCGCCCGCGACGGCCCCCCGGACATAGATGTCGACATCGAGTCGGGCCGGCGGGAGGAGGTCATCCAGTACGTCTACCAGCGCTACGGCCGCCTGCACGCGGCCCAGGTGGCCAACGTCATCACCTACCGGTCCCGCTCCGCCCTCCGCGACATCGGCAAGGCCCTCGGGCACCCGCTGGCCGACGTGGAGGGCTGGGCCGGGTCGGTCGACCGCGGCCAGTCGCTGCACGACGACGAGGCCATCCCCTCGATGGTGCGCGACCTGGCCGGGGCGGTGCTCGACTTCCCCCGGCACCTCGGTATCCACTCGGGGGGCATGGTGATCTGCGACCGCCCGGTGGTCGAGGTCTGCCCGGTGGAGTGGGCCCGGATGCCCGGGCGAAGCGTCCTGCAGTGGGACAAGGACGACTGCGCCGCCGTCGGGCTGGTCAAATTCGACCTACTCGGACTGGGCATGCTCACGGCCCTCCACCACATGGTCGACCTGGTGGCCGCTCACCACGGCGTCCGGGTCGACGTGGCCCTCATCGGCCAGGAGCCCGAGGTCTACGACCTGTTGTGCCGGGCCGACACCGTGGGGGTGTTCCAGGTGGAGTCCCGGGCCCAGATGGGCACCCTGCCCCGGGTGAAGCCCCGGTGCTTCTACGACCTGGCCATCGAGGTGGCCCTCATCCGCCCCGGCCCCATCCAGGGCAACGCCGTCCACCCCTTCATCCGACGGCGGAACAAAGAGGAGGACATCACCTACCTGCATCCTCTGCTAGAGCCGGCCCTCGAGCGAACACTGGGCGTCCCCCTCTTCCAAGAGCAGCTGATGCAGATCGCCATCGACGTGGCCGGCTTCACCCCGGCCGAGGCCGACGAGCTCCGCCAGGCCATGGGAGCCAAGCGGTCCGGCGAGCGCATGAACCGGCTCCGAGACCGGTTGTTCGACGGGATGGCCGCTCGGGACGTGTCCGAGGACGTGGCCGAGCAGGTTTACGCCGCCCTGGCCGCCTTTGCCAACTTCGGGTTCCCCGAGAGCCACTCGGTGGCCTTCGCCTACCTGGTGTACTCCACCGCATGGTTCAAGCTGCATTACCCAGCCGCCTTCACCGCCGGACTGTTGAACGCGCAGCCCATGGGATTCTGGTCACCCCAGAGCCTGATCGCCGACGCCAAGCGCCACGGGGTCACCGTCCTCCGGCCCGATGTCAACCAGGGTGGGGCCGATGCGATGCTCGAAGGTGACGGCCCCGCCATCCGGCTCGGGGTGTCATCGGTTCGAGGCATCGGCAGCGAGACGGCCGAGCGGATCGCCGCCGGACGCCCCTGGTCGAGCATGGAGGACCTGGTCCGCCGGGCCGGTGCCACCAAGGCGCAGCTGGAAGCGTTGGCCACAGCCGGGGCGTTGGACGACCTACCGGCGGGGAATGGCAAGCCGGCGGCGGGGAACGGCGGGGCGGCCGGGAATGGGCCGGCCAGCGGGGGCCCGGCCACGAACGGCAAGCCGGCGGGGAACGGCGAGCCGGCGGCGACCAACGGCAAGCCGGCGGCGACCAACGGCAATCGGCGGTCCCTGGTGTGGGCGGCGGGCGCCGCGGCCCAGGCCACCCCGGGCCGGCTCCCGGGGATGGTCACCGGGACCGAGTCGCCGGCGCTTCCCCCCGCCACCGCCTGGGAGGACGTGGCCGACGACCTGTGGGCCCTGGGCATGACCCCGGACTTCACCGCTATGGAGCTGGCCCGGCCCGAGCTCCGGCGTCAGGGCGTGGTCCCCTCGGGCGACCTGGACACCGTCCCTTCCGGTGATCGGGTCACCGTGGGCGGCGTGGTCACCCACCGCCAACACCCCGAGAGCGCCCACGGTGCGGTCTTCTTGAACCTGGAGGACGAGACGGGCATGGTCAACGTGATCTGCTCCCGGGGAGCGTGGGTGCGCTGGCGATCGGTGGCCCGGTTCTCCCCCGCCCTGGTCGTCCGGGGGCGGCTCGAGCGCGGCGACGGGGCCGTCAACCTGGTGGCCGAGCGCATCGAGCCGCTCGAGCTGGGCCCGGTGCCACCCTCGCGCGACTTCCGGTGAGCAGGTGTCGGGCGCCGTCAGCGACCCTGGCGCACCAACCGGCTGAGCCGGGCCACCAGCACCTGGAGGACCAGCTCCCCCGGTAGGGCCGTCACCCCCCGGAGATCCAGGTCCGCCTGGGCCAGCAGGTTGATGGCCCGGGCAATCCGCGCCGTACCCAGCCGCCGGCACTGGGCCAGGGCCTTCTTGGCCGGATAGGCGCTGCGCAGACCGAGCAGCTCGGCCGCCTCCTCGGGTGAGGTCACCCCCGACCCGTCGAGCCGGAGCATCTGGCGGTAGTGCCGGTGGAGCAGGGACATGGCCGCCAGGGGATGGAGCTCCCCCGCCCCGGTCATGCGGGAGAGGAGTCCCAACGACTTCGCCGCGTCGCCGCTGTCGATGGCGTCGGTGAGGTCCCACGGCGCCACCGAGCCGGCCTCCCCCAGGAAAGGGGCCAGGTCGTTCACCTTGACCGTGGCCCCCACCCCGTAGGCCGCGGCCAACGTGTCGAGTAGGCCGGCCAGCCGACCCATGTCACCACCCAGGTGCTCACCCAGCTTGGCCGTGGCCCCGGCGTCCAGCCGGACCGGTGCGTCCCGCAGGTGATCGGCCAGCCACTGGCTCCGGGCCTTCCCCGTGCCCACCGCGGTGTTCACCACCTCGCCGATCTTGCCCACCGACTTGGCCAGGGCGGCGGGCACCGTGCCTCCCCCGCCCACCAGCACCAACGACGTCGTCGGCAGCGGGTCCC
>DATDHU010000014.1:0-24463 GCA_036521415.1 Acidimicrobiales bacterium
GGCGGTTCACCGGTACCCAGAAGATCGTGTCGCTGTCGGTGGTGGCCGCCATCGTGATCCTCACCACCGTCTTCGCCGTGATCGGGCAACCGAGTATCGCCGTCCAGCCCAAGCCCTTCGGCGGCTCGTTGATCCTCAACGACGTGCAGGACCCCGTGGTCATCGATGTGGCCACCGGTTCGCCCAACCTGCGCCTCCAGGGCATCGAGTCCCAGGTCGGGGCCACCGATCCCTCACTGGTCGATGCCGTCCCCCTGACCGACGACACGCTCCTGGTCAACCGGCACACGGGCACCTTCAACGTGCTCGGACTGGGCAACTCGATCGTGAAGACCAGCGGCGGCATCGCCCTCGGCGACCTTCCCGGAACGACCGTTGCGGCCGGGTTCGCGGCCGGTGACAACGGCTACATCGTCCGCTACGCACCGGCTGCCGCAACCGTCTCGTTGGTCGACCAGGCCACGGTGGCTGCCGCCGCCCGCTCGGGGGCGGGCGCGCCGGGCACCGGCGCGACGGTGCCGTTGCTCGGATTCGCCACGGTGGCCGAGCCGATCCCGACCGACCCGGGGTCCACCGTCGTGGCCAACGGCGACCTGTGGACGATCACCCGGTCCAACGGGCAGGGGACCCTCCAGCGGTTCGCCCCCGGGTCGCCGGGGAAGCAACTGGACTCGTCCCCGTTCGGAGGGGTCGACCCGATCGCCGCGCTGGCGGCCGCCCGCACCACCGGTGGGGAGGCGGTGGCCTTGGCCGAGCCGTCCGGTATCCGGATCCTGCAGCCCCTTCCGGGGGGCGGGACCCCCCAATCGACCACCGTCCCGGTGGCCGCCGGAACCAGAGTGGACCAGATCGTGCCGGTCGGAAACGATGACGGGCAGGTCCTTTTCTCCTACCACTCGGAGGCCGGTTGGCGACTGGTCGGCGTCAACCTGTCCAGCGGCCAGGCGCTACCTGAGCAGGCGGTGACCGGGCTGCCGCCCAAGGCCACCTTGGAGTCGCCGGTGATCAACGACGGTGCCATCTATGCCATCGCCGATGATGGCTCGGCCACACCGCCGCTGGTGAGGATCGACCCCAGGAACGGCGCCGCCGCCCCGCTGACCGGCGCGGCCACCTACCCGGTCGCCGGGCCGGCCGAGGCCACCACCTTCACCGACGCAGGCCTGCCCCCGCAGGTCATCGCGGTGGGACCACGGGTGATCATCAACAACCCCAACCGGGTCCTGGCCGTGGTCGTGTTCACCGACGGATCCCGGCCCACCCGGGTGATCGACAAGCGCACCGCGGTTGCCGTCGACCCCTCGGCCCTACCCGGCGCACCGGCTGGGAACGCTCCCGTCACCACGCCGTCGGCCGCGCCGACGAAGGACGCCGTCTCGCAACCTCAGCCCGTCGACACGCAGCTCCGGTGCAAGACCATCTCCCAGACGCCCCGCGTCCCCGTGCTCGACCAGCCGGTGCCGGCTTCCCACTCGGTGTCGCTGTCGTGGACCTACACGCTGCTCGACGACCAGGACTGCGAACCGACGTCCTATCTGGTCACCGTGGCCGCGGTGGGTGGCGGCCCCTCCCCGGCCACCACCCAGTTCCCGGTGAACGGGCAGACCCAGTTCACCGTGCCCGGGCTCCGGCCCAATACCACCTACGCGTTCGTGGTCACCGCCCTCATCAACAGCCAGTCGACTCCGTCGTTGCCCCGGGAGGCGACCACCAACCCGTTGGGCCCCGACGCGCCGCTGTCGGTGACCACCGTGGCCAACGGCGGTACCGGGTGGACGGTCAGCTGGACGGTGTGCCAGGGGAACGCGTGTGACAGCAACCTCCCCGCCGCGAACTGGACGGTCACCGGGTCGAGTTGTGGCAGCGGCTCCCAGTTCGTCGGCAGCCCGCCGGTGGTCAGCGTCCCCGGTACCGCGGGAGCTGTGCAGAGTGCCACCGTTCCCTTCGACCAGTTCCCCACCCTGGTCGGCGACTCACTCAGCTTCTCGGTGCAGGGCACCAGCGCCACCGGGTTGGCCGGTGACGCCACCGGTGACGGTACCTGCACCGAGGGGTGGCGGCCGGCCGACCCGTCCGCTTTCACCGTGGTGGGGAGCGCCACTCCTTCGCCGGGAGGCACGTCGGTGACGGCGACGCTCCAGGTGCAGCCGAACGCGGGCGTCCCCAACGTGGATGCCTTCGGATCGATCAACGTCCGCTACGCCTTCTCGGTGCTCGACCAGACCACCGGCCAGACCAGTCCGCCCCAATCCGTCTCCCAACCCTCAGCCGCCTTCGCCGGGCTGGCGCCGGGCCACACCTATGTCCCCCAGGTGAGCGTCACGCCCCTGATCTCGCCAATCCCCGGTGCGGCCGTGAGCGGCGCGCCCTTCGGCACCACGGTGCCCTGGCCCTCGGGAATCACGGCCACCCAGGTGGGCGGGGTCGCTCCGGGCAGCACCCCCCATCAGGGGACGGCCCAGTTCTCCCTGGCCAACGTGTTCGCCGTGCCTTCGGCCGCAGTGACCGCATCGGCCACCGTGACCTGTGGGAACTTCCAGGGTTCGGGTGGAAGCGGGTTGCCCGTTTCCCCCGCTGCCGGTGCCGCCGGCTCGGTCAGCATTTCGCTCGACTTCACCCAGGAGGCAGGGTCCTGCTCGGTCGTCTTCACCCTGTCCGATGGCCCCGGCGGGCCCTACGGCGCCGTTCCCTTCCAGGTGCCGAGCGCGGCGCTGACGGCGAACCCGCCGCCCCTGCCCGTGTCCAAGGCCAACTTCAGCGTCACCCCCCAACCGGGAGCCATGAAGGTGTCGAGCAACTACTCGGGCGGGGGCGGCACCGGGTGGGCCATCGACCTCGTCGCCTCGTCCACCTGCACCAGCATCACCAATACGCCAGGCGGGACGGGCGGCCCCTGGAGCACAACCGTCACGGTGCCCTCGTGCGCGACGGGGCCGACGATCGACGTGCAGGTCACCTTCACCTACGGGGGGCAGAACGTTCCCATCGACCTGGGCAGTGTCCCGGTCGTCCCCGTCCCCGTCCCACCCACGGTCACCTCGGTCAGCCCGGCGACCGGACCGGCGGCCGGCGGGACGCCCGTGACCATCACCGGCACCGGCTTCACCGGGGCGACCTCGGTGCAGTTCGGGAGCGCGGCCGGTATCGCCCTGGTCGTCGACTCGGACACCCAGCTCACCGTGACCACCCCACCCGGTGCGGCCGGTGCGGCGCCGGTCACCGTGACCGCCCCGGGCGGTACCAGCACGGCCGGACCGACCTCCCAATTCACGTACTCGTGATGCCCGGTCACCGACAGAGGCCGAGCGCGCACCGGATGATCCGCGTCCCGCCCCGGGTGCATGTTGCAGCATGGAACCAACTGGGAGGCCCCCCGTGACCGAGGAGAACCGTTGACCGACTACTTCGACACCGAAACCCACCAGGCCACGGCCAGCTTCGCCAGTCGCTTCGAGCGCCTGGTCACCAACGTCGGCCGGGTCATCCAGGGCAAGGACGACGTCATCAAGCAGGCGGTCATCTGCCTTCTGGCCGAGGGACACCTGCTCATCGAGGACGTCCCCGGCACGGGAAAGACCTCCCTGGCCCGGGCCATCGCCGCCACCGTCGAGCTCACGTGGAACCGCATCCAGTTCACGCCTGACCTCTTGCCGTCCGACGTGACCGGGGTGTCCGTCTTCAACCAGGGTTCGACCGAGTTCGAGTTCCGGGCTGGCCCCATCTTCGCCAACATCGTGGTGGCCGACGAGATCAACCGGGCCTCCCCGAAGACGCAGTCGGCCCTGCTCGAGGTGATGGAGGAGGGGACGGTGAGCACCGATGCTGTCGTCTACCCGGTCCCGCACCCTTTCATGGTGGTCGCCACGCAGAACCCCATCGACATGGAGGGCACCTACCAGCTGCCCGAGGCCCAGCTCGACCGGTTTCTCATGTGCCTGTCGGTCGGCTACCCCGACCCCGATGCCGAGGCCCTGGTTCTCCGGACTCAGAAGGACACCGCCCCCGTCGACTACCTGAGCCCGGTACTCTCGGCCGCCGATCTCACCGACATGATCCACCAGGTCCGCTCCACCGAGGTCTCACCGGCCATCGAGCTCTACATCGTCGCTCTGGCCAACCACACCCGCAGCGCACCCGAGGTGCGTCTCGGCGTTTCGCCCCGGGGGAGCCTGGCCCTGCTGCGCGCCTCCCGGGCCCGCTCGGCCGCCAACGGGAGGCCCTTCGTCACCCCTGAGGACATCAAGGCGTTGGCCTCGGCCGTGCTGGCCCACCGGATCATCCTGCACCCCGAAGCCGAGTTGCAGGGGCGCAGCGCTACCGAGGTGGTGCAACGGGCGCTCGAGACGGTGCCCGTTCCCCGCACCGTCGCCGGGTGAGCACACCGGGGACAGGCGACCGGATGGGCACTCCGGGGACAGGCGGCCGGAGGACGCGAGGTACCGGTCACCGGGTGAGCGGGCCGGGAGGGCACGGCCGGTGACCCGGCTCGGTCTCGGTGCCGCGCTGGCCGGGGCGGCCTTTGTGGTGGTGGGCTGGGCCCTCGTATGGCCGGCTCTCGTGGTGGTGGGCGTCGGGGCCCTCGTCCTCGTACTGGTGGCGCTGGCCTACATCGTCCGGCGTCCGCGTCTGCACATCGACCGTCAGATCCACCCGCCCCGGGTGTCCAAGGGACTCCCGGCCATCGCCTTCCTGCACTTCACCAACACCGGGGCCCGCACCGTGCCCACCAGCGTCGCCGTACAGCCCTACGGCGCACTCCGGGTCGAGACGGTCTTGCCCAAGTTGCTCGGGGGTCAGGCGGGCATGCGCAGCTACCGGCTCCCCACCACCCGGCGCGGTATCTTCACCATCGGGCCGGTCGAGATCAGCCGGGCCGATCCGTTCGAATTCGCCCGGGTCACCCAGCGCCACGGCGGCTCCGAGCAGATCTGGGTCTACCCGTACATCATGCCCTTCCGGCCGCTCCCGTCGGGGAGGACCCGCCACCTGGAAGGCCCGTCGTCGGACACCGCGCCGGAGGGCAGCATCACCTTCCATCGCCTGCGCGACTACGTGGTGGGTGACGACCTGCGGATGATCCACTGGAAGTCCACTGCCCGCACCGGCCGCTTGATGGTCCGGCACAACGTCGACACCTCCCAGCCCTACACCGTCGTCCAACTCGACCTGCGACCGGTCCGCTACTCGGAGGAGACCTTCGAGACGGCCGTCGATGTCGCCGCTTCGGCCGTCAGCTGCGCAGCGGTGGGCAAGGCCCCGGTGCAGTTGCGCTCCACCAACGGCACCCAGGTGGGCGGTCCACGCCAGCGCGAGCCTCAGGCCCTCCTCGACTACCTGACTGCGGTCGAGCCTGACGAAGGGGGCTCGATCGTCTCGGACCTGTCGTTGCTCCGTCGTGAGCGCGGGGGCACGGCCCTGATCGTGGTCACCGGCCAGCTCGACGCGGCCGACCTTCCCGCCATCGCCGGGTTGCGACGGCGATTCCAGCGGGTGGTGGTGGTCTCGGTGGCCCCTGTCGGCACGGCCGTCCCCCGGTACCCCGGGGTGAACGTGGTGACCGGTGAGGACCACGACGAGTTGTGTGCGGCGTGGAACCTGGAGGCGGCCCTGTGACCGTTCGGCGGCTGGTGGACGCGGCCATCCTCCCCTTGGCGGCGGTGATGGTGTTCCTGTCCTCGACCCCGTGGATGCGGGCCTTCGCCCCGTCCACGGTGGTCCCGCTGCTGGCGGTGGCCGCGGTGGTCTCGATCGCCGTCCCCGCGCTGGTCGTCCGTGCCTTCAACCGCCCGGCACCGTGGTCGATCCTGGCCTCGGCCGTGCTGTTCGTCCTCCTCGCCTTGTTCGGCGTGCTCCGCCAGCCGTTCGGGTTCGCCGATCTCGGCCGGGGGTTCGCCCTCGGGCCGGCGCGCCTGCTGTCCGAGACGCTTCCGGTCGACCACCCGCGGTTCTTGTTGATCGTACCCGTGGCCCTGTGCTGGCTGGTCGGCGCCATCACCGGTGAGCTCTTGGAGCGGGGCCGATCGGTGGGATGGCCGTCGTTGACCCCGCTGGTGGGGTTCGGGCTCGCTTTCGCGGCGACATCGGGAGGATCTGGCAACGACGTGGGCTGGGCCGTGGCCCTCTTTGCCGTGGACGGCGTCGTCCTGTTCAGCCGGCAGTGGCTGCAACGGGGCCCCACTCTGGCGCAACTCGAGGGGGACCGGGCCCGCAGCCCGATCCGACCCCTGGTCTACGGCACCGGGACCCTGGTGGTGGCCGGCTTGGTCTGCGCTTTCGCCGTGCCGGCAGTTCCCGCCCTGAAGGGGGCTCCGACTGCGCCGACCCGGACCCCGCCGGTGACCACGGTGCGGCCCATCACCCCGACGGCCGAGGCGGCCGAGCTGCGGGACACAGGCGCCATCCGGGGACCGGCAACCCTCTACACCGTGACCGTGGACCGATCGACGCCCGGCTACGTCTCCCTCACCGATCTCGACGCCTACGACGGGGACGTGTGGTCGTTCGACGGCACGTTCCGTCCGACGGGCGGGAGCATTCCGGTGGCCCTGGGCACACCACCGACATCGGCGCGGCAACTGGTCACCCAGCACTACACGGCCGTGAAGCCGCCGAGCGTGCCGTGGATGCCATTCGTCGACCGTCCGGTGAGTGTTGACGACGTGGATGTCCAGTTCGAGCCCACCTCGGGGATGGTGCTCCCGACCTCGCCGCTCGTCGCGGGGAGCCGGTTCTCCGTCCAATCGGATACGACCGGTCACACCCTGTTGACCCTCGACCCCCATGCGTTGGCCAACCCGCTGGCTGCCTCACCCGACTATCTCGACGCCGCGGTACCCATATCCGAGACGAGCGACCTGTCCAAGTACCTGACCCAGCTGGCGGCCACGGCCAACCAACCAGCCGCCCCTACGTTGGCGTTCTTGAAGGCCGTCGAGCAGGTGTTCCGCGACGACTATCGACAGGTCGAGCTTCCGGCCCGGGCCTCGACCACTACTGGCACGACCTCCGCCGCAATCCAGCCCACCGTGGGCGGGACCTCGTTCCAGGATGTGGCCCAGGCGGTCATGGCCCAGCGTCAGGCCACCCCCGAGCAGTTCGCCACCATGTTCGCCCTCCTGGCTCGCAGCGTCGGCGTGCCTGCCCGCCTGGTCACCGGGTTCAGGACGGCTGACCTCGCACCCCATGTCCGGACGGCGCTGACCACCGCGCAGGCTTGGACCTGGGTGGAGGTGCCTGTGTCCGGACTTGGGTGGGTGGTGATCGACCCGACACCGACGGCCACCGGAAAGCCTCCGGTCGAGAACCTGTCCACCTCGACCACCTCGACCACCGCGCCCCCGCCGACCAACGCCCGGACCAACGCCGGACAGAACGGCCATGCCCTTGCGCCGCCCGTGACCGTTCACGGCACCAATTCCCACACCGCACTCCTGGTCGCGGTGGCCGTCGTCGCCGGAGTGCTCGTCATTGCCGCCCTGGTCTTCGGCTGGATCATCCTCCGTAAGCGGAGACGCCGGCAGCGCCGCCGAGCGGGCGAGACGGCGATCGATCGGGTGGTGGGTGCCTGGCACGAGACGCTCGACACCCTGACCGAAGCTGACATGGTCGACCTGACCGCGCTGACCAGTGACGAGGTCGGCGAATCGGTGCGCCGCCAGCTCGGTGATCCGGTTGCCGCCCATGCCGCCCGGGTGGGCGCGGTGGCCAACGTCGCTCTGTTCTCCTCGAGATCGGGGATCGACACTGCGGTCGCCGACGACATGTGGGACGAACACGACGAGTTGCGACGGTCCATCCACGCGAGGCTAGGGCTTCGGTCGAGACTGCGGATGATGCTCCGAACGGCCCCGAAGGCCGCCGAAGATCAGCGACCCTAGCGCCTAGCGCCTAGCGCCTAGCGCCTAGCGCCTAACGCCTAGCGCCGCTTGTGCCGGCGCCGCCCCTTTCTGGGCTGGGCATCCTCGGTTTCGTCCGTGCCCTGGAACTCGTCGGCGCGGGGGTCGCCGGACCAATCGGAACCGCCCCCGCGCTCAGCGTCCCCCCTCGCTTTCGGGTTCTCGTGCAAGGGGACCGGCGGCGCCGGCGTTGCCCGCTTCACCACCGGCGTGGGACGGGTCCGCCGCTCGTTGGAGTCGTCCTCCAGTGAGAAGGTCTGGGACAGAAAGCGCGGCCGAGCCCAGCTGGCCGGGATCGCAGCCGTGGTTGCCCCGATTGGAGGGCTCAAGGGACGAATCGTCGGGGCGGAACGCTCCTCGCCCTCGTCGAAGATGTGATCGAACCGGGGTGTCGGCACCACTCTGACCGCCGGGCGATCGAACGGCTCGAGGGGCTCGATCTGCGTTGGACCGGGCCCCGGTCGTTCCGAATGCTCGGGCTCGGGTGCCCACTCGGGCTCGGGCTCGGGCTCGGGTACCCGCTCGGTCAGCGCCTCGGGCTCGGGCTCGATGAGGACCTCGGCCTGCTCGGCGTCGGCCAGCGCTGCCCGACCGGGCTCGACGGTTGCTGTTGGCACCGCCGGTGCTTCTCTCGGTGCGTACTCCAGTTGGGGCTCTGCGCCCAGGACCACAGAATCCGGCTCTGGCTCCGGGTCCTGTTCCTGCTCGATGTCTACGGGTTCTGACCGGAACGTACCCAGGGGATCGGATGGCCCCAGGGGAAACACCACTTCGACGGGGTTGGAGTCGTGGATCGGCTCGACGCGCACCGGCTCCGGTTCGGGTCGTGGCGGTGGGGGCAGGACGAGTGGGGGAAAACTTGCCGAAGTAGGGGGCGGTGGCGGAGCCGGCGGCGGCGCTTCGGCGGTCGGAGGCGGCGCCGTGGGCCTCACTGGAAGAGGGGGCGCTGGCAGAGTCGGTGAGGATTCTTCAGGGACAGGAGGTATCGAGGATTCCTCAGGGACAGGAGGAATGGAGGAATCTGAGCCGACAGGAGGAACGGAGGATTGTGCAGCAGGAGCCGGTGCAGCCGTGGCCGGTGCAGCGGGAACAGGCGCAGCGGCAGCCGGAGCAGGCGCAGTCGCGGCAGCAGGCGGCGGCGGTGGTGGTTGCGGCACGGCAGGGCTGGAAGGCTGCGGAATCGGTGGCGGTGGCGTGGGTGTCGGCATCGGGGACACCGGGCGTATCGGCTCGGGCGTTACGGTTGCCGGGCGCCCGCGGGGGGTGAGCACATGACGCTCTCCGCGGGGGACTTCGACCCGTCCCGGCCCGCTCCGCACGAACACCGTCTCCGATGCCGGATCGGGCGCATAGCGACTGGAGACGGGTTCGGCCGGTTCGCTCCAACCTCTCGCTGCTGCCGCTGCTGGCGCCGCTGCCCGTTCGGCAAGCTCGGCCGGTTCGCTCCACGCTGCCGTTTCTTCCGGTTCACTCGCCACTGCGATCGGAGCGAGAGGCTCCACACTCAGCGGCCGGCCGGGGTGCTTGGGCTCCGCGTTCACTGAGTCGGAAGTCGGTGCGTCCACGCCGCGGACCTGGAACCGACCGGGTCGCGCGGGGGCGCGGCGCTCGAGGACCGCTGCCTCTTCGATGGCGTATGCGGTATCGGGCCACCCGGCGGCAGCCTCGATGGACTGCAGGTCATCGGCCAACTCCAACGCGGTGGCGGGGCGATCGTAGGGATTCTTCGACATGGAGCCCACCAGCAGGTCGGACAGGGCCACGGGGACGCCCTCGGCCACGAGGGGCTGGACGGGGTCACGGAGGATGCGCAGGATGACCGAGGCCGGGCCCTCGTCCTCGAACGAGCGGAAGGCGGCCTTGCCGGCCAGCAATTGGTAGAGCGTGGAGGCCAGTCCATAGACATCGGTGGCGGCCGAGAGGTCCCGGCCCTCGAGCAGCTCCGGTGCGGCGTGGATGGTGGTGAACCCGAACACGCCGGCGGTCGCCTGTGATGTGGACTGGAGGCGGGCGACGCCGAAGTCGGCCAGTGCCGGTTCCCCGTACTGGGTGATCAGTATGTTCTCGGGCTTGATGTCCCGATGCAGCATCCCCGCCCGGTGAGCCGTCTCCAGGGCCCCGGCGATCTTCACCGTGACGGCCACCGACTCCCACGGCGCCATGCGCCCCTGATTGCGGGTCCGCTCCCAGATCGAGCCGTGGCACAGCTCGAGCACCAGCACCGGTCGCCCGTCCTCGGTGGTGAGCGTCCGGTAGAGGGTCACGATGTTGGGATGGGCACTCAGGGTCCCGAGGGCGAAGGTCTCCCGCTGGAAGGAACCGAGGGCGTGCTCCGACACGTCGAAGACGTTGAGGATCTTCAACGCCACCTGCCGGTTGGTCTCTATCTCGCGGGCACTGAAGACGGTGGAGAATCCCCCGGCGCCGATCCTCACGACGTCAGTGAAGCCTGGAAATGACTCGTCTTCCCTCTGCCGGGACCGTCGCCTCAATGCCACGTCAGCTCCACTAGAACGTTTGCCGCGCCCTAAATGTTAACCTGCGGTTGAGCGCGCATGGCCTCCATTGGTGCTAAAGCTGCCGTTCAAGGTGCAACCTGCCGTGCAGGGTCCGCCGTGCAATTCCGGGCTTTTTCACACGTGTCGGGTGCCCTGCACCGCTTATTCCGTACCTTGAGCAGGCGCGACCGGGTTTCGACTGGGTGTCGGCTCAGCGGACTTTGATGACTGTCGTCTTGACCACCTTGTCGTGCCACCCTTCGCGCTTCTTGTCCCAGAGGGGTGAGAGGCCGACGACGATGGTGTAGACACCGGAGATCGCCCCCAGAACGGGAATCCACCGGAGCAGGATCCCCGGATACAGGACGAAGATCCGGAGGCCGGCTCGCTGAGGATCGATCCGTCCACCCGTCTCGTTGTCCCGAACGGTGATCCCAAGGGCCATCATCCCGACCGTCTGACCCTTGTCACTGCCGTTGAGCAGCGCGAAGTAGGCCAGGTCGATCACGAAGGTGATGAGGCCGGCGATCACGTGTCGGGCGTCCAACCTCGTACTGAACAACCCGTTCCCGTTGCCGACATAGTGGCCGGCGGCGATGATGACTGCGCTGATGATGCCGGTCACGATCCCCAGGATCACGCTGTCGATGATGATGGCCACCAGGCGCTGCCACCATTCAGCCAACGGGCGGCCCAGGGTGTCCACCGGACCGGTTGTGTAGCCGTAGGGAGCCCCCCCGGAAGGAGGCTGGCCGTACGATGACTGGCCGTAGCTGGGCAGGGGAGCAGCCGGAGGCGGTCTCTGCCCGTACGCAGCCGGAGGGGTCGGGGCGGTCGGCGGCGGCCTCTGACCAGAGGAGGGCGGCCGGGTGGGGGCTGCCGGCGGGGCCGAAGGTGGTGGTCCCGGCGGTGCGGGCGGCGGCGGTGCTGCCGAAGGAGGAGGTGCCGGCGGTGCCGGCGGCGGTGCTGCCGAAGGTGGAGGTGCGGTCGGTGGTGGCCCGGGCGCCGTAGGTGGGGGAGCGTCGGTCTGCGGTGGGGGATCGGCGCCGTGACTCGGCTCTTCGTCCGGTGTGGGTGGTGTTTGATCGCTCATCGCGTAACCCCGCGCTTTCTCATTGATCGCCACCAGCATTGGTCGAGCCGGCCCGCGCCACTTCACTCGTGATCTTGTCACGCCAGCTGCCAATTTTGGCGAATTTTGCCTGTGTCGTAGGGAAGACCCGTCTACCGTTACCCGGCGGTGAACCAACTACTCGCGCCACAGGAATCCCGACGCGCGGGCGTCCTGTCGCCGTGAACCTCCTCGACGTGCTGTTGCTCGTGGTCGTCGCCGTCGCCGCGATCGAGGGGCTTCGACTCGGAGCAGTGCTGTTGACCTTGTCATTCGTCGGCTTCTGGCTGGGCATGTACCTCGGCGCCATCCTCGCGTCGGCGACTGTCCGCTGGGTGCACTCCCAACCCTCCCGCACGGCCGTCGCCCTCATCACCATGATCGGGTGTGCGATCCTCCTGGGGACGGTCGGGCGCGTCCTCGGGGCCCGATCGTTCCGAGCGCTCCACCGGGGAAGGCTCGGCTCGGTCGACTCGGTCCTGGGCGTGGCCGTGGCCGTTGTGGCCTCCCTCCTGGCCGTGTGGCTGGTGGCCAGCACGCTGGTCAACAGCTCCTATCCCAGCCTCAACTCGGTGATCGCCAACTCCACCATCATCCGGTCGCTGGACAATGTCCTGCCCGCGCCCCCCTCCGTGTTCTCCCGGGTGCAGGCCTTCCTTTCCCAGGAGGGCTTCCCACCCGTCTTCGCCCAGTTGGCGCCGGCCTCGGCCGGCCCGGTGGCCCTGCCCGACGCAGCTAGCGTCAATGCCGCCGTGGCCGCCGCCGGTGCCTCGACGGTCAAGGTGGTCGGGGAGGGGTGCGGGCAGCTCCAGGAGGGCTCGGGCTTCGTGGTCGCACCCGGCCTGGTCGTCACTAACGCCCACGTCGTGGCGGGGATCTCCCACCCGACGGTGGACGACGCCAGTGGCACCCACGACACGGCGGTGGTGTTCTTCGACCCGTCGTTCGACCTGGCCGTCCTGCGTACCAACGTGACCGAGCCAGCCTTGGCGCTCGATTCGCAGACCGTGCCCCGGCAGACCCAGGGAGCGGTGTTGGGCTATCCGGGGGGCGGCCCGTTCACCTATGGCCCGGCCGGCGTCATGGCGGAGTTCGAAGCCCAGGGACGTGACATCTACGGTCAGGGACTGACCGTGCGGGACGTCTACGAGATCGAGGCCTCGGTCCGGCCCGGGAATTCGGGCGGCCCCCTGGTGCTGCCCAACGGTGTGGTGATCGGCATCGTGTTCTCGCGGTCCACCACAAACGACACCATCGGGTACGCCCTGACCTCACCCGGCGTGCTCACGCGGGTGCACCAGGCGGAGGCGGCCACCGGGACGGTCGGGACGGGCGGGTGCACGAACGGGTGACCAACGCGACCAGGTCGAACCACGAGTGGCGCCTCCTCAGGCTAAACATGTGCCCGTGACGCTCCCGATCGAGGACTACGGCATCATCGGCGACCTGCACACTGCAGCGGTGGTCGGGCGCGACGGTTCGATCGACTGGCTTTGCCTGCCCCGGTTCGACTCGGCCGCATGCTTCTCCCGGTTGCTGGGCGACAACGAGCACGGTCGCTGGAAGGTGGCCCCTGCCGGGGCCTATCGGGCCACCCACCGCCGGTACAGGGGCGAGTCGCTCGTGCTCGAGTCGGAGTTCGTCACGCCGGAGGGAACGGTCCGGGTGGTGGACTGCATGCCCATCCGACAGGAGCACCCCGAGGTCGTCCGCCTGGTCGAAGGGGTCCGGGGTCGGGTGCCCATGAGGATGGACCTGACCATCCGGTTCGGGTACGGACAGATCGTCCCCTGGGTCCGCAGGCTCGACGGGACCCTCGTGGCCATTGCCGGCCCTGACGGCCTCTCCTTATGGACGCCGGTCCACACCCGGGGCGAGGATTTCTCCACCGTGGCCGACTTCACCGTGTCCGAAGGGCAACGGATCCCGTTCTCGCTGGCCTGGTTCCCAGCCAGCGAGGATCCACCACGCCCGGTCGATGCTCTCTACGCCATCGAGGACACCGAGACCTGGTGGCACGACTGGGTGGCCCAGTGCACCTACACCGGACGCGACCGGGAGGCGGTGGTGCGATCGCTCATCACGCTGAAAGCACTGACCTACTACCCCACTGGCGGCATCGTCGCCGCCGCCACCACGTCCCTCCCTGAGACCCTCGGCGGCGGGCGCAACTGGGACTACCGGTTCTGCTGGCTGCGCGACGCCACCCTCACCCTCGAGTCGCTCATGCGCGGTGGCTTCTACGAGGAGGCCATGGCCTGGCGCGACTGGCTGCTGCGCACGGTCGCCGGTGATCCCTCGCAGTTGCAGATCATGTACGGCGCCGGCGGCGAGCGCCGGCTCGACGAGTGGGTGGTCGACTGGCTGCCCGGGTACGAGAGCTCGGCCCCGGTGCGCATCGGCAACGCTGCGTCGGGCCAGTTCCAGCTGGACGTCTACGGCGAAGTGATGTCCGCCCTCTACGAGGCGACCCTGGCCGGAGACAACTTCCGCGACCCGGCCTGGGACCTCCAGTGTGCGTTGATGGAATTCCTCGAGGACGGCTGGCGGAAGCCCGACGACGGCATCTGGGAGGTGCGGGGCCCCCAGCGCCACTTCACCCACTCCAAGGTCATGGCCTGGGTGGCCGTGGACCGTGCCATCAAGACGGTGGAGAATTGCAACTCGGACGGCCCCATCGACAAGTGGCGCGCCCTCCGCCAGGAGATCCACACTCAGGTCACCACCGAAGGCTTCAACGCCAACAAGGGTTCATTCACCCAGTACTACGGGTCCGACGCGCTCGACGCCAGCCTGTTGATGATCCCCCTGGTCGGGTTCCTCCCCGCCACCGACCCGCGCGTCAAGGGCACTATCGAGGCCGTCGAGCGCGAACTGCTCGACGGTGGCTTCGTCCTGCGTTACCAGGCGGCCACGTCCGGCGATGTCGACGGCCTCACCGGTCGAGAGGGCGCCTTTCTCGCCTGCTCGTTCTGGTTTGCCGACTGCCTGTCCATGATCGGCCGGCATCAGGACGCCCGCACCCTCTTCGACCGTCTGTTGGAAGTGCGCAACGATCTCGGCCTACTGTCCGAGGAGTACGATCCCGTCGCCGGGCGCTTGGTCGGGAACTTCCCGCAGGCCTTCTCACATGTCTCGTTGGTCAACACGGCATCCAAGTTGGCCGGCGAGGCCAAGCCCACCATGGAGCCCGAGCTGATGCAGCAGACGCGACGCGGCATGGTCAGGTCCAAGACCGGATCGGGCCGGCTCCATCGCCTGGGTCAGCAGTCCCACCGCCATCGGGAACGACGTGCCCCGATGGGCACAGTGGCCGTACCGGCCGAGGATGCGCCGGCGGTCGACCCGTCCAGCACATCGAGGGGGGCGGGGGGGACCTCGGCGGCCAAGGACGCCGGTTCCGGCTAGCCCGGTCGGGCCCTGCTTGGCCCAGCTCCCCGGCACCGGGCCCGCCCGCACAGAGCGCCAGCACAGAGCGCCAGCACGGAGCGCCAGCACAGAGGAGGAAGCACATGAAGGCACTCACGGTCGTTCCGCTCACCAAGGACTCCGCCCGCCTCGACGACGTGGACGAGCCTCCCGAGGCCGACGGGCCCGTGCTGGTCCACACGCTGGCCGTCGGCATCTGTGGCACGGACATCGAGATCCTGTCCGGTGCCTACGGGTGGGCCCCCCCGGGACGGGACCGCCTCGTGTTGGGCCATGAGTCCATCGGCCGGGTACTCGAGGCGCCTGACGGTTGCGGCGTGGCCAAGGGGGACCTTGTGGTGGGCATGGTGCGCCGGCCTGACCCGGTGCCGTGCGCCAACTGCGCAGTGGACGAATGGGACTTCTGCCGGAACGGCCAGTACAACGAGCGGGGGATCAAGGAACTCGATGGCTACCTGTCGGAGCGTTATCGCATCCAACCGAAGTATGTGGTCCAGGTGGACGCCAAGCTGGGGTTGCTGGGCGTGCTCTTGGAACCCGCCAGCGTGGTGGCCAAGGCCTGGGAGCAGGTCGACCGTATCGGCGGCCGGGCCCACTGGGACCCCCAGACCGCGGTGATCACCGGGGCCGGGCCCATCGGCCTGCTGGCCGCGTTACTCGGCGTCCAGCGGGGCATCGACGTCCACGTGATCGACCTGATGACCTCCGGCTTGAAGCCCGACCTGGTGGCGGCCCTCGGTGCCGCGTACCACACCGGGTCGATCACTGACGCCGTGCAGGACGCCGATGTGATCATGGAGTGCACCGGCGTGGACAGCCTGGTGCTCGACGCCATGCAACACGTCGGCATCGGCGGTGTGGTCTGCCTCACCGGCGTGTCGTCAGGCGGCCGTACCATCAAGGTCGACGGCGGCACCCTCAACCGGAACGTGGTCCTGGAGAACGAGGCGGTGGTGGGATCGGTCAATGCCAACCGACGTCACTACGAATCGGCGGCCGAGGCGTTGGTCAAGGCGGACGACGCCTGGCTGGCCAAGCTGGTGAGCCGGCGGGTGCCACTCGACTCATGGCCGGACGCGCTCGACCGCAAACCCGACGACGTCAAGGTGAGGATCGAGGTCACTCCGTCATGAGCGGCTCACATCCTCACCCCCACTCCCACGACCGCCAGGCCTCGTCCGACGGCTCGGCCAACGCCTCCTCCGCGAGCCATTCCGGGGTCGGGAGCCGGATCGCTCCGGGGGTCCTCGAGCTCGACACGTTGCTGGGTGGATGGGAGCGGGTCACCGCCGGCTACCTCATCGAGGGCCCAGCCCCGGTCCTGGTGGAGACGGGCAGCCAGAGCTCCGTACCGGTGCTCCTCGACCAGCTGGCACGGATGGGGCTCGGGGCCGAGGACCTGGCCGGCGTGGTCGTCACCCATATTCACCTGGATCACGCCGGTGGGGTGGGCGATGTTGCCCGGGCCTTTCCCAAGGCCACGGTGTACGTCCACCAGAAGGGGGCCCGTCATCTCGTCGACCCGACCAAGCTGGTCGACTCGGCCTCCCGCGTCTACGGGCCGCTTCTCGATTCGCTGTACGGGCGGCTCGACCCCACCCCCCAAGAACGCATCCACGTGCTCGAGGACGGCGAGGCTATCGCCGTCGGTCCGGACCGCTCGCTGATCGCCGTCGACTCCCCCGGTCATGCCAAACACCACCTCGGCCTCCACGACACCTCGAGCGGCATCCTCTTTGCCGGGGACGCAGTGGGAGTCAGACTTCCCGACGTGGGCGTGCTGCGGCCGGCCACGCCGCCGCCGGACTTCGACCTGGATCTGGCCTTGCACTCCCTTGACCGGTTTGCCGAACGTCGACCGTCGGGGATCGCCTTGGCCCATTACGGACTATTGGACCACCCCCAAGAGCTCCTCGACGAGGCACAGGACACCCTCCGGCTTTGGGCCGAGATCGCAGAGTCGGCGTTCGGCCGCGGCGAGGACATTGCCGACGCGCTCTCCGCTGCCTTCGATCCGGCCATGGTCGACGTGGCGCCCGAGCACCGTGAGAAGCACGAGGTGCTGAGCGGCGTCCATTCCAATGCCGCCGGGTTCCACCGCTGGCTGTCCACCCGGCAGTCGTCCTCGAGCCCGTAGACGCCCCCTCTGGAGGGCTACTGCGGACTCGAGCCGGAGGCCTACGGCGGATCGCGCCGGAGGCTTAGCGCGAATCGCGCGGAGGCCTACTACCGGCCTGCCGGAGGCCTACCGCGAATCGCGCCGGAGGCTACTTCGGTGCGGATCCGACCGGCGTGTTGATGATCTCGTCCTTCAGCCGGAGGTACTCCTCTTCGGTGATGTCGCCCTTGTCCTTGAGATCGGCGAGCTTGGCCAACTGGTCAGCGCGGCCGGTCGTGCCCGCCGCCTGCTGCACGTAGTGCTGGAAGGCCTGCTGCTGCTCTTTGGCCGCATCGACCGAATGGGCGCGCATCTTGTCGCCGCGGGCGATGAAGTACACCAGGATGCCGACGAGCGGAATGACCAGGACGAAGAGGATCCACAACGCCTTGACCCAGCCCTTCATGTCATGGCTCCGGAAGATGTCGATGAACACCGAGATCATCAACCAGATCTCGATGAAGAACAGGAAGAACCACAAGAACCCATAGACCAGCTGGCCATCGCCGAACTCCGCGAACATCGTCACTCCCCGTTTGTCATGGACAATTCCGGACCACACTCTACGGTCCTTCTGGGTCGGCTACGTGTATTCCCTTCGCCGTTGCGGGTATAGCCCACTCGACGAAGGGGGTCGACGTGGCACACGGGGATGCACGAGCCGGGGTACAGATGGGAACGGTCACGTCGAAGATCCCAGGACGGCTCGATCGGCTGCCGTGGAGCCGGTGGCACTGGATGATCATCATCGGGCTGGGCACCGTGTGGATCCTCGACGGCCTCGAGGTGACGGTGATCTCGTCGATCACCGGACGCGTCTCGGCGACGGGCAGCGGAGTGTCGATCACCTCGGCCCAGATCTCGGGATTCGGCGCCGCCGTCTATGTTCTCGGGGCCTGTGTCGGGGCGTTGTTCTTCGGTCAGCTCACTGATCGGTTCGGCCGGAAGCGACTGTTCATGATCACTTTGGGTGTCTACCTGTCCGGGGCGCTGCTCACCGCCTTCTCGTTCGCTCCCTGGTGGTTCTTCATCTTCCGCTTCATCACCGGCGCCGGGATCGGCGGTGAGTACAGCGCCATCAACTCGGCCATCGACGAGCTCATCCCCAAGGAGCACCGGGGTCGGGTCGACATCGCCATCAACGGGAGCTACTGGCTGGGGGCCATCGGTGGTGCCCTGCTCTCCGTGCTGGTGCTGAACGAGTCCATCTTCCCGGTGTGGCTGGGCTGGCGGTTGGCCTTCGGCCTGGGCGGGGTGCTCGGGTTGATCATCTTGTTGGTCCGCCGGAACGTGCCCGAGAGCCCGCGCTGGCTGCTCATCCACGGGCACCAGGACGAGGCCGAGCGCATCGTCGGAGACATCGAGCGACGCGTCAGTGCGGAGCGCGGGAAGCTGAGCGATGTTCCCGAGGACAAGGCGATCACCATTCGGCAGCGCCACGCCATTCCCCTCGCCGAGATGTTCCGTACGTTGGCCAAGCTCTACCCGAAGCGCTCGATCCTTGGGTTCTCGCTGTTCGTCGGCCAGGCGTTCCTCTACAACTCGATCCTCTTCGGGTATACCACCGTCCTGGCCACCTTCTTCGGGGTCTCCACCGGTGACGCGCCCTACTACCTGGTGGCCTTCGCAGCCGGCAACCTGATCGGCCCGCTGGTCCTCGGCCCGCTCTTCGACTCGATCGGGCGCAAGCAGATGATCTCCACGACGTACTTGCTCTCTGGGTTCCTCTTGTTGATCACCGGGCTGCTCTTCCAGCATCACGTGCTCACCGCGACGACGCTCACCATCGCCTGGATGGTGGTGTTCTTCTTTGCCTCGGCCGGGACCAGCGCCGCATACCTCACCGTGAGCGAGGTCTTCCCGATGGAGACCCGGGCCATCTCCATCTCCGTGTTCTACGCTATCGGCACCGGCGCAGGGGGCATCATCGGCCCGCTCCTCTTCGCCAAGATGGTGGCCACCAAGGACGCCACCGACGTCTTCTGGGCGTTGGCCCTGGGCGCTGGGCTCATGATCGCGGGTGGGATCGTCGAGTTGCTCCTGGGCGTGCGGGCCGAGCGCAAGGGCCTCGAGGAGATCGCCATGCCTCTGACTGCCGCCGACGCCGAAGCCGAGGCTGGCTCCGGGCCGGCCGGTCGGGGCGAAGGGGGAGCGGCGGGAACGCTGGTCCGTACCTGACTTCGTCGCCTCGTCGTTTCGTCACCTCATCCATACCGTTCCCGAACGGTGGGTCAATGTGAACAATGCACTTCGACTGCGTTTCGCCTAACCTTTCCCGATCCGTAACGGGTTTAGGGGGGAAAGATGCGCAGAAACATCGGCATGTTTGGCGCCATCGCGGGTGCTGTCGTGCTCGTCATCACGATGATCGTCGCCACCCCCCTCGCCGGTGCTGCCCCTGGGAACCAGTTCGCCCGCCCGGGCCCGGGCAACGGGGCGGGACCATTTCGCACGCCCTTTGCCGGGCCTTCGCAAACGGTATGCGGGACAGCCGGTGCCGGCTTTGCCAGTTGCTTCGTCCAGGTGCTTCAGCCAGGCAGCACGACCCAACAGGTGCCCCAGGTCAACGGCTCGGCCCCCGCCGCCTCACCCAATTCGGCCGGTGGGAGTCCCGGTGCAACCGTGGCGACTCCGTCCGGTCTCTCCCCGAGCACCATCGACTCGGTCTACGGGTTCTCCGCCGCCACGAACGGCGGTGCGGGCAAGACGATCGCCATCGTCGACGGCTATGACGATCCCGGTGCAGCCAACGATCTCAACGCGTTCAGCCAGCAGTGGGGGCTCCCGCAGTGCACGACCTCGAATCCGTGCTTTGCCAAGGTCAACCAGTCCGGCGGTACGAACTATCCCGGCGGCAACTCGAGCTGGGACCTGGAGATCAGCCTCGACATCGAGTGGGCGCACGCCTTCGCGCCAGCGTCGACCATCCTCCTGGTCGAAGCCAACTCCAACAGCTTCGCCGACCTGGCCGCCGCCGAGCAGTATGCAGGAGCGCGTGCCGACTACGTCTCCAACAGCTGGGGAGGATCGGAGTTCTCGGGTGAGACGACGTACGACAGTGCCTTTACGGCTCCGGCTGGCAGGAACGTCAGCTATTTCGCCGCCACCGGCGACAGCGGTGGGACTGTCGAATATCCGTCGACGTCCCCCAACGTGGTCGCCGTCGGCGGGACCAGCCTCTTGTTCAGCTCGTCGGGCACGTTCTCGACCGAGAACGCGTGGAGCAGTGGTGGAGGCGGGTGCAGCACGGTCGAAGCGGCACCGTCGACCCAGTCGAGCTTCAGCCAGTACGCCCAAGTCGGTTGCAACGGTCGCCGATCGACGCCGGATGTAGCACTGGATGCCGACCCGGGTTCGGGTGTGGCCGTCTATGACAGCACGCCCTACTCAGGGTCGTCGGGTTGGTGGACGGTCGGGGGCACGAGCGCATCGACGCCCATGTGGGCCGCCGAGTCGGCGGTGCTCGGTTCGGCCAACAACGTGGCGACCGTCTACTCGGCGGCCATTCCCTTCCGAGACATCATTGCCGGAAGCAACGGCCACTCGACCCTGACCGGCTACGACCTGGCCACCGGCCGCGGGAGCTGGGCGTACACGCCGGGGCCGTCGACATCGCTTTCGGCCACGCTGGCCAGCGGCAACGTCACACTCACGTGGACGGCGTCAACCGGGTCTCCGCCAACGAGCTACTCGGTGTACCGGAGCACGACCTCGGGCGCCGAAACGTTGCTGGCGTCCGGCATCGGCACGCCATCGTTCACCACCGCGCCGCCAACGGCGGGCACGACCTATTACTACGAGGTCCAAGGCGTGGACGGTGCGGGCACTGGACCGTTCTCCAACGAGGCGTCGATCTCCGGTTCGTCACCTCCGCCAACGACGACCACCACGGTCCCGAGAACCACGACCACCACAACAACCATCGCCCATCCGCCGACCGCCAGTTTCACGAAGAGCTGCTCTCGGGCATCGTGCACCTTCACATCGACCTCGAAGGACACGGGGGGCACCATCACCCAGTACGCCTGGAGCGGTGGGAACGGGATCTCCGGAACGGCCTCGAGGATCTCCCACGTGTTCACCGCCGGGGGGACCTTCTCCGTTCAACTCATGGTGACCGACAGCCGGAAGCTGACGGCAACCGCTACCAACCAGGTGGCCTGTCGCAGCTCCTTCGGCCGACTTACCTGCTCGTAACGGGGCGGTCCCAATACCACCGAAGCGGCGCCGGTCACCGACCTGGGTGAGTCCGGCGGCCACGTTCGGTGAGGACCAATTGGCGGAGGGAGTGGGATTCGAACCCACGGTGCCTTGCGACACAACGGTTTTCGAGACCGTCCGATTCGTCCGCTCTCGCATCCCTCCGAGACGAGAGGCTAGTCGCCCCGGCGAGCTCGAAAGAACCGGGTGAGCAGTGCCGACGCCTCGTCGGCCCGTATCCCGGCGGTGATGACCACCTCGTGATTGAGGCGGGGATCGGCGCACAGGTTGTAGAGGGATCCACAGGCGCCCGCTTTGGGGTCGGAGGCGCCGAACACCAACCGGCCGATGCGAGCGGCCACCAGAGCACCGGCACACATGGGACACGGCTCCAATGTCACCACCAGGGTCACGGCGTCGAGGCGCCAGGTCCCAGTGGCCGCAGCCGCGTCGGCCACCGCCAACAACTCGGCGTGGGCGGTCGGGTCTCCCCGCAGCTCGCGCTCGTTGTGGCGTGACGCGACGATGTTCCCGCCGACCAGGGCCACCGCCCCGACCGGCACGTCGCCGTGGGCCGGTGCTCTATCTGCCTCGACCAGCGCGGCGGCCATGGCCGCCTCGTCGCCGCGACGATCGACGGCGTCAGGTCGGCCGTCTGTTCCGAAGGCCGGATCGGGTGTTGGACCGGGTGGTGACCCGGTTGGCGCGTCGATGCCCATGTGGCGGAGGAGATGGGATTTGAACCCATGGTGAGTTTCCCCACACACGATTTCCAGTCGTGCCGATTCGGCCGCTCTCGCACTCCTCCGAGCCGTAACGCCCTTGGAGGGCGCGTGCAGCCCCGACAGGCTACTCCGCCGCCCCGGAGGCCCGAGCCATCACGGAGCCCACTATCCTGTCTCTCGCCCCGACGTTTGGTGCGGTGGCTGGGTCCTGCGCAACGGACTCCTGTGAATCGAGTCAGGGTCGGAAGGCAGCAGCTCTCAGCAGGTCAGTTTGTGTGCCGCAGCCAACCTGGCCATCGCACCAAGCGTCGGGGCCGTTCGCGGTCACCGGCTTGTAGGCTGCCCAGACAGTGTCCGACGTACCCCCTGCACCCTCCCCAGATCCCTCGCCGACCGCCGCGCCCGAGGACGACCTCCCCTACCGGTCGCTGTACCGGCGCTACCGCCCCGGCCGGTTCGCCGAGGTCCGGGGCCAGGACCATGTTGTGCTGGCCCTCCGCAACGCGGTCCGCGATGACCGGGTTGCGCACGCCTATCTGTTCAGCGGTCCGCGCGGGACGGGGAAGACCTCGACCGCCCGCATCCTGGCCAAGGCGCTGAACTGCACCAACCTCGAGGACGGTGAACCGTGCGGGGTCTGCGCGTCGTGCGTCGAGATCGCCAAGGGCACCTCCCTCGACGTCCATGAGCTCGATGCCGCCTCCAACAACGGGGTGGAGGCCATGCGCGACCTGGTGTCCCGGGCTGCCCTCGGGACCCCGGGCCGGCAGAAGGTGTACATCGTCGACGAAGTCCACATGCTCTCGACCGCCGCCTCCAACGCCCTGTTGAAGACGCTGGAGGAGCCCCCGGCACATGTGGTGTTCGTCCTGGCCACAACCGACCCCCAGAAGGTGCTGCCCACCATCCGCAGCCGCACCCAGCACTTCGAGTTCCGGCTGCTCGACGCCGAGACCCTCGGTGGCCTGCTGACCCAGGTACGGAACGACGCCCATCTCGACGTGACCGACGAAGCGCTGGACGTCGCCATCCGCCGCGGCAAGGGGTCGGCCCGTGACGCCCTCTCCGTGCTTGACCAGGTGGCCGCTTCGGACACCGTGGACGACGACCTTCCGCAGCTCAGTGAGATCGCCGAGGCACTGGCCGAGCGGGACTCCTCACGGGCCCTGGTGGCCGTTGCCCAACTGACCTCGGGCGGCTGGAGCCCGCAGCAGCTGGCCGGGGACCTCATCGAGCATCTGCGCCAGGCATTCTTGACGATGGTCGCCCCCGAGCTCGTGTCGGTGGGAGACACCGAGCGGGTCGAGATCGTCGGCTTGGCCGAACGGTTGGGCCTGGCCGCAGTGGTGCGCGGCATGGAAGTGCTCGGGCTGTCCCAGGTGGCCATGCGAGAAGCTCCCGATCCCCGGGTCAACTTGGAAGTGGCCCTGGTGCGACTGGCCCACCCCGACGTTGACGTGTCGCCCGAGGCGTTGGTGGCACGGATTGAACGCCTGGAGCGAGGGGCACCGGTGCCCACGACGACGGGGGGCGAGACTGTCGTTGCTCCTGTCGCCGTCCCCACGGCGAGGCCTCATGCACCGACCGCCGGAACGCCCAAGGACCCGGCGATCGGGGGATCGTCCCCTTCGGTGCCCCGACCGGCCGCACCTCCAGCGGCTCAGGCGACACCCTCGTCGCCCGAAGCTGTGCCCTCGTCGGCGTCGTCGCCGGATCCGGCGGTGGACCCGACAGCGGATTCGACGGCTCCTTCTGCCTCGGCGGGTGGGCGCAAGACATTGGGCGCCGTCCGTCGTCAGACCGGGGCATCGGCTCCGCGGGGACCTGGCGCCGCGACGGGTCCCGGAGGAACCGAGCCCGCCGCGCCCAGCCCGACGGAGCCCGAGACTCCGACGCGGCAGAACCGACGTGGCGCCCCCGCGAAGTCGTCACCCGCAACCGGCGGAGCTCCTGAGGGGTCAGCCCAGGGATCGGCGCCGATGCCGACGCGGGACGAGTTGGTGGAGGCGTGGGGCGACCACGTGCTCGGCCGGTTGCGACCCAAGGCCAAGGCGCTGTTCCAAGCCGGACGCTTCGTCAGCGTGGAGGGCGACAAGGCCCAATTCGGGTTGCCCAACGAGACGCACCGGATGCGGTGCGAGGAGGTCCGGGCCGACGTGGAGGCCGTGTTGTCCGAGCATTTCGGACGGCGGGTCGGGCTTGTGCTGATCGTCGACGACGGACCTGATGGGCAAGAGGGAACGGCAGGGCGGACCGGGGCAGCCGGGCCGGAAGCGTTCACCGGTGCGGTCGCATCGGATGGGCCGAGGGTTGGTCAGTCGGGTGCGTCGGGTGCGTCGGGTGCGGGCGGTTCGGGGTCTGGTGGATCGGGTCCAGGCGGTTCGGGGTCTCGTGGGGCGTCGGGGTCAGGCGCGTCGGCGCTCATTTCGGAGTCTGGTGTGGCGTCG
>DATDHU010000015.1:0-28122 GCA_036521415.1 Acidimicrobiales bacterium
CTTGCCGTAGGGCTTGGGCAGGATCTTGCGCGGGGGCAGCGACCAGAACTTCCCGTTGTAGCCCTCGTAGGTGTCCTGGAGCCACATCTTGGGGAACTCCTCGATGACGTCCTCCCAGATCTCCCGGGTGCCGGACAGGTCCTTCATGTCGGGGAGGAAGCCCAGGATCTCGTGGCTGCCCGCCCCCCGGCCGGTGCCGAACTCGAAGCGGCCCTCGGTCAGGTGGTCGAGCATGGCCACCCGCTCGGCCACCTTGGCCGGGTGGTTGACCTGGGGCAGCGGGTTGAAGATCCCCGATCCCAGGTGGATGCGATTGGTAGCGTGGGCCAGGTAGCCGAGGATCACATCGTTGGCCGACAGGTGGGAGTACTCGTCCAGGAAGTGGTGCTCGGTGACCCACACGTACTTGAAGCCGGCCTTGTCGGCCGCCTGGACCACCCGCAGGTCGTCCATGAGGGCGTGGTGCTCGGCTTCGGGATCCACCTCCCGGCGAAAGTTGGGAACATACCCCTGAATGAACAGTCCGAACTCCATGCAATGCCCCCAGTCTCAGTGATATCGGATGCAAGCCGATGCTACATGACACATATATCTCAATCTAGGCCTCAGCCCGTCCTCGCCGGCGCCATCAGAGCCGAGGCAGGACCTCGTGCTCGAAGAGGCGGAGGCTCTCCCACGCCAGCTCGGGCGGGATGCCCCCCATCAAGGGATGGAAGGCGACGAAGGCGAACGGTCCCTGTTCGCTCAGCTCGGCCACCATCTGGTCGGGGGTGAGGACTCGGTACTGCCCGGTGGCCCGGAGGGCGTCGGTGTCGGCGACGGGAACATAGCCGCCGGTGTCGGCAATGCCCGCCGCCTCCATCCATGTCCCGTAGGCGTTGACCTCGTGCAGGGCGTGCGGCGCGATGCGCTGCCACCCGATCTCGGGGTCCGATGCCAGGTGCACGAATTCGGTGCTTCCGCCAGGATGGGGGCCGGGGTCGGGACGGCCCAACTGCATGACCTCATCGCGATAGAACTCCCAGACAGCCGGGGTGGAGGGCATAAACCCATCGGCGATGCGGGCAGCCCGGCGGGCGGCCGGTTCGCTGCTCCCGCCCAGGTTGATGGACGGTCCGCCGGCCTGAAAGGGGCGCGGTGTGACCGTGACGATCCGCCCCCGGTAGTCGAAGGGCTCGCCTGTCCACGCCTGGCGGAGCACGGAAACCAACTCGGTGGTCCGCTGGGCGCGCCGGCCGACGGGCTGGTCGAACATGGCGAACTCCTCGCCCACGTACCCGTTGGTGAGTACGAGGTCGAGCCGCCCCTCGCTGAGCAGGTCCACCACCGCGATGTCCTCGGCCAGCCGTAGCGGATCGTGGAAGGATGCCACCAGGGCAGCCAGGTTGATGCGGATGTTCTTGGTCCTGGCCGCGATGGCCGCAGCCAACGGGAGCGGCGCGGGGAGGTAGCCGTCTGCCGAACCATGGTGTTCCGAGAGGATCAGGGCCACCGCCCCCAGCTCGTCGGCCCACTCGGCCATGTCGAGGGCCGTCCGGTAGCGCTCGGCCATCGAGGTCCCGGCGAAGGGCGGGTTTCGGAAGTCGAAGCGGAGCCCGAAATAGGCCACCGTTCAGTGTCCTGCGCTCTCGGGGTGGAGGACGGCTGCCGTTCCCGTCCGGTGAAGTCCCGATCGGCTCTGCTGCTGGTTCCTCATGGCACCTTCCCTCCCGTGAGGGGCGATGGTAGCGGGTCGGCCACCCGGTCGCACCCGCCCGGCCCGCCCCCCGAGGGACCAGCGACAGGAATGTCAGGAAATCGGCCCGAGACCTTGGCGAGGCCCACGGGTCGTGTTACCGTGACGCTCGGTTCATTGAGCTGTTGCGCGCCGAATCATTTTGGGGAGCGCGCCGCGGCGGTAACCACCCACGAGGGGGAGTCCATGAGGAAGGGTCTTTCGGTCGCCATTGCCGGTCTGGTGTGCGCAGGCACACTGGCCGTGATCGGCCCGACGTCGGTGGCCGAAGCCAGTTCGGGCTATCCGCCCATTCCGAACGGTCCGATCACCTTCGGGGTCTCGACCCCGACCAGTGGCGCCCAGGCCTCCTACGGAATCTTCACCAAGCTCGGGGTCACCGAGGCCCTCAAGGCCTTCGATGCCGAATATCCCAACGGGATCGACGGGCACCAGGTCAAAGTCCAGATCCTCAACGACGCCAGCGACGTGACCCAAGCCGTCCAGGTGGCGAACCAATTGGTCGCTGACAAGGACGCCGCCGTGATCACCGTCAGCTACAACCCGGCGGCCGACGCGCAGCAGCTGGCCGTGTTCACCAAGGCCAAGATGCCGGTGGTGGCAAACCTGTCCGGGCTCCAGTACTCGGATACGAAGACCTATCCGTACCTCTTCAGTCCCAACTCGTCGATTCAGCAGTACGTCCTGGCCTCGACCCAGTGGATGAAGAAGAAGGGATTCACCAAAGTGGCGATGCTGAACGACGGCATCGCCACCGACGTCGCCGTCCAAAACGAGATGCTCAAGGACATGAAGACGGAGGCCCCGCAGGCCAAAGTGGTGGCGTCGACAACGATCACCCCGGGCTCGGTGGACGACTCGGCCGCCATCACCAAGCTGAAGGCGGCAAAGCCGGACCTGTTGGTGGTCAACGCCGGCGTGAGCTACGGGCCGATCTGGAACGCCATCCAAGGCGCCAACTGGTCGCCCACCATCCTGACGTCGGCGGGAGCCTGGTACGACGGGTTCAGCGCCATGGGGCCGCTCCAGGCCAAGGCCAGCGCCTACTACTACAACTGCGCGAACTCGACGGCACAGGCGTTCTCGGCATCGCAGCAAGCCCTCATGGCCTCGTACGCCGCAGCCACCTCGAATGCAGTGACGAACTACCTCACGTTCATCGCCACCGACAGCATTCCGCTCGAGATGTTGCACTACGCCATCACCAAGTACCACTCGATCGACCCGGCCGCCATCAAGAAGGCGATCGAGGGTATCCACAACCAGACGTTCCTCGGGTTCACGTACAACTTCTCGTCGACCAACCATTACGGGCTGATCGGTCAGTTCGGTGCGGCGACCTGCCTCATGGCCCCGCCGTACGCCGGAGGGGTGGGCAAGGTGCCGATCAAGAGCTAGCCGTCGCCAGTTGGCCTCGATCGTCGTCGAATCGGTAGTTGGGAGCAAACCACATGGCAGACAACCAACAAAACGAAGCATTCGTCGAGCCACCACGCGACGAGATCCCCGGCATCAGCCGACAGCACGTCGCCGCCATGGAGACCTCGGACGCCGATGCGATCTGGGTCATGGCCGGGATGCGCCACGTCCTGTTGCGGACGATCGGCCGGAAGTCGGGCACGGAGCACAAGGTGGCCCTGCCCTACTGGTCCGACCCGGACGGCAACCGGGTCGTGGTCGCGTCGTTTGCCGGTGCCCCCCAGCACCCGTCGTGGTACCTGAACCTGGCCGACCGGACGGCCAACCCCGAGTTGCTCGTGCTCGACCAGGGCCATCGCTTCTGGGCCGAGGGACAGGTCCTCGACGGCTCCGAGTACGAGGAGACCTGGGCCGGGATCGTCGCTGACCGCCCCCACTACGCCGACTACCAGACCCGTACCGAACGGAGGCTCCCGCTGGTCCGACTGGTCGAGCTTCGACCGGCATAAGGGTCCGGGACGATCTACGGTCATGAGAGAACCACCATGGAGGGGAGGGCAGTCGTGAACGGTGAGAAGATCCTGATTGTCGGGGCGACCGGTCAGGTGGCCCTCCCGCTCGCCATCACGTTGGCCAAGGACAACGAGGTCTGGGGCATCGCCCGCTTCTCCGATCCGGCGGCCCGGGCGGCGCTCGAAGGGGCCGGTGTGCGTTGTGAGTTCGTCGACCTGGTCGATCCGGACCTGTCGGCGCTCCCACCCGACTTCACCTACGGGTTGAACTTCGCCATCGCCAAGTCGGGTCGGTGGACCGAGGACCTGGACGCATCGGCCGGAGCGGTCGGCTTCCTGATGGAGCACTGCCGGGGGGTCAAGGCCTTCCTGCACTGCTCGTCGACCGCGGTGTACGAGCCGGCGCTGGCAACCGTCTTCACCGAGGACCATCCCCTCGGTGACAATCACCGGATCTGGGCCCCGAGCATGCCCTTCATGCAGACCTACAGCATCGGGAAGATCGCGGCAGAGGCAGTAGCCCGCTTCGGGGCCCGGCGCTGGAACGTGCCCACCACGATTGCCCGGCTGTCCGTCCCCTACGGCGACAACGGTGGGTGGCCCGCCGCCCACCTGGAGATGATGGCGGCGGGGATGGACATTCCGCTCCACCCCGAACGGCCGAACCGGTTCAACCCCATCCACGAGGACGATGTGGTGAAGACCCTTCCCGGTCTGCTCGCCGCGGCCAGCGTGCCGGCCACCACGGTCAACTGGGGCGGTACGCCGTCGTCCATCGAGGAATGGTGCGCCGAGATAGGCGCCCTGACCGGCCTGGAGCCGTCCTTCGTCGAGACCGACCAGACCATCTCGTCGGTGTGCGTGGACGTCTCGCGGCTGGTGGATCTGGCCGGTGCCCCTGGAACCGACCTGACCGACGGGCTCCGGCGGATGGTGACGGCCCGTCGTCCCGACCTGGTGGGGCCGGGCCGGTGAGCGCGGTGGGGTCGATGCGGTGACGCTGTTCTGGACGGCGGTGATCGCCGGCCTGGCCATCGGGTCGATCTACGGCCTGGTCGGCATCGGGTACACGGTGGTGTTCAATGCCACCCGCGTGTTCAACCTGGCCCAGGGAGACCTGGTCATGGTGGGTGTCATGGGCTCGTACCTGACCTTGGTGGTGTGGAAGCTTCCGGAGCTGGCTGCGCTGGTGATCGTGCTGGCCGGGGTGGCGGCCATCGCTGCGGTCGAGGAGCGATTTGTCGTGCGTCCCTTCCTCAAGAAATCCGGGGCCGCCAGTTTTGGCTGGTTCATCGCCACGCTCGGCTTCAGCGCCGTGCTCGAGGCCGTCGTGGCCATCCTGTTCGGCCACCGGCCCATCGTGGCCATACCCAGCCCGTTCTCGCTGAGCGGCTTCCACATCGGATCGGTGCAGCTCGGGTATCGACAACTACTGGTCATCGGCTCGTTCATCGTGGTTATCGTCGTCTTGGACCTGTTCTACGCGAAGTCCTGGCTGGGGCAGGCCATGCGCGGGACGGCCGAGGACCGCGAAGCGGCCAGCCTCCGGGGCATCAACCCGATCTCCATGAGCCGGACCGCCTTCATCATGGCCGGGTTGCTGGCCGCCATCGCCGGGTTCGTGATCGCCCCGATCACCTTCTCCGACCCCAACATCGGGTTGAACTTCACCTTGAAGGGCTTCCTGGCCCTCGCCATCGGGGGTTTCGGCAGCATCCGGGGTGCCGTGGTCGGGGGGATCACGCTCGGCGTCTGCGAGCAGCTGTTCGACGCCTACGTGAGCTCCAACTACGAGATCCTGGTCGGTCTGATCCTGGTCCTCCTGGTCCTGACCATCAGGCCCGAGGGCCTGTTCCGGTCGACGGTGGCCCGGACGGTCTGAGGCGACACGATGCTCTTGTGCAAGACGCGTTCCGGGCGCCTCATCACCACGGTGATCTGGATCGGTATCGGCTTAGCCCTGCCCCTGGTATATGGCACAGCAGTCGAGAAGCTGGGGCAGCTCGACTATGTCCTGTCGCTCGTGATGGTCGGTGTGGGCCTCAACATCGTGCTGGGCTTCGCCGGTCAGCTCTTCCTCGGACCGAGCGCACTGTTCGCCGCCGGTGGCTATGCCTCGGCGGTGGCCGCCACCCACTACACCAGCGCGCAGAACATCTACGCCATGTGCCTCATCTCGGTGGTGGTCTCCGTCGTTTTGGCTGCGGTGATCGCCGCCCTGACCCTCCGGGTCGGCGGCTTCTACCTGGGCATGGTGACCCTGTTCATCGCCCTGGCCATCCCGGTCGTTGCCGGCCAGTGGTCGCTCACCGGCGGCCAGAGCGGCCTTTCGCTCCTGACCATCCTCACCTTCACCCAGAAGCCGAGTGGCTATGCCCTGTATGTCGCCGGGGTCGGGATCGTCGCCGTCCTGGCCGGGTTCGCCTGGGCCGTCCGGAACTCACGGTTGGGACGTCGCTTCGGCTCCATCATGGCCAGCGAGGACCTGGCCACCTCCATCGGTGTGGCTCCGTACTGGACCAAGTTGGCCTCCTTCTTGTTGGCGGCGATCCCCATCGGCATCGCCGGGGGTTACTACGTCTACAGCCAGCAGTTCATCAGCCCCGACAGTGTGACCGTGCAGACGTCGATCTACATCCTGGCCGGCTTGGTCGTGGGCGGGGCGGGCACCATCCTCGGCCCCATCATCGGTGTCGCCCTCATCGGCATCGCCATCGAGCTCCTGAACAGCTTCAACCAGTACGAGGGCCTCGTCTACGGGGTCGTGCTCATCCTGGTGGCCATCCTCATGCCCACCGGGATCATGGGACTCCTGCGAGACCTCCTGGCCCGGTTCCGGCCCAGTGCCATGGCCCCCCCAAGTCTGGAGGACCTGGCCGCCAGGGTGGGTGGGAAGACAGCCGGCGGGGCCGGTGTCGCCCCCGAGGCGGCCGTGCCCCTTGCCCCGACGGAGACCAGCACGCCGCCACTGGTGGTGACCGGGGCCAGCCGGCGCTTCGGCGGGGTGGTCGCCGTCGACGGCGTGGACCTCGTCGTGGAGCGGGGGAGGATACACGCCCTGGTCGGGCCGAACGGGTCGGGCAAGACCACGCTGTTGAACCTGATCACTGGCTACTACTCGCTCGACGGCGGCACCATCGCGGTGGGAGAGAAGCGTCTCGACACGTTGAAGGGAACCGTCCCCGTGGCCAGGCTGGGCATCGCCCGGACCTTCCAGACCCCGAAGCTGAACGAGTTCGAGACCGCCCTCGGCAATGTCTTTGCTGGCGCTGACCGGAGATCGCTCGGACCGTTGTTGGGGACGTTGTTCCACACCCCCCGGGCCCGCCGCGACGATCGCACGGCCATGGCCGCCTCGTTCGTCGCCCTCAGCGATGTGGGCCTGGTCACCAACGCGTTCGATATGGCCGGGTTGATCCCCCACGGGACCCAGCGCCTGCTCGAGATCGCCCGGGCCATGGCCGTTCGTCCCATGTTCGTCCTCCTCGACGAGCCTGCCGCCGGCCTCTCGGCCGGCGAGGCCGAGGTGTTCAAGGACGCCGTGCGGATGATGGCCGGCGCCGGGCTCGGGGTGCTGATCGTCGAGCACAACCTGCCCATCGTCTTCGACATCGCCGACGAGGTGACCGTGCTCGACGAGGGCCAGGTCATCGCCCGGGGCACGCCGGCCGAGGTAAGCCGAGACCCGCTCGTGATCCGCGTCTACATCGGGCGGCAACGACTGGACGGGCACAGCACCGGGTCCTCGACACCGGCCACCTTCGCCGGGGATGTGCCGTGACCGAGCACTCCTTGGCCGGAGATCCCGTGACTGGGGTCCGGGGCTTGAGCATCAACGGGCTGCGTGCCGGGTATGGCCGCGTGAAGGTGGTGACCGACTTCACCGTCACCGTGGCGCCCGGTAAGGTGGTGGCCCTGGTCGGGCGGAACGGAGCGGGCAAGTCGACTGCCTTGGCCGCCGCCGTCGGGCTCCGGTACGGGCAGGCCGGTGGCCGCGTCACCGTCGACGGGACCGACGTCTCCAACGAGTCGCCCAACGCCATCCTAGTCGCCGGGGTCAGCCTGGTGCCCGAGGGCCGCCGGATCTTCCGGGACATGAGCGTCATCGAGAACCTGCGGCTGGGCGCGTTCACCCGTAGGCGGACGGGCCGCCGCGAGATACCCGGTGACATCGAACAGGTCTACGAGCTGTTCCCGGTCCTGTCCCGCTACAGCGGCAAGACGACGGGTGCGCTGAGCGGGGGCCAACAGCAGATGGTGGCCATCGGCCAGGCGCTGATGAGCCGGCCGACGTACCTGCTGCTCGACGAGCCGGCCTCGGGCGTTGCCCCGATCCTGGTGGACGAGATCTACGACACCGTCGACCGGCTGGTTCACGACGGCCTCGGTGTGGTGCTGGTGGACCAGAGCGTCGAGCGGGCCCTCGAGCGATCGAGCCGCTACTACGTGATGGACAACGGCGCCATCGTGCTCGACGGTGACTCCACCGCGTCGGCCATCGACCGGATCAACCCGATCCTGCTGGGGACCGAAACCTTCGGCACGACTCCGGTGCCGTCGACACCACACGGGTCGAACTGACAAGCTCACTGACATGCGCACCGACGCGCACGACTGCCAAAGGAGGGGGCGACATGGCCGACACGGGCAACTGGGGGCGATGGGGTACCGACGACCAGCGAGGTGCACTCAACCTCATCGACGGATCGACGGTCCTCGAGGCCCTGAGACGGTGCAAGACGGGCAAGGTGTACAGCCTGGCCATCCCCATCGGCCATTTCGCCACGCCGCAGGTGTCGGACCGGCCGACGCCCGAGCGTCTGACCCTGGCCGCCCCGGCCGACTCAGAGGTGTACCAGGCCTACGGAGCCGTCGAGGGCGTCGGGGCCAATGAGGACCTCATCATCATCCCCAGCCACGCCGGCACCCACATGGACGCTCTGTCCCACGTCTACAGCGAGGGAACCGTCTACAACGGCCATCCCGCCGGCTCCTTCACGCCCAAGTTGGGTGCGGCCAAGTGCGGCATCGAAGAGACAGGGAGCTTCGTCGGCCGGGCGGTACTGCTCGACGTGGCCGCGTGGGCCGGCGAAGAGTTCCTCGAGGCCGGTCGGGTGGTCACGAGCGACGACCTCGAGTCGACCCGCAGCGCCCAGGGGACCGAAGTGCTGCCCGGGGACATTCTGATCGTGCGCACCGGGTGGCTCGAGGCCCGCCAGAAGCCCGACGGCCCGCCGGCCGGGCTGGAGCCGGGGCTCGGCCTCGACGCCGTCAGCTTCATCCGCGACCACGACATCGCCGTGGTCGGGGCGGACAACGCCGCCATCGAGTCGATTCCTTTCGACAAGAACATCTTCCTGGCCGTCCACATCGAGTTGTTGGTAAAGCTGGGCGTGACCCTGGTGGAGCACCTGTGGCTGGCCGAGCTGGCCACCGACCGGTGCTACGAGTCGACAGTGGTCGTGGGCGCGCTGCCGGTAACCGGAGCCACCGGCTGCCCGGTCAACCCCATCGCTATCGGCTGATCGCCCGGGTCAGGGCTGGCCCGTCAGTGAGGCCGGCAGCTCCTGGGGGTACTCGGCCGTGGTGGCCCCGTCGACCAGGAAGGTCTGCCCGCTCACGTGACGGGCGAGATCGCTGGACAGGAACAGGAGTGCGGCGGCGATGTCGGATGGGGCTCCCCAACCGGCGAGCGTCCCGTCCGAGGTCTCCCCGGTGGCTTCGATCATCCGAGGCGTCGCCGTCGCCCCGGGAGCAACCGAGTTGACGCGGATGTTGTGCCGGCGCAACTCGGCCGCCGCCGACTTCACCAGGGACACGATGCCCGCCTTGGCCGCACCGTAGGCACCGTGGAAGGGCGAGCTGGTGGTGCCGCTCATGGAGCTCACGAAGGCAAAGCTCCCCCCGCCGGCGCGGATGAGGGCCGGTGCTCCGAACTTGATCATCAAGAAGACGTGGCGCAGGTTCTCGTCGAAGGTGCCGTCCCAGTCCTCCTCGGTCATGTCAGCGATCGAGCTCCACCGGGCGCCGCCGACGATGTCCACGACCCCGTCGAGCCGGCCGAACTGGCGCTCGGCCGTGTCGATCGACCGGGCTACGTCGGCGGCGAGGCGGAGGTCGGCGACACAGGGCACGCCGCCGATCTCGCCGGCCACGGCCACCGCTCGCTCCTCGATCACATCGATGCACAGCACGGAGGCGCCCTGGGAGGCGAGGGCGTGTGACACCTGGCGCCCGATGCCGAACCCGGCTCCGCCCACCACGAAGGCCCGGCCGTCCAGTCGCAAGAGTTGCCCGTAGTCCGGAACCGGGCTGTCATCGGTGGGCATCGTGACTCCTCGTCTGCCGTCATAGTATGGGTGAGTCCGTCAGGTGTAGGTCAGTCCGTCAGGTGTGGATCAGTATCGTATTGCCGATGGCCCTCTGCTTCCGGATGCCCAGGAACTGCGCGGGGCCGGCCGCCCGGTCCCGTGCCCTCGGCCGGTCACCCAGGCGGGGAATCGCGGCCAGCGGCGCCGGGTCCACGCGCAGCCCGGTCCGCCTCGATGGCCTTGATCAGCCGGGCTCGGATTGACGTGGAGCAACTCAGCGGCCGCTGCGCCGTGGTCACCGGCGGGGCCAGCGGGATCGGCCTGGCCATGGCGACGGCCTTCTCCGCCGAAGCCATGCGGGTGGTCGTGGCCGATCGGGACGGCGAGCGGGCGCAGCAGGTGACCGACCAGCTCCGGCGAGACGGTGCCGATGTCATGGCGGCCCAGGTCGACGTGGCCGACCCTGCCTCGGTCGAGGCACTCCGGGACCGCGTCTACGAGGAGCTCGGCCCTGTCCACCTGCTCTGTAACAACGCCGGCGTGGCCGCTCGGAAGCCGCTGGTCGAGACCACGCCGGAGGACTGGGAGTGGATCTTCGGCGTCAACGTCTTCGGTGTCGTGAACGGGCTCCGTTCCTTCCTGCCCGGGATGATCGAGACGACCGGAGAGCGGCACGTGGTCAACACCGGGTCGATGTCGTCGTTGCGGGTCGGGGTGATGGGCTCGCAGACCATGTACACCGCATCAAAGTTCGCAGTCCTGGGGCTGTCCGAGGCACTGCGCCAGGAGCTCGAGCCCCACGGGATCGGGCTGACGGTGCTGGTCCCGGGACCGGTGGCCACTGACTTGGCCCGCACCTCGGAGCTGGCCAGGCCCGACCGGGCCAGGTCGGAGGGCGCGGTCGGGGCGCCTCCTCCAGTGTCGGGCCGGCCGGGCCCACCGGTGGCGTGGATGGACCCCAGCGAGGTGGGCCCGCTGGTGGTTCGAGCCATACGGGGGAACCGCCCGTTTGCCGTAACCCATCCCCAGCTCTGGCCCCAAGTGGCCGGCGTCCACGAGGTCGTGGCTCGGGCCTTCTCGGACGGGCCGGGGGTACCTTGACCACTCGGGTGGTGGACGTTACCCTGACGAACGGTTGGTAGACAGAGCAGGCCGGCACGGAGCGCACCGCGGTGGACGGCGACCAGGGGGACATGATGGATCTGGACAGTCGGCCGCAACGAGGGGGTACGGGCCCGTTGGCCGGGTCACATCGATGAGCCCGCTCGAGTACGCCCCGGCCGCGCTCCCCGACGAGCTGGCCTCCTTCTACCGCAGCGGTGGGTATCGGTCGACGGTCTCGTTGGGTTCATTGATGCGTCGGAACCGACAGGAGTTCGGCGTCCTGCCCGCGGTCATCGACGGCGACGTGTTGCTCGACTGGTCGGAGCTGGTCAACCTGGCTGCTCGCTTCGGCGGCTACCTCCGGTCCCACGGCATCGGGCCGGGCGACGTGGTGTTGTGGCAGCTCCCCAACTGGTGGGAGTCGCTGGCCGTGGCGTACGGGATCTGGGCGGCCGGTGCGATCAGCAGCCCGGTGGTCCCGATCTACCGGGAGCACGAGCTGCGCCAGGTGGTCCAGGCCGTCCGGCCCCGGTGCGTCGTCGTCCCGGAGTCGTTCCGCGGCGTCGATCACGTCGCGCTGGTCTCGGACGCATGCCAGGCCGCCGGGCATCAGGCCGACCAGCGGGTGGTGTTGCGGGGAACGGCCACCGGGTGGACGACGTTCGACGACGCCATCTCGGCCGCGCCCCACCTCGCCGACGACGTCGATCTGGACGCGCCGGCCCTGGTCGGCTTCACGTCGGGGACCACGTCGGGAGCCAAGGGTGTCGCCCACAGCTCGGCCAGCTTCATCAGCTCCGGCCTCCGCTCGACCCGACAGGCCGGCTACAGCTGGAAGGACCGGGTCTACATGCCCGCCCCGTTGGCCCACGCCACCGGCCTGCTCTCGGCCGTGGCCATTCCCTCGTTCACCGGCTGCTCGGTCGTGCTGCGGGACCGCTGGGACGCCGAGCAGGCCATCGACGACATGGCCCGGTTCGACGTCACCTTCTCCTCCGGTGCGGCCATCTTCATACAGGAGCTGCTCGCCGCCCTGGAGAGCCGGGGGCAGGACCGGTTGGAATTGAGCGGGTATCCCTGCGGTGGTTCCACCATCCCCACGTCGCTGGCGCTGGCGGCCGAGGCCGTGGGCATGCACCCGGCCCGATCGTGGGGGATGACCGAGTGCCCCGGCGTGACGTCGAGCGCCCCGTTCGAACCGAAAGAGATCCGGTGCGGCACCGACGGGCGGATCGCTCCGGGATGCGAGGTGCGGGTGGTCGACTTCGACGGGAAGGATCTGGGGCCCGACGCCATCGGGGAGTTCCTCATCCGAGGTCCGCAACGCGCGATCGGGTATCTCCATCCCGAGCACACTGCCGAGGCCTTCGACGACGAGGGCTGGTTCCGGACCGGTGACCTCGGGTTCCTCACCGCCGAAGGTGTGTTGTCGATGACTGGTCGATCCAAGGAGATCATCAACCGGGGCGGAGAGAAGATCTCCGGTCGGGAGATAGAGGACCTGTTGGCCCAACACCCCGGCATCGTCGAGGCGTCGGTCGTACCCGCGCCCCACCCTCGACTGGGCGAGCAGCCCGCCGCTTTCTTCCTTACCCGGGGGGCTACGGCTCCGACTGAGAAGGACCTGTGCGATTTCCTCCGGGATGCCGGCCTGGCCCCTCAGAAGATCCCAGGCGTATGGCGCCACGTGGCCGATCTGCCCCGGACCGCCTCGGGCAAGGTGAAGAAGTACATGCTCCAGGCCGAGTTGGCCGACTAGGCCCGGCAGATGGCGGAGCGAGCAGGTGAGACGGTGATCGAGGAGAGCTCTCTGTTGGCGGGGAAGGTCGTCATCGTGAGCGGCGTCGGCCCCGGCCTGGGGCGGCACATCGCCGAGCACGCGCTGGCCGCCGGAGCGTCCGTCGTGCTCAGTGCCCGTTCCCGCCACTACTCGGACGAGCTGGCGGCCGAGCTGGGCGAGCGCTACGGAGCCGAGCGCCTGAGCGTGACGCCATGCGATGTCACCGACGACGAGGCCTGCCGTTCCCTCATGGACGCCACCGAGAACCGGTTCGGTGGCGTGGACGGCGTGGTGGCCAATGCCTTTGCCACCGCCTCCTACAACGTCACGTTGGAGGAGGCCGACGTTGACTCGTGGATGCCGGCCTTCGACGTCAACTTCTTCGGATCGCTCCGGCTGGTTAAGGCGGCCATCCCGGCCCTCAAGCGCCGGACGGGCGGCACGGTCGTCTTCGTGGGCTCGCAGATCGTGCGCCGGGTCCGGGCCGGCCGCGGGGCCTACGCCTCGTCCAAGGCCGCGCTGCTCACCGCGTCGCACGTCCTGGCTCGTGAGCTCGGGCCCTACGACGTCCGGGTCAACACCGTGGTGCCTGGTCGGATGTGGGGGCCGTCCCTGCACACGTACATCGGGCACCTGGCCGAACAGCGAGGCACGTCCTTCAACGAACAGGTCGACGTGATGGTAAACGACGTCTCGCTGCCCCGGCTGGCCACCGATGAGGAGTGCGCCCGGGCCGTGGTCTTCCTGTCCTCAGACCTCTCGGCGGCGATGACCGGTCAGGCCGTCGACACCAATGCCGGCGAGACGTTCCACTAGATACCGTGAGGCCCGGACCCCGATCGGTAAGCTCGCACTGTCCTTGTGGGCCGGGCGGACGACTGGCCATCGATGCCGACCGTGTGCGGCACCAAGCAACCACCGGCATCAGCCCTGAGCAACCACCGGCACCAGCCCTGAGCAACTAAAGGAAATTCGTGGCCATCAGTAAAGATACGGAATCACCCAGTGGCGTCGGCCCGGCGAAACCGAGGCCGAACGCGCGGCGCTCCAAGCCGATGGACAGCGAGGCCCGCTGGGAGGAGATCATCGAGGTGGCGTCCGAGACCTTCCTCAAGAACGGCTACGAGGGAACCAGCCTCCAAGAGATCGCCTCTGCAGTCGGCATCTTGAAGGGGAGCATCTACTACTACATCAAGACCAAAGAGGACCTCCTCTTCGAGATCGTGGACCGGGCCCAGACCCTTTACTTGACCACGATGGAAGAGGACGAGGACACGGCCTCGTCGACCGCACCCGTCCGCCTGACTGCGTTCATCAAGCGATGGATCACGCTGACCCTGAAAGAGCAGCGGGGCTACCGGGTGGCGGAGCGCTCGTTCACGCGCCTCAGCCCCAAGCGGCTCAAGTTGGTGATCGAGCGACGGGACAACTTCAGCGACTTCGTGAAGAGCATCATTCTCCAAGGGGTCAAAGATGGTGCGTTCGACCCGACGGTGGATGTCTCCCTGGCCACCATCACCGTGTTCGAGCTGCTCAACAGCACGCAGGAATGGCACCAGCCCAAGGGGCGCCTGTCCAAGGAGAACGTGGCCGAGTGGTACGCACAGTTCATCGTCCGGGGACTCGGGGGGCCGCACTGGGCCGGCGGCACCGAGGACTGAAGGACATGGGTGAGGGCGGCGCGCTGACGGCGCCCGAGGGCTGACCGCCCTTGGAGCCCGCTACGTTCCCGCCGGGTCCTCGGGCGTGCGGTAGCGGCTGGGGACGTCAATGAAGCCCTGTCGCCGGAGGATTCGCCACCGCCCTCGCTCTCGGATGAGGGTGTCGCGATGTCGACCGAGCATGGTCACGGTGGCATCGTCGTTGGCGTCTCGGGCTACGACCGTCCACATGACCTCGGTGGTGGCCCGGTCGCCGTCCAGCTCGATGATCGGGTTTGTCACGATGTGGAAGCTCGAGCCCCCCGCTCCTTCCATGGTCTTGCTCATGAGCGCCTCGATGGCAGCCGGGCCCTTTGCCCGCCCCACCGGGCCGAGGAGCACCTCGCCCTCGTCGGCGAACAGAGCGCCGTAGGCGGCGAAGTTACCGCTGTCCAGGTGGTGCCCGTAGTCGATGAACAGTTGGCGGATCTCCTCGAGGTCCTCGAGCCGTTGCAGGCGTTCGGCCATCGTGGCTCGCTCGTCCACCCGCTCCTGTCCCGTCTTCGTGTCTGCCGTCTGGCTCTCTGTCACCGTGTCCCCCCTCGTTTCATCCGTCCACGATGCGGAGGACGGCCTTTCCCTGTACCTGCCGTTCGCGCAACGCACCGATGGCCACATCGACCTCGTCCCAGCTTCGCTCCAAGCCGATGCCGGTGTCGAGTCGGCCCTCGGCCACCAGGCGCCCGAGGGTCTCGAGCCCCTTCGGTGACGTCGCATCTCCGCCGTGGTGACGGGAGAAGCTCAGTCCGTGCAGCGTCGCGTTGGCAAAGAACCAGTCCGGTGGAACCGCTCCCGGTTCGCCCGACGAGCGACCGTAGGTGACGATCGCCCCACCGTGGGCCACGCGGGCAAAGGCGGCCGACAGGGAGGACCCGCCCACCGACTCGAGGATGAGGTGTGCCTGCTCACCCGTCTCGGCCAAGCCTCGTTCCACCCGGAGCCGGGGAAGGCCCAGTTCGGCCACGGCCGCCGCCCGGGATGGCTCGGCGCCCACGATGGCGATCACATCGGCGCCGGACAGCGTGGCCAACTGGATGGCCAGACGGCCGACCCCGCCGGCCGCCCCGGTGACGATTACCGTCCGCCCGAGCAATGAACCGCCCAGGCGGAGGGCGTAGAGGGCGGTCAGCCCGGCCACACCCAGGGTCGAGCCGTCGGCCCAGCCGACCCGATCCGGGAGCAGGGACAGCGTGGCCGTGGGGACGGCGGCCAGCTCGGCCCAGGCCCCCCGGCTCTCGGTGTACCCGAACACCCGGGTTCCGGCGGCCGGTCCCGAGCCGTCGGCCGCCGCCCGCGTCACGGTCCCGGCGACGTCCCATCCCATCACGGTCCCCGGGGGGAGGGTCCGTATGTGTCCGACCTCCCCGCGGTTCAAGGAGAACGCGTGCACCCGGACCAGCGCCTCGAAGGGCGCCGGCGTCGGCTCGCCTACCTCACGCCGAGCCAGGCCGGTCGGGCTGTCCGGCGTCACGACCAGGGCGAGCATGAGCCCTCCCCGTCATACGCGGACGACTGCGACCGGTGACCGAGGGCGATCATGGCGCCACGCAGTCGTTGTGGAGCGTCCCGATCCCCTCGATGGTGCTGGTGAGGTGGTCCCCGGGTCGGAGGTACTCGGGCGGCGTCCTGGCATGGCCGACGCCGGCGGGCGTGCCGGTAAAGATGAGATCCCCGGGATAGAGGGTGACGATGGCCGAGAGCCTGCTCACGAGCTCCGGGACGGAGAAGATGAGCTCGGACGTACGGGCCAGCTGCACCTGGCGCCCGTTGACCTCGCACCCGATCTGGAGGTCGTCGGGATCGTCGAGCTCGTCCGGGGTGACCAGCTCCGGTCCGATCGGCCCGAAGGAGGGGAACGACTTGCCCAGCGAGAACTGGGGCACCGGGGGTCGCAGTTGCACCGTTCGCTCGGAGATGTCCTGGCCCACGGTGAGTGCGGCGACGTAGTCCCAGCCCCGTCCGTCGGGGATGTGATGAGCGTTCCTGCCGATCACCACCACCAGCTCCACCTCCCAGTCGACGGTTTCGCCCACAATGGGGATGCCGGAGCCGGGTCCGGCGATGGAGCTGGGGAACTTGGTGAACGCCGACGGCTCCTCGGGGGCCGAGAAATCCGATTCCCCCACGTGGAGCTGGTAGTTGAGGGCGATGCCCAGAACCTGTCTTGGCCGCGGCACGGGAGCCAAGCGGGTACCTGACCGACCTTGCCGGGGTGCTGGTCCGGCGGGACCGGACCCGGGGGCGCCTTCGGCCCACGCCACCAGGTCGTCCCACACATCGAAGCAGGCCTGGGGGTCGCTCGGCAGCGCGCCCGCTGAGGCGTCGGCCACGTCGACGGTCTCGTCCCCCGTGAGCAGGTGCATCCGTCCGTCGATGTTGGCAAAGCGCATGGTCCCGGTCTCCTGTCGCTGGTCCTCGGCTATCGCAGTTGCTCGGTGTGCCTCAGAGGACAGTGGCCTCGCGACCGGTCGCGCTCCGGCCCTCTGGGAAATGGCGGATCATGGCCTCCTGGGAGAACGAGGCGACCAATCGGCCCGCCTGGGTGAAGACCTGGCCCCGGCCGAAGGCCCGACCCCGCCCGGCGAACGGGCTCTGGGTGACCAGGAGCATCCACTGGTGGGGCTCTATGTCCTCGTGGAAGCTGATGGTGTGCCCGATGATGCCGGTCGAGATGTGGCGGTGGGCGATCGATTGACCGACGCCGGCGTGGGGTCGCATGGCCGTGCCGATCACGAAGCTGGCGGTGGCGTGGGCCAGCAGAGCCTGGTTGACCACGAGGTCGTCCGGGGCGCTCGGCGTTCGCACCCAGACGTGCACCTCGGGCGGCCCGGTCGAGTCCGCGTCGAGGATGTCCACTCCGCCCACGGTCCGGACCTCCCGGCCGTCGACCGGCTCACCCCAAGGGACGGACGCATCGGGGCCGTCGACGTCGGGGGCATCGGGGCTGTGTCTGATGAGGTCGTCCTCCCTCGCGTCCAAAAGGATCTCTCCCCGGGCACAGGCACGATCTCGTTGCCACACGGTGGCGGTGACCATCGAGAGCGCCCGTCCACCGTGCAGGAGGTCCACCGTGACGTCCATGTCTTCGTCGACCAGGACGGGTCGGGCGAACAGGCCGTGCGCCGACTTGATCGACTTCGTCCCCGAGTCGTCGACACCGGCGGCAGCCACAGCCATCTCGGCCAACAGCTGGCCCCCGAAGACGACCCCGCGTTCGCCCAGTCCCGCGTTGGAGAAGCGGCAGCGGCCCTTCTCGACCTGTTCGAACGCCAGGACCGACACCAGATCCGCCACTACGGCCATGAGGGCCCCTTTTCGATTGCCGTTGGGCCAAGTGTGCCATCCGGGCGAGGGGTTCTCAATACCAAACGATTGGTTGACCAACGACGGGGGTGATGGTAGAAACGCCCGCAAGGACGACGTGGGCCACTGGTCGTCGGCGAGCGGGCGGACTGCGGACGGGTCCGGCGCAGGTGGACCCTGTGGGGGAACACAAGATGACGATGCTACGAGTTCGAGGAGTTGGACGGGGCCGACGCCACGCCGAGCCTCGTCTCGGCCAATGGGCCACGGTCCGGTAGCTGGACACGGGCACCGTGGACTTCGAATTCACCGCCGACGAGCACGCGTTCCGCAAGGAAGTACAGGCCTTCCTCGACGCCGAGCTTCCTTCCGACAAGGCCTTCAACCACGAGTTCAACGAGGACGCCGACCTGTGGGCGTTTGCCTTCGAGTTCACCAAGAAGGTCGGGGCCAAGGGCTGGATCGGGCTGACCTGGCCGGTCGAGTACGGCGGCCTGGGCCGGTCCCAGGCCGAACGATTGATCCTGGCCGAGGAATTCACCGCCCGCGACGCACCGCTGGTGAACATGATCGGCTGGGGGCTGGCTGCCGGCGCGCTCCTGGTCGGCGGCACCGACGAGCAAAAGAAGCGCTTCCTTCCCGGGATAGCGGCGTTCGACCGGTTCTGGGCCGAAGGGCTGACCGAGCCCGACTCCGGGTCGGACCTGGCATCGCTCACGACCCGGGCCGAGCGCGACGGCGACGACTGGATCGTCACCGGGCAGAAGACGTACACGACCTGGGGCCATCACGCCGACGTAATGTTCCTCGCCGCCCGCACCGACCCGAACGCGCCGCCTCACCGTGGGATCAGCGTCTTCTGCCTCGACCTGAAGGCGCCCGGTGTGTCCCTGACCCCGTTGTACAACATTGGCGGCGGCCGGCAGAACCACACGTTCTTCGACGGCGTCCGAGTGCCCGGCCCCATGTTGATCGGCGAAGAGGGCCAGGGGTGGAGCTACATCATGAACGCCTTCTATGCCGGCGGAGGACTGGGCGCCCGTCACGCCGAGATGCGGTTGATGCTCAACGAGGTGGTCGAGTACTGCAAGGCGACGACCCGGGGTGGCGTGGCCCTGATCAAGGACCCGATCGTGCGCTCGCAGCTGGCCGAGCTCGAGCTGATGATCGAGACCGAACGCCTCCTCACCTACGAGTCACTGAGCAACGCCACCAACGGCCGTCCCCCTCGCTTCGGTGGTGCGCTGGGGGTGGTCGTCTCCAAGGAGCACAAGCCGCTGTTCGGCCAGATCATCACCCAGATCGTCGGACCGCTGGCGCAACTGAGACAGGGGAGCCGCTGGGCCCCCATCGACGGTGGCCCCGAGGCCTGGTACCGGTGGTCCTACGCCAACCATGCGGGGGGCACGTCCCAGGTCAAGCGCATGGTGCTGGCCACCCGCGGGCTGGGTCTGCCCCGTTGACCGCCTCGGGGATGTAGCCATGGACACCACGCTCGACCAAGGCCATGAGGAACTGGGCCGGATCGCCCGGCAACTGTTCGACGCCCGCTGCCCGTTGGCCACCGTCCGCCAGCTCGAAGGGGACAGCATTGGCTACCTCCCCTCCCTGTGGGCCGAGATGGCCGGGCTGGACTGGTTGAGCCTCACCTATCCGGAGGCGCTGGGGGGATCCGGCGGGACGCTGGTGGACCTGAGCGTGATCTACCAGGAGCTCGGGCGGGGGCTCGTGCCCAGTCCCCACCTGGCCTCGGCCGTCATCGCCGGGGAGACCCTGGTCCAAGACCGGAGCGGGCGCCGCGACGAACTGGTGGCTTCGATGGTGGCCGGCGACGCCATCGTCGTGCCCGCCCTCACGGAGCCCGACGCCGGATTCGGGCCCGACGCCGTCACCGTGCCCGCCCGGGCCACCCCGGCCGGGTATCGGATCGACGGGACGAAAGTGCTGGTGCCCTATGCCCATGTGGCCAAGCAACTGCTCGTGGCCACGCGCACCGAAGCTTCGCCCGACGGGGTCACCTTGTTCCTGGTGGACCCGGCGGCGGAGGGAGTGGGGGTGACGGCCATGGCCAACATCGCCGACTCCCCGTTGTTCGAGGTCTCCTTCGACCAGGTGATCGTCCCGCCGGAGCAGGTCGTGGGCGAGGTCGGCCGGGGTTGGTCCTTGCTCGGGCCCGCACTCGACCGGGCCACCGTGCTGCGCTGCGCCGAGATCGTCGGGGCCGGGAAGGCCCTACTGGAGCTCTCGGTGGCCTACGCGCAGGAACGCAAGCAGTTCGGGCGTCCGATCGGACAATTCCAGGCCGTGCAGTTCCTGTGCACCGATATCGCCATCGACACCCACCTGACCGAGCTCCTCGGTCACCAGGCGGCATGGCGGCTCGACACCGGCCTCCCCGCCCGCCGCGAGGTGGCCCTGGCCAAGTCGTACGCCAGCCGAGCTGTCCAGCGGATCGTGCACTGCGCCCATGAGGTCCATGCCGGCGTGGCCTTCATGGTCGAGGCGGATGTCCAGCTGTACACCCGGCGGGCCAAACACTGGGAATTCGACCTCGGTGAGGCCCGTTACCACGACGACGTGATCGCAGCGGGGCTCGAGGTATGAGACCGAGGGCCGAAGACCGATTGGGGCAGGGTCGAGCGATCGAATTCCCTAACGACGAGCGGAGGGCGAACTGATGGCCGAAGAGAAGAAGAGCTACGACCTCGATTGGATCGTCTCGGTCGATGACCACGTGATCGAGCCGGGCACCGTCTGGGCTGACCGGCTCCCGAAGAAGTACAAGGACGTCGGTCCACGCATCATCACCGAGCCCGACGGACAGGAGTACTGGGTCTACGAGGACACCAAGCAGGTCACCGGGGGCCTGGGCGCCACCGCCGGGCGGCCGCCCGAAGACATCACGGTGGAGGGCTATCCCTACAGCGAGATGCGCCCCGGGTGTTACGACCCCAAGGCCCGGTTGGCCGACATGAACGAGGCCGGCGTGCTGGCTTCCCTCAACTTCCCGTCGATCCCGCGCTTTTGCGGCCAGTTGTTCTGGGAGGCCAAGGACAAGGACCTGGCCCTCTTGTGCGTGCAGGCCTACAACGACTGGATGATCGACGAGTGGTGCGCAACTGACCCCGGTCGCTACATCCCGTTGACCATCATCCCGTTGTGGGACCCACAGCTGGCCGTCAAGGAGATCGAGCGCACGGCAGCCAAAGGCTCGCACTCGTTCTGTTTCTCGGAGAACTTCGAGCCGCTCGGGCTCCCCACCATCCACGACCCGAGCGGGTACTGGAAGCCGGTGATCGCCGCGGCCGAGGACAACGAGCAGGTGTTGTCCATCCACATCGGGTCGTCCTCCACCATGTACAAGATCGCCTCGAACTCGCCGTTCATGGCCAACATGTCCATGGGGGCCATCCGCCCGGCGGCCTGCATGTTGTCGTGGATCTTCTCGGGTCTGTTCCAGGAGTTCACGAAGGTCAAGATCGCCCTCTCCGAGGGCAGCATCGGCTGGATTCCCTGGTTCCTGGAGCGATCCAAGCAGGTCCTCGAGACCCAGCGCCACTGGGTGGCCAAGGGACTCCAATACGGGGGCAACGGCGCCGAGGGCGCCCATGCCGTCTTCGGAGGAGAGGCCGACGTCTTCAAGATCGACGTCTATCAGGACTACCGGGAGCACTTCTACGGGTGTTTCATCGACGACGCCACCGGGCTGGGGATGCTCGACGTGGTCGGTGAGGACAACGTGATGATCGAGATGGACTACCCACACTCCGACACCACGTGGCCGCACTCGATCAAGCTGGCCCACGAGCGCCTCAACCACGCCAAGCTGCCCGACGAGCTCCAGTACAAGATCCTCCGCGGCAACGCCGAGAAGCTCTACCGGTTCAGTCCGGCCGAGCCACCGGCGTTCTAGCGCCACCGCGCTCGAGCGCCAGCGGAGAGGGCACGACACTGGTGCCGGGTACCGAGTCGCACGGGGGGACTGTGGAGGTTGCTGCCTTCCGAGTCGAGGTCGAGGCTTCGGTCATCGACGAGCTCGTCGATCGCCTGGCCCGGACCCGGCTGGCCGAGGAACCTGACGGCGCCGGCTGGGACTACGGGACGAGTGCCGGCTACCTGGCCGAGTTGGTCGACTATTGGCACACCGGGTTCGACTGGTTCGAGCAGCAGGAGCGGCTGAACGAGCTGCCCCAGTTCCGGGCCAGGATCGGCGGGGTGGCTGTCCACTTCGCCCACCTTCGGGGTCGGGGCCCCAGCCCGATGCCGGTAATGCTCGTGCACGGCTGGCCCAGTGGGTACCTGGAGATGACCAAGCTGGCCCCGCTGCTGGCCGATCCTGGCGCCCACGGTGGCGACGCCGGCGACGCCTTCGATGTCATCGTGCCCTCGCTCCCCGGGTTCGGGTTCTCGGGACCGACCGGTGTACGCCGGTTCGGGTACCACCGGTCGGCCGCTGTCCTGCACGAGCTCCTGTTCGAGGGACTGGGATATGACCGGTATGGCTTGCACGGCACCGGCCTGGGTGCGTACGTGAACGGCTGGATGGCCTTCGCCCAACCCGATGCCGTCGTCGGCGTGCACACCCACGACCCCGCCCTCATGCCGTTGGCCTCGTTCGAGCCGCCGGCACCACCGCCAACCGAGGCCGAGCTGGCCTTTTCCGCCTACACCAAGGAGTGGTCGTCGGCCGAAGGGGCCTACGCCCAACTGCACCGGACCAAACCTCAGAGCATCGGCCACGCCCTCAACGACTCCCCGGCCGGCTTGGCCTCGTGGCTCGTGGAGAAGCACCGGTCCTGGAGCGACTGCTCGGGCGACCTCGAGCGCCGCTACAGCAAGGACGAGATCCTCACCAGCGCAACCACCTACTGGGTAACCGGCACTATCGCCTCGTCGTTGCGCGCCTACTACGAGCGGGTGACGGCCGATCCGCCCATGGTGCCGGGCCGGCGGCTGCCGGTGCCCACCGGTGTGGCCATGCCCCGGTTCGAGCCGGCGTTCCCCCCTCGGCGAGCCCCCCGGGAGATGATCGACCGCGTGCACGACGTGCGCCACTGGGTCGACCTACCCTCGGGTGGGCACTTCGCCTCCTGGGAGGAGCCAGAGGCGGTGGCCGACAGCATCCGGGCGTTCTTCCGTCCGCTGCGGTGAGGCGAGTTCCGATCCCGAACGAGGAGGCATGATGGCCGAACAGGCGACCTTTGTGGTCCAGACCAAGCCCGAACACTACGAGGTCCGAGAGGCACCCCTTCCCGACATCGGTACCGACGACGCGCTGTTGGCCCTCGAGGGATGCGGTGTCTGCGGCACCGACGTCGAGGTATTCGAAGGCGCGCTGGGCGATCGGTACCCGATCGTGCCCGGCCATGAGCCGTTCGGCCTCATCCTGGCCATCGGCGGGGCGGCCAAGGCCAAGTGGAACGTGAAGGAGGGCGACCGGGTTGCGGTGCACTCCACGCTGACCTGCGGCCGCTGTCGCACCTGCCGGGCCGGGCTGCGGGGGTGCACGGCCCCCGAGTTCGCCGACTCCACCATCTACGGGTTCCGCTCTCCCGACGTCTCTCCTGCATTGTGGGGCGGGTTCGCGTCACACCTGTATCTCGCACCCGAGGCCATCGTGGTGCCCATGTCGCCCGGCATCAGTGTCGCTACCGCATCGCTGTTCAACGTCATGTCCAATGGCGTCGACTGGGTCCTGGACGTCGGCGGGTTCCGTGCCGGCATGTCGATTGCCATCCTGGGCCCAGGCCCTCGGGGGATCGCGTCGGTGATCGCGGCATCGGCGGCAGGGGCCAGCGAGATTGCCGTGACCGGCCTGGCCGTGGACGGTGATCGCCTGCGCCTGGCCGAGCAGATGGGCGCCGACCATGCCCTCGACGTGACCGAGGGCCCGGTCGTGGACCAGGTACTGGGAGCCATGTCCGCCCCTCCCGACCTGGTGATCGACTGCACGCCGATGTCACTGAGCTCGGTGACCGACGCCGTGCGCATTGCTGGGCGCAAGGGCACGGTGGTGCTGGCCGGCATGAAGGGGCCGAGCGGCATGGCCGAGATCCCCGTGGACCTCGTCTCGACCAAGCAGCTCACGTTGAAGGGTGCAGTATCGCGGTCACTGGCGTCGATGGAATACGCCATCTCGCTGCTCGAGTCCTCGCTCACGTCGACTCGGTGGCCGTTCGAGACCTTCGCCAGCGACGCCTATCCGATCGACCGGGCCGAGGAGGGGCTTCGGGCCCTGATCCGCCCGGACAAACCCATGCACGTCCGGATCGTCCCGGGGGCCTGAGGTGGTTCCCGCCGGCCCCTCTGTCGCCACCGTCGTCCTCGACGACCTGACCGTGGTGGCCGAGGGCCTCTCGTTCCCCGAGGGGCCGGTGGCCTGCGCCGATGGAAGCGTGCTGGTCACTGAGATCGAGGCCGGCCGGGTCACACGAGTGGAGCCCGACGGTGGGAAGGAGGTGGTGGCCACGTGCGGCGGTGGGCCGAATGGGGCGGCCGTCGGCCCCGACGGAGCGCTGTACGTCTGTAACAATGGCGGCCGGTTCGCCGACGGCAATTGGAAGGGCGGTTGGGTGGAACGTATCGACCTGTCCACCGGGTCGGTCGACGTGCTCTACACCCATGACGGCGACCGCCGCCTGTCGGGGCCCAACGACATCGTGTTCGACAAGACGGGCGCGTTCTGGTTCACCGACACCGGCAAGTTCCAGGGCCGCCAGCGCGACATCGGGTCGCTCTACTACGCCACCATTGACGGGGGCGCGTTGAAGGAGGTCGTCTTCCCGGCCGAGAGCCCGAACGGCATCGGCATCGCTCCCGATGGCGGCACCCTGTACTACGCGGAGACGGTGACCGCCCGGCTCCGAGCGCGCCCGATCACCGATGCGGGGGAGCTTGCTCCCCTCGACGGGCACGGCGGGGCCTCGGTCGTCTGCACCCTGCCCGGCTTGCAGGGATTTGACTCCCTGGCCGTCGATGCTGCCGGCAATGTCTGCGTCGCCACCCTGGTGACCGGGGGCATCGCCTCAGTCGCGCCTGACGGTGCAAGCCTCACGCAGTACCTCCTGCCGCCCGGGCTCGAGGACCACATGACCACCAACCTGTGCTTCGGCGGTCCCGGGCTGACCACCGCGTTCATCACGCTGGGCACGACCGGTCGGCTGGTGTCGTGCCCGTGGCCGGTGCCGGGGCTGGACCTGGCCTTCAACTGCTGACCGGCAATCCGGGCGCAGCCGGGCGGCTACCATCCCACGGTGCGGGACACCACCGGGTCTGGGGGAGGAATGCTCGAAGAATCTGAGGTCCGGTCGGCACTCGACGAGGTGGCAGCCCTCGTGCAGGCCGACGGAGGCGACATCGAATTCGTGTCGCTCGATGCCCGAACCGGGTCGGTGGCCCTCCGCCTGGAGCTCGAGTCGGCCAATTGCGCCGAGTGCGTCCTGCCCAGGGAGATGCTCGAGGGCATCGCCACCGGGATGCTGCAGCGGTCAGTGCCCGGGATCACCGGGATCTCCATTGACGATCCCCGGGAGCATCCCGGGTCCGTCGACGAGGCCTGACGTGGAGGCTCCCGGCGGGCTGATCGCTTCGGGCCGGGATGCCGACATCTTCGAGTTCGGCCCGGGCCGAGTGCTGAGGCGATCGCGTAATGGCCGCTCGATGGCGACAGAGGCGAGGACGATGGAATTCGTCCGGTCGCATGGCTACCCCGTCCCCGAGATCTTCGAGGTCAGCGACGACGGAACCGATCTGGTCATGGAGCGGATCGGCGGTCCCACGATGGTCGACGCCGGCGCGGCCCGACCATGGAACCTGAGTCGGTTCGGCCGTCAGCTGGCCGAGCTTCACCAGGCAGTCCATCGCCTTCCCGCTCCGGCGTGGGTAGCCGACGCGCCCTGCGGGAGTGGTGATCGGCTGTTGCACCTGGACCTCCATCCGCTCAATGTGCTCATGGCTCCCGGCGGACCCGTCGTCATCGACTGGCCCAATGCTGTCCGGGGCGATCCCGCGGTCGACGTGGCCCTGACTTGGGTGCTGATCGCCTCTGGCGAGGTACCGGCCGGGCGGGCCAAGGCCGCCGTGCTCGGCCTGGGGCGAAAGCTGCTTCTCGACGCATTCCTCAAGCCGGTCCTGGACGACGACTGCCGTGCCATCCTGGGCGACGTGGTCGAGTGGAAGTGCACGGACCCGAACATGAGCGCGACGGAGATCGAGCGGATGCGTGCACTGGCCCGATCGGTCGGGAACTGAAGCGTTCGCTTAACTCTGGCCGGCCCGGGCGGTCCCCTGCCAGTAGCGGTCCTGGACGAGGCGCTTGTACAGCTTGCCCGTCGGGTGCCGGGGGAGGGCCGGGTCGAAGTCGACCGTCCGAGGGCACTTGTAATGAGCCAGTCGGTCACGGCAGTAGGCGATCAGCTCGGCCTCGAGCTCGGGTCCGGCCTCGCCCCACTCGACAGGCTGGACGACCGCCTTCACCTCCTCGCCCATCTCCTCATTCGGCGCGCCGACCACGGCGACGTCGGCCACCTTGGGATGGAGCACGAGGATGTTCTCCGCCTCTTGGGGGTAGATGTTCACTCCTCCCGAGATGATCATGTATGCCTTGCGGTCGGTCAGGTACAACCAGCCCTCGGTGTCGACGTACCCGATGTCGCCGATCGTGCTCCAGCCGCGAGCATCGTGGGCGTCGGCCGTCTTTTCGGGGTCGTTATGGTATCGGAAGTCGCCGCCTCCGCCGAAGTAAACGGTGCCGGCAGTGCCGGGGGGCAACTCCTGACCGTTGTCGTCGACGATGTGGACCGAGCCGGCCAGGGGCCGTCCGACCGTTCCCGGATGCGCCAGCCAGTCATGCGCGCTGGCCAACACCAACCCGTTGCCCTCGGTACCGGCGTAGTACTCCCAGATGATCTCGCCCCACCACTCGATCATCTGGCGCTTGACCGGTATCGGGCAGGGTGCGGCGGCATGGATCACCGTCCGCAACGAGGACAGGTCATACCGGCGGCGGACCTCCTCGGGGAGCTTCAGGAGCCGGACGAACATGGTCGGCACCATCTGGGTGTGGGTGATCCCGTGTTGCTCGACGGCAGCCAGGAACTGGTCGGGTTCGAAGCGCTCCATTTGCACGACGGTGCCTCCGACGCGATGCACGGCCCGGGTGAAGCGCAGAGGTGCAGCGTGGTAGAGCGGGGCGGGCGAGAGATAGCGGGTGGACTGGTCGAAGCCGAACACGAGCTGGCACAGGCGGGTCAGCGCGTCGGCCTCTTCGACGCTCGCTCCGGTCAGGTCCCGCGTGACGCCCTTGGGCCGACCGGTCGTTCCCGAGGAGTAGAGCATGTCGTCGCCAGCGGGCGAGTCGAGGGGCACCGCCGGATGGGCGGCAACTGACTCGGCCCACGATGCCCACCCGGGCCGGGACCCGGCGGCACCATCGGCTCCTACCATTTCTGCGGATTCGGCGGTACCGACGGCACCAACGGCAAATCGATGGGGGACGTCGGCCACGGCCCCGGTGAGCAGCGACAGCCCCTCATGGAGGTCGGCGGACACGGCGACGACGGTTGCCCCGCAGTCTCTGACGATGTACGCGGTCTCCTCGGCGCCCAGCCGGGTGCTGATCGCGGTGTAGATCACCCCTGACCGGTGCGCTCCCCACAGCAGCTCGAAGAACTCGGGCGAATTGTGTGCCTGGAAGGCCAGATGGCCCCCGACGCCGAGCGAACTGGCTCGGAGCAGGCCTCCCACCTGCAGCGAGAGGCGGTCCAGCTCCCCGTAGCTGAGCGAGAGGCCCGACGTGTGCATGACAACGGCCGGCTTGTCCGGCGTGATCTCGGCAAAGGTACCCGGGTGCATGCGTGCTCTCTCCTGGCCAGACAGGTATCACCGACGTGGTGGCTGACGGGGATGGGGGCCAACCGTATCCTGAGCGGCGGCTGCCCCGATCGGCCGCCCCTGCCAGCTACTGCGTTCGAGCTCCTTCAGCGACCTGCTCATTCCGTCGACCGGTTGCAAGCGCCGAGTCGAGCCCAGCCGGCGCCGATTCCGCGAGCCCAGCCCGGCGCAAATTCCACTACGGTGGACGGTGCGAACGATTGGTTGAACTGCAATTTTGCCTGCAAGGGGGTCCCCATGTCTTCCGTTTCGCCCTTCGACTTCCCGGTCTTCGACTCGGACAACCATCTCTACGAGACGACCGACGCCCTGACCAAGTTCTTGCCCCCCGAGTACAAGGGGGCCATCGACTACGTCGACCTCCACG
>DATDHU010000016.1:0-24599 GCA_036521415.1 Acidimicrobiales bacterium
CGGGAGGCGTTCGTCGCCGTCGGTCTCGACTCGGCCGAATTGGGAAACCCGCCGTCCAAGTTCAGGGCCGTGTTCGAACGGGCGCGGGCCGAAGGGCTCCTCACCGTGGCCCACGCCGGAGAGGAGGGGCCACCCAGCTACATCAGCGAGGCTCTCGACCTGCTCAAGGTCCGGCGGATCGATCACGGCGTCCGCTGCCTCGAGGACGAGGTGCTGGTGAAGCGGCTCGTGACCGAGCAGGTCCCCCTGACCGTGTGTCCATTGTCCAACGTGAAGCTCAGGGTGTTCCCCTCCCTCGGCCAGCACGACCTGCGCCGCCTGCTCGATGCCGGCCTGGTCGTCACCGTGAACTCGGACGACCCCGCGTACTTCGGCGGGTACGTGGCTGACAACCTTGCCGACACAGCCCACGCCCTCGACCTCTCCGGCCCCCAGATCGTGCAGCTGGTCACCAACTCGTTCGACGCCTCATTCCTTTCCCCGGCGGAAAAGGAGCGCCACCGCGCCGATATCCGCCGCGCGGCCGAGGCACTGCTCCGGTGACCGGCACCACCACCGAGGACCGCGTTGCGCCGACGGAGCTCGACCAGGCCATCATCCGCACCACCGACCTGGTCAAGGTCTATCCGGGCACCGACTTCCGAGCGGTCGACGAGTTGAGCCTGACCGTTCGGGCGGGAGAGATCTTCGGGCTGCTCGGCCCCAACGGCGCCGGCAAGACGACCACGGTCGGGGTCCTGACGACCAGGGTCATCCCGACCTCCGGGTCGGCGTCCGTCGGGGGCATCGACGTGGTGGCCCATCCGGCCCTGTCCAAGCAGCTGTTGGGCGTGGTCTCCCAGCAGAACACGCTCGACCGCCAGCTCAACGTGTGGGAGAACCTCTACTTCCACGGGCGCCTCTTCGGCATCGGGGCCAGGGAGTCGCGTCGGACGGCCACCGAGCTGCTGGAAAAGTTCCAGCTGACCAAGTGGGCCAAGGCCTCGATCTACGCCCTCTCGGGGGGGATGGCCCAGCGCCTCATGGTGGCGCGATCCATCTTCCACCGGCCCGCCGTGCTCTTCCTCGACGAGCCCACCGCCGGGCTCGACCCCCAGAGCCGCCTGGCCCTGTGGGAGATCCTGCGCGAGCTCAATCGCGATGGTCAGACCATCCTGCTGACTACCCATTACATGGAAGAGGCCGACCAGCTCTGTGCCCGGGTGGCGATCATGGACCACGGCAAGGTCCTGGCCCTCGACACGCCGGCCAAGCTCAAACAAGGCGTGGGTGCGGACACCATCGTGACCGTCAAGGCCTCGGGCGATCCCGCTGCGCTGACCGCAGCCATCACCCAGAACGTGACCGGGGTGACCAAGAGCCGGACCATCGACGGCGGCGTCGAGCTCCACGTTCGGGCGGGCGAGCGACTGGTACCCCGGATCGTGACCGCGGCCGAAGGGGCCGGGTTCCCCGTCGCCGATCTCTCGGTGGCCGAGCCCAGCTTGGAGACCGTCTTCATCAGCTTGACGGGCAAGGAGCTGCGAGAGTGACGACGACCGTCGACCCGACCCGTACCTATGGGGGTCACCGGGTGGCCCGGGCTCCGACGCGCTCGGCCGGGGCGGCGAGCTGGCTCGCGCTCCGGGCCCTCATCCTGCGCGACCTGGTCGTGCTGAAGAAGAACTTCGTCGAGTTCGCCGTGCGCACCCTGGTGCAGCCATTCTTGCTCTGTTTCGTGTTCCTGTACGTCTTTCCCAAGATCGGCCAGGGCATCGGCGGCGGCGGCAGTGCCCAGTCCGAGTCCGGTTTCGCTACCGTGCTGGTGGCCGGCGTGGTGGGGATATCGATCATGTTCCAGGGCGTCCAGGCGGTGGCGATGCAATTGGCGCAGGAGTTCGGCTTCACCCGGGAGATCGAGGACCGGGTGCAGGCCCCGTGTCCCATATGGCTGGTGGCCACATCGAAGGTGCTCTCCGGAGGAGCCCAGGGGATCATCTCGGCCATCATCGTGCTGCCCATCGCCTCGGTCGTCCATGCCCCAGGGGTGAAGCCCGACCTTTCGTTCCACTGGTGGATCGTGGTCACCATTGTGCCCCTGGCCTGCATCGCCATGACCTCGCTGGGGTTGGTCCTGGGAACGAGCTTCGAGCCACGCAACATCGGGCTCATGTTCGGGTTCGTCGTGCTGCCGATCACCTTCCTCGGGGGCACCTACTACGAGTGGACCCGGCTGGCTCCGGTGAAGATCGGCGGTTTCCACTGGCTGCAGACCCTGGTGCTGATCAACCCGCTCATCTACGTCAACGAGGGCATGCGGGCCGCGTTTACCGATGCACCGCACATGCATCTCTATGTGATCTATCCGGTGATCGTGGCGTTCATCGCCGCCTTCATGGCCATCGGCCTCCGGAACTTCCGCGGCAAAGTCCTCAGCTGAACCGGGCTGTCCCGAACCGGTCCAGAGCTGGTCCGGTGCCGGTCAGTGGCCGGCGACCAGGTCTCCGTGGTCGCGGCAGCGGGCCCGGTAGCCGCCGGGTCTGACCGTCACCGTCAGGCGCCGGCCACAGGTGGGACAGAACCGGGGTGGGTCGAGCTCGCGCCCGCAACCCGCGCACTGCTGGACCACTGCGCCGCAGCCGGTGCAGTGGACGGGGTCAGTCACCTCGGCCGGCCGGCTCAGAGGACACCGGTCAGCGTGCCGACGGGCATACGGAGGTCGGCCAGCATCTGGAGGTCCTGGTCGGCGGAGCGACCCAGGGTGGTCAGGTAGTTGCCCACGATCAGGGCGTTGATGCCCGATGTGAGGCCCATGGACTGCAGGTCGCGCAAGGTCACCTCGCGGCCTCCCGCGTAACGCAGGATGACGCCGGGGAGCCCCAGCCGGAACAGGGCGATCCAGCGGATCGCCTCCCAGGCGCCGACGGGCTGCCGGTCGTCGAGGGGGGTACCGGGACGGGGGTTGAGGAAGTTGAGCGGGACCTCGGTGGGGTCGAGCTCTTGGAGCTGGGTGAGCAGCTCCACCCGCTGGTCGTCGGTCTCGCCCATCCCGATGAGCGCGCCGCAGCACAGCTCCATCCCGTGGTCGCGCACCAGTCGGCACGTGGCCTCGCGCTCTTCCCAGGTATGAGAGGTGACCACGTTGGCAAAGTACGACCTGGCCGTCTCGAGGTTGTGGTTGTAGCGGTGGACGCCCCCCTCGGCCAGCCGGCGGGCCTGGTCCTCGGTGAGAAGGCCGGCACTGACGGCCACGTTCAGCCCCGTCGAGTCGCGCACCAACGGGACCAGCTCCAAGATGCGGCTCAGGGTTCGCTCGTCGGGGCCCCTGATGGCCAGCACGATGCAGAATTCGGAGGCGCCCGAGGCCTTTGTCTCCCGGGCCGCTTCGAGGACCTCGTCCGCATCGAGGAAGGGGGTGGCCTTCACCGGTGTCTCGAACCGGGACGACTGCGAGCAGAAGTGGCAGTCCTCCGGGCAGCCGCCGGTCTTGGCCGAGAGGATGCCCTCGACCTCGACCTCGGGCCCGCACCAGGCCAGCCGGACCTGGTGGGCCAGGGCGGCGAGCGAGGTGACCAATCGGTCGGGCAGCTCGGCCAGGGCGCCGAGCTCTGAGGCTGTGAGCAGGCGACGCTCGTCGAGCAGGGCGGCCTCCGCGCCGGCCAGCCTCTTCCGGGCCGCCTTGGAGTCGATCTCCGGACGCTCGGCTTCCGGTGCGGTCGAACGCCGGTTGGGCACGCCGAGGGTGACGGTGGTACGAGTGGTAGTAGCAGTGGCGTCGCCGGGCATGGCTGTACGGTAGCGGCCCGCCCACCAGTGACGAAATCAGAACCGCCGAACGACAGGAGACGTACGTGGCCTGGGACTTTTCAACCGAGCCGGAATTCGAGGAGAAACTGGCCTGGATGCGCTCGTTCGTCCGGGACGAGATTTTCCCCCTCGAGACGCTGGACCTCTCGCACACGGCGATGCTCGAGGCCGTCGCCCCTCTCAAAGAGGAGGTGAAGAAGCGCGGGCTATGGGCGTCCCACTTGCCGCCCGAGCTCGGTGGCGGCGGCTTCGGACAGGTGAAGCTGGGCCTTATGCACGAGATCCTGGGCCAGACGCCCTACGGCCCGGTGGTCTTCGGAAACAACGCCCCGGACTCGGGCAACGCCGAGCTTCTCGCCATCGGCATCGGATCATCGGGCCGCGAGGACCAACGCGAACGTTGGCTCATGCCCCTGCTCGACGGTCGCATGTTCAGTGGGTTCTCGATGACAGAGCCGGGCGCCGGCGCCGACCCAACTCTGATCGCCACCCAGGCGGTCCGGGACGGGGACGAATGGGTCATCGACGGGCACAAGTGGTTCACGTCCAACGGCTCGGTGGCCGACTTCCTCATCGTCATGGCGGTGACCAACCCGGATGTCCACCCCTACAAAGGGTGTTCGATGATCATCGTTCCGGCCGACGCACCCGGGGTGGACATCGTGCGGGACATCGCCACGATGGAGGACCCGGTCGAGCACTTCGGCGTCTTCGGCGGCCACGCCGAGATCGTCTACCGGGAGGTCCGGGTCCCCTACGAGAACCTGGTGGGCAACGAGGGTGAGGGTTTCCTCCTGGCCCAGCAGCGCCTCGGGCCGGGCCGCATCCATCACTGCATGCGATGGCTGGGCCAGTCGAAGCGAGCTTTCGACATGATGTGCGAGCGGGCGGTGTCCCGCTACACCCACAAGTCCACGCTGGCCGAGAAGCAGACGGTGCAGAACTGGGTGGCCGACTCCCTGGCCGAGATGACCGCAGCGCGGCTGATGACGCTGTACGCGGCGTGGAAGATGGACCAGGAGGGCGCCGCCGCGGCCCGGGTCGAGATCGCCATGATCAAGTACTACGGCGCCAGCGTGCTCTACAACGTCATCGACCGGGCCATTCAGGTCCACGGATCCCTCGGGTTCTCGACCGACCTCCCCTTGGAGGCGATGTACCGGCGGGCCCGGGCAGCACGGATCTACGACGGGCCCGACGAGGTGCACAAGGTGACCGTGGCCCGCCGGGTGTTGAAGGAGTACGCGCCGGTTGACGTGCCCACCGAGCACGTACCCACCCGCCGCATCGCGGCCAAAGACCGGTTCGCATCCCTCCTCGACTCGGCCACGGCCGACGGCTGAGCGTCTCGACGTGCCGTCACCGAGTCGGGGCAGGGCTGTGCCGTCGTCGTCGAGCCGGGGCAAGTCGGTGCCGTCGTCACGCGGCAAGACCGTGCCGGCCGGTCTCGTCCTGACCCCGGGGGCCGGGGCGGGGAGTGATCATCCTTCGCTGGTCGCCATCGAGGAGGCCCTGGCTCCCGATGGCGTGCGGGTGGCGCGGGTCGATTTTCCCTATCGGCTGGCTGGGCGGAAGGCGCCGGACCGGCCGGTGGTGTTGCTGACTACGGTGATCGAGGCGACGGACGCCTTGGCCACCGAGCTCGGCGTCGACGGCAACAGGATCGCGGTGGGCGGGCGCTCCATGGGTGGGCGCATGTGTTCCATGGCCGTGGCCGACGGCATGGCCGCGGCTGCCCTCGTCCTAGTGAGCTACCCGCTCCACCCGCCGGGAAAGCCCGACCGGCTCCGGACCGAACATTTCGAGGCGATTACTGTCCCCTGCCTGTTCGTCTCGGGTACCCGCGACTCGTTCGGCACGCCGTCCGAGCTGGAGTCGGCAACGGCGGCCATTGCCGGTCCGGTGACCCATGTCTGGATCGAGGGCGGCGACCACGGACTTCGTCGCAAGGATGCACAGGTGGCCCAGCACGTTCGGGACTGGTTCATCAAGCTCTGACCTCGTGCACGTCGACTGTTGCCCGCCGAGAGCCCCGGCCCTCCGGCTCGGAATCAGTACCGGTACGAATCGGGCTTGAACGGCCCGTCGACCGAGACGCCGATGTAGTCGGCCTGCTCCTCGGTAAGCGTCGTCAGCCGGACGCCCAGTGCGTCGAGGTGGAGGCGGGCCACCTTCTCGTCGAGGTGCTTGGGCAGCACGTACACCTTGTTCTCGTACTGGCCGGACTGGGTGAACAGCTCGACTTGGGCCATGGTCTGGTTGGTGAACGAGTTCGACATGACGAAGCTGGGGTGGCCGGTGGCGTTGCCCAGGTTGAGGAGTCGGCCCTCCGAGAGCACGATCACGGCGTGGCCGTCGGAGAAGACCCACTTGTCCACCTGAGGCTTGATGTTGATCCGCTCGACGCCTTCGACCTTGGCCAGGCCGGCCATGTCGATCTCATTGTCGAAGTGGCCGATGTTCCCCACAATTGCCTGGTGCTTCATCTTGGCCATGTCCCCAGCGGTGATGACATCCTTGTTGCCTGTGGTGGTCACGAAGATATCGGCGGTTTCGACCACGTCATCCAGCGTCGCCACCTGGTAGCCCTCCATGGCCGCTTGGAGTGCGCAGATCGGGTCGACCTCGGTGACGACCACCCGGGCCCCCTGCCCGCGCAGTGATTCGGTGCATCCCTTTCCCACGTCGCCGTAGCCACAGACCACCGCCACCTTTCCGCCGATGAGCACGTCGGTGGCCCGGTTGATGCCGTCGACCAACGAGTGGCGGCAGCCGTACTTGTTGTCGAACTTCGACTTGGTGACCGCGTCGTTGACGTTGATGGCCGGGAAAAGCAGCTCGCCGTTGCGCTCCATCTCGATCAGTCGGTGGACTCCGGTCGTCGTTTCCTCTGAGACGCCCTTGATGCCGTTGGCGATGGTGGTCCATCGTTGGGCGTCATCGGCCAGGCTGGCCGTGAGCAGGCCGAGGACTACGCCGAACTCCTCGGAGTCGGCGGTGGACGGATCGGGGACGCCGCCCACCTTCTCGAACTCGACTCCCTTGTGCACCAGCAATGTGGCGTCACCGCCGTCGTCGAGGATCATGGTGGGGCCTTCGGCCGGCCATACAAGGGCCTGCTCGGTGCACCACCAGTACTCCTCGAGGCTCTCGCCCTTCCAGGCAAACACCGGGACACCCTTCGGGTCGTCGGCGGTGCCGTCTGGCCCGACGGCCACAGCCGCAGCGGCGTGATCCTGGGTGGAGAAGATGTTGCAGCTGGCCCACCGCACCTCGGCGCCCAGTGCAGTCAGCGTCTCGATCAGGACGGCGGTCTGGACGGTCATGTGCAGCGAACCGGTGATCCGGGCCCCACGGAGTGGCTTCTCGGTCCCGAACTCGGCGCGCATGGCCATGAGGCCGGGCATCTCGTGCTCGGCGAGCACGATCTCCTTGCGGCCGAACTCGGCGAGCGACAGGTCGGCGACCTTGAAGGCGGGGCGGTTCTGGTCGCTGGTCATGCGGTCTCCTTGTGCTGGGCCGCCCAGTCGTCGGGCGGCGCGAGTAGGGATACGGCGGCGCCCGGAACGGGGCGGTGGGCTGTCGACCCGAGTTGGGATGCCGAGGGGTCTCGACCCCTCAACGCTAGCGCAAGGGCACCTGCGAACCGGGCAGCGTACCGAACCGATCCCGGACATGCGGGGCACGGACAGAAGGGCGGTTCCCGGTACTCCCTAGAATCGCCGGATATGCCAGACCTGGACCTCGACAACGCCGACAGCCCGGCCACGAACGCTCCGGCGTGGTTCCGGTGGGCGCTCGAAGCACCAGTTGTCACCCAGCAGGTCTCGGTCGACGGGTGCTCGATCGCCTTCCGCCGATGGGGCGACCGGTCCCGACCCGGCGTAGTGCTGGTACACGGGGGCGGTGCCCACAGCCGGTGGTGGGATCACGTGGGCCCGATGCTCGCCGCCGAGTGCAGCGTCGCTGCCCTCGACTTGTCCGGCCACGGGGACAGCGGAAGGCGGGACCGGTACACGTTCACCGACTGGTCCCGCGAGATCCTGGCCGTCGCCGAGGTGCTGGCCGGTCCCGAGCCGCCGGTGGTCGTCGCCCACAGCATGGGCGGGCTCGCCACCATCCAGGCTGCAGCCACCTCAGGCGACCGGATGAAGGGCGTCATCATCGTGGACTCCGCGGTCCGCACCTTTTCGCCCGAGGAGGAAGCCGGTCGAGAAGGTGTGTTCGGCCCCTTGCGGGTCTACCCCACGCTCGCCGCCGCGCTGGCCCGGTTCCACCCGGTGCCCGATCAGCCCAACTCGCTTCCCTACGTGATGGACCACGTCGCCCGCACCTCGGCCCACCGGGTTCCCGGCGGCTGGAGCTGGAAGTTCGATCCAGCCTTCCACCACGGCTTCGAGCGACCCGAGCCTGCGGTGCTTGCGGCAGTCTCGTGCCGGGTGGCCCTGTTGCGGGCCGAGTTCGGCCTTGTCACCCCGGACATCGGATCGAGCATGCACGAAAACCTGGGGCGCAACGCGCCGGTCATCGAGATCCCCCTGGCCTACCACCACGTGATGCTCGACCAGCCTCTCTCGTTGATCACGGCGATCAGGACGCTGTTGGCCGACTGGCGGCACTCGGCCGCCGTGCCCAAGGAGTGGTCCTAGCGCCATTCTGGCTCGGAGCCGGGCGGGCTCAGGAGCTGCCCACCGGGGAGATCTGGGGCGACTCCTGTGGGGTGTTGGGACAAGTGGCGAGGTTGGAGGCGGTGGCGATCACCGACGCGGTCTGATTGGGGGGATAGACCCGGAAGCCTTGGACGGGGACCGGCGTGCAGTTGAGGACGCCCGGGTTGGCCTGGCGGAAGTTGGCGGTCGTCGACTGGCCGGCCGACAATGTGACCAGGGCCGCCGTCTGACCGGTCTGGGCCGCCGCCGGGCCCACCTGGGCCCCGCTGGCGTCCACCAACGAGACGCCGGGGTAGCCCTGCATCGTGCAGGTCGTACTGCCGGTGTTCTGAAACACCAGTGGGATGATCACGGACCCGGCGGCACCCTGGGCCTGGCCGACGGACACCGACAACTGCCCGGTGGTGCACTGGGAGGCGGTCGCTGAGGTGGTGGTGGGGGAGCTGGTGCTGGTGGAGGCGGGCACGGTCGTCGACGTTGGCGTCGACGTCGTGCTGGTCGTGGTGGGGTGCGCCTTCTTCGTGGTGGTCGAGGTAGTCGTGGGCTTGGTCGTCTTGGCCGTAGTCCCGCTACCGCTGCTGCAGCCTGCGGCCAGCGCACCCGCCAGCACCACTCCGAATGCGACCTGCAGCCCTCTGCGATGACTCATGCACGACCCCTTTGCCGGTTTGCCTCGTCGTCAGGTATACCCGCCCCTGCCAGACGCCACGCGGATCACCCGCCGGATGAGGTGGCATTCTGGTCCGCGGACCGTGGAGGTCGCACGTGGTCGCGCCGGCGTAGACGTTGTCGGTGCAGGCGTTGACACGGCTAACGAGTTGCGAACAAAGGAGCGGATGTGCCGATCTATGCCCTGGGCGACCTAGTACCGACGATCGACGAGAGTGCGTTCGTCCACCCTGACGCGGTGGTCATCGGTAACGTGACGATCGGCGCCCAGTCCTCGGTCTGGCCTTGCGCCGTCCTGCGGGGGGACGGGGGCGAGATACGGGTCGGAGCGCGCACGTCGATCCAGGACGGAACGATCGTGCACACAACGGTGTTCACCCCGACGCGGATCGGGGACGATTGCCTGGTCGGGCACCTGGTCCACCTCGAAGGATGCACGATCGAGGACGGGTGCCTGGTGGGAAGTGCATCGGTCGTACTCCACGACGCCGTCGTGCAGACCGGGGCGGTAGTCGGGTCGAACGCCGTGGTCCCCGACAGGATGGTCGTACCTACCGGGTCAGTGGCTCTGGGCGTTCCGGCCAAGCTCAGGGAGGCGTCACCCGAGACGCTGGCCGGGATCGCCGTCGGGGCGGAGCACTATGTGCACCAGACCGAGCTGTTCCGGTCAGAGCTCCGGCTCATCGGCTGATCCTCGGGGACCGGTCACGGCCGCAGTGGCGAGCTCGTCGAGCCGCCGGGCCAGGAAGCTCTGCTCGACCGAGTTGTCCGTGATGTCATGGGCCAGCCGGTAAGCAATGGCCGCTTCGTCCAGTCGGCCGGCCCGCCGAAGCAAATCGGCTCGGGTCGAGTGGAACAAGTGGTAGTCGTCGAGCTGGGAGGCGAGCTCGCCGCCGTCCAGAATGGCCAGGCCCGCCTCGGGCCCCTTGGCCATGGCCACGGCCACGGCCCGGTTGAGCTCGACGATCGGGGTCGGCTCCCACTCCAGGAGCCGGTCGTAGAGCAGGACGATGGTGGCCCAGTCGGTCGCCGCCGCATCGGGCGCCCCGGCGTGCACGGCGCCGATGGCCGCCTTCAGCTGATGAGGCCCGACCGCGCTCATGCGCTGGGCCCGGTCGAGCAGCGCGAAGCCGACGGCGGCCTTGTCGGTGTCCCACTCCCGGCGGTCCTGTTCCTCCAGGGTGAGCGGGCGCCCGCTCTCGTCGGTGCGGGCCGACCGCCGCGAGTCCTGGAAGTGCAGCAGGGCGCTCAGGCCCAGTGGCTCCGGCTCGTCGGGCAGCAGGTCGACGACCAAGCCGGCCAGCCGGATGGCCTCGTCGCAGAGGTCGACGCGCACGAGCTCCGTGCCGCTGCCGGCCAGGTATCCGGCGTTGAAGATCAGGTAGATCACGGTGAGCACGGCATCGAGCCGTTCGGGAAGCTCGTCGGGTGATGGCACTCGGTACGCAATGCCCGCCTGACGGATCTTCCGCTTGGCCCGGACGATCCGCTGGGCCAGCGTTGGGGCGGAGAGCAGGAAGGCGCGGGCGACCTCCTCGGTGGTGAGTCCGCCCAGCGATCGCAGGGTCAGGGCCACTCGGGCCTCGAGCGACAGGGAGGGATGGCAGCAGGTGAAGATGAGCCGCAGGCGGTCGTCGGCGATGGGACCGGTGACCTCACCGGCGTCCCAGGCGATGGCCAGCTCACCCCAGGCCCGTTGGCGGCGCTCGGCCGCGGCGGCGCGCCGGAGACGGTCGACCGCCTTGCGCCGTGCCGTTGTCACCAGCCATCCGGCCGGGTTGGTGGGGATGCCCTTTTCCGGCCAGGTGGCGGCGGCGGCGGTGAAGGCGTCCTGCACGGCGTCCTCGGCCAGGTCGAAGTCCTTGACGATGCCGATCAGGCAGGCCAGGACGCGGCCGCGGTCGGTTCGGTAGGCGACCTGCAGCGCATCGTCTACCGAACCGTCGCGGTCGTGCATCGAGATGGGCTCCGGACCTACATCGCCGCCACGGGGCGGACCTCGACCGAGCCGTACTTGGCCGACGGCACCATGGCCGCCGCCTTGAGGGCCTGGTCGAGCTCGTCGCACTCGATGACGTAGTAGCCGGACATCCATTCCTTGGTCTCGGCGTAGGGACCGTCGACGGTCAGCGTCTCGCCGTTCCGCACCCGTACCGTTGTCGCCGTGTCGGGGCCGTTGAGCGGGTCGCCGGTGTAGGTGCCGAGCTGTTCACTGAACGCGGCGTAGTCGGCCATGAGCTGGTCCCATCCTGGGCCTCCCGGCTGGGGGTGCAGTTCGGGGTCATTGTGGATGATCAGCATGTAGCGCATCGTTGGCTCCTTGTCGTGGGTGGCGGAATGTCCGCATCGCCCAATTGACGCCGTGCACCCCTTCGGATCGACAAGAATCCAAAAGTTCTTCGACGGCCCATCGTATTTTGCTCCGAACCCGCCGGCCCTGTGGGTGCCCTGGATTTGCTCTGGGCCGCCCGGCCCGTTGACAAGGCTCTGACCGACCCCCACACTGATGGGAGGCCGAATGACCAGGGGGAATGATGACGACCAAGGTGTACCAGCTACCGGTGGACAAGACCGGGTGGCAGACAGAGGACAAGTCGGGGACGGCCACATTCACCTGGGAGTACGACGACGGGCGAGAGAAGCTCATCAACCTCTACGAGAAGGGCAAGAAGAAGCAGTGGGACGCGGCCGAGCGGATCGACTGGTCGCACGACCCGGACCTGGAGAACCCCCTCCAGTTGCCCGACGAGCTGGTACCTATTTACGGGTCGCCCGTATGGGACAGGCTCAACAAAGCCGAACGGGGCAACGTGAGGCGGCACATGGTTGCCTGGCAGTTCAGCCAGTTCCTCCACGGTGAGCAAGGCGCGCTGATCTGCACGGCCAAGATCGTCGAAACTGTCCCCGACATCGACTCGAAGTTCTACGCGGCCACCCAGGTGATGGACGAGGCCCGCCACGTCGAGACCTACTCCCGCTACCTGGACAAGATCGAGACCGCCTATCCCATCAACGACAACCTGAAGTCCCTCCTCCATGATGTGCTCACCGACTCGCGGTGGGACATGACCTACCTCGGCATGCAGGTGCTGATCGAGGGACTTGCCCTCGCCGCTTTCGGACTCATCCGGAGCACGGCCGGCGACCCATTGGGCAAGGCGGTCAATGCCTATGTCATGCAGGACGAGGCCCGCCACGTCATGTTCGGCCGCCTGGCGCTGCGCGACTACTACCCGCAACTCACCCAGGCGGAGCGCGACGATCGCGAGGAGTTCTGCGCCGACGCCTGCTATCGGATGCGCGACCGCTTCCTGGGCGAGGAGCTGTGGCAGCGCCTCGGCTACGACCCCGACGTGTGCATCGAGTTCGTGAATCAGAGCGAGAGCCAGCGCGTATTCCGCAGCCTGTTGTTCACCCGGATCGTGCCCACCTTGAAAGACGTCGGCCTGTGGGGCCCGAAGATGCGCCAGACCTTCGCCGACATGGAGGTCATCGGCTACGAATCGACGGATCTCGATGCCGTCATGGCCGAGGACGAGGACATTGCCGACATGATCGACATCCAGCGCGCCCACCTCGACCAGGCCATCGCCGACGGCTCGCCCGTCGACTGACCCTGAAATACCTCGACGCCCTCGACCACCTCGACGAGCACATCGCCGAGGCCGACTCGTCGGCTCACCATCGACCGAGTAAGAGGCTTCGCCGTTTCGACCTCCGGTCTCGGTCTACGCGAACATGCCCGGAGGCGGGACGAACTCGGTCCAACCAGTCCCGGATTGTGAGGGGGAACAATGAAGATCACGACCACGCTGAGTTATGCCGGCAGGTTCCGGGAGTCTGCGGCGCAGGTCGCCGAGTTCGAGCGGGCCGGCCTCGACCTGGTGTGGGTGGCCGAGGCCTATGGGCTGGACGGACCGAGCTTGATGGGCTATCTGGCGGCACTGACCGAAAAGGTCGAGATCGGCTCGGCCATCCTCCCTATCTACTCGCGGACCCCGACCCTGATCGCCATGACGGCAGCGGGCATCGACGCCCTGTCGGAGGGCCGCTTCCATCTGGGGCTCGGAGCATCGGGGCCACAGGTAATCGAGGGTTTCCACGGCGTGCCCTACACGGCGCCGATCGCCCGGACCCGGGAGGTGATCGAGATCTGCCGGAAGGTCTGGGCCCGTTACGAACCACTCACCCACGAGGGTGAGGTGTTCACTGTGCCGCTCCCGCCCGGGCAGGGGACGGGGCTGGGCAAGGCACTTAAGATCATCGGCCGACCGGTTCGCGCCGACATCCCGGTCTGGGTGGCCTCGCTGGGGGAAAAGAACGTGGCCATGACGGCGGAAGTGGCCAATGGATGGCTGCCGATGCTCTTCATTCCCGAAAAGGTGAAGGCGGTGTGGGGCCCTGCACTCGACGCCGGGTTGGCCAAGCGCGACACCTCCCTCGGGCCCTTGTCGATCGCCGCCGGCGGCGTATTGGCCATCGGCGACGGGGACGACGTGACCGCCGTGCGTCAACTTTCCCGGCCGAGCTTGGCTCTCTATATCGGCGGGATGGGTGCGAGGGGCCGGAACTTCTACAACGACGTCGCCTGCCGATCCGGTTATGAGGACGCGGCCAAGAGGATCCAGGACCTGTACCTGAGCGGCAAGAAGGCGGAGGCGGAGGCGGCGGTTCCCGAGGAGCTCCTCGAGCTGACCTCTCTGTGCGGCCCGGCCGGCCACGTCGCTGAGCGCATTGCCGCCTTCGCCGAGGCCGGGGTCACCCACCTCCAGGTGTCGCCCGTGCCCGTCGGCGACCAACGAGCAGTCGACCTCATTGCGCAGGTAAGGGAGCTGGCTGGTTGAGCGGGCCCCACGGGCCGGATCAATCCTCCACGTCGCGGAGCTCGTAGTCCGGATACCGGTGGGCGGCGAGCTGTCTGAAGCCGTCGCGCCATGAGGTCTCGCATCGCCCCAGCACCTCGTGCATGAGCGTCGTGTCCATCTGCCCGGCCGGGTAGGTGCCGTCGGTGTACTTGAAGGTGGGCTCGATGCCGAGCAGTTGTCCCACGTAGGTGCAGTACTCCTCGATGCTGACGGCCTCGTCGCCACAGAAATTCACGGTGACGGCCGGTAGGCGTCCTGCACCGAATGCAGCGATGGCCAGGCGGACGGCGTCGCCCTGCCACATGACTGACGCACCCCGGGGCTCGGTCGGATTGACCCAGACCTCCTTGCCCCGGACCATGCGGTCGAGTCGGACGGCCGGGCCGGTGGCGTCGAAACCGTAGACCGCCCCGATGCGCAGGATGATGGTGGGGATCTGCCACTGCTCGGAGACGAAGCGGACCAGGTGCTCGGCGGCGATCTTGGACAGGCTGTAGGCGGGGATCGTGGCTCCATAGAGGTCGGTCTCGGTGCGGGGGTGGTTGGCGTGTGCGTACACTCCGCCGGTGGAGCAGTGGACGAACGTCTTCACCGATTTGCAGTGGACCATCAGCCGACCGGTGCCCTGCACATTGACCTCGAAGGTGTGGGCCATGTCCTTCTCGGAGTCCATCGCCACCATGGCGCCAGCGTGGAAGACGTAGTCGAAGTCGTCGGGTAGATCGTCGAATCGGTCCACGGCCAGGTCCTTCTTGACGCAGGTCACCCCGAGGCCCTCGAGCTCGGTGCGTTGGCCGGGATCGGAGAACCTGGCCATGCCCCACACGTCGTTGTTGGTGGCCAGCTCGCGCACCAACGGTGCGGTCAGGTGGCCGGCCGGGCCGGTCACCAGGATCTTCTGTCCTTCCATGGCGGTTCCCCTTTTGCGTTGCCGGCCGTCTCTTGTGGCCGTTCGCTTCTGTGGCGGTTGGGTTCCAGTTATCCGGTCGGCCTGTGCGGTTGGCTTCGGAGCCGATAGCGGATGCAGCTATGCCGATATTTTGCCCATTGCCTTGGTGGCGAGCATGCCGAGCAGCTGCGAGTCGACGGGGCCATAGTCGCCCACGGCCACCGCGGCGAGGGTGTTGCCCTTCCGGGCTATCACGAATTCTTGGTCGAGCACCGTTCCCTGCACGGTCAGGTTGGCCGTATAGCTCGAGCTCTCCGCCCCGAACCGCTTGTTCGAGATGGGACTGACGGTTCCGGTGACCTTCTCGCCCCCCACCGTGTTCGAGAAACTCGAGCACCGGTTGAGGTTGGCGACGACCTGTTCGTAGGCCGCGTGACCGTTCTGGTACGAGCCGAGCAGCTCGACGAGCTGGGGCACGCTCTGGTTCATTTGGAAGGCGACTCGGGCCCTGGCCTGGTAAGGGACCTTCCAGATCGGATTGCTGTAGCAGCTCTTGGTCGTCGGGGTATTGCCTGCGCTCTTCGACCATCCAGGGGGAAGGTTCTGGATGGTCAGGACCATCCCTTGGAGTTGCTGTGCTGACGGAGTGGTGGTCGCTACCGCGGGCGAGCCATAGGCCAGGGACCCAGCGGTGGTGGCGAGCACGAGGCCCACGGCCCACTGCCGCCGGCCGGCATAGGGACGGCCGCGTTTTCGGCCGCGGCTCAGGCCCCGTTTTCGACCGCGGTTGAGGGCAGGGGTCATGCCCGCGCTAGCTTCAGGACTCCGTCTCACGACACGACACCGTTCTCTCGCAGGCGTACATCATGCCGTAGGCCCGTGGTGGTTCCCCATCGGGTTTGCCGTGATAGCCGGCCTACCGCCGCGAGACCTCCGCCCGCCCGCCGCCGATCCGCCGCCCGACCCGCTCAGGAGAGTGTGCGCGGCGTGGGCAGTTCGACCTCGGCCTGATCGGCCAGTTCACAGGGCGTGCCAACCGGATCGAGGGCGTTGGCGCGGGACGCAATGAGCCCGAGTTGGGCTCGGAAGATTTCCCGCTCGTCGTCGTCGAGCGGGGCGAGCAGGTGGGCCTCGGCTTCTCGGAGGCGCTGGTCGAGGGTGACCAGAAGCTCGGAACCCTTGGCAGTGGCCACGACATGGCGGGCTCGCCGGTCCGAGGGGTCGGGCCTGCGCTCGATCAGGCCGGCTGTCTCGAGGTCGTCGAGCAGGTACGTCATGACTGTGCGGTCAATGCCGAGGTGCTGGGCGAGAGCGAGTTGGCTGCCGACGGTGCTGTGGGCAGCGGCTGAGAGGACCTGATAGCCCCGGGGCCCTCCGGGGAGGTCGGCCACTGCGGCGTGAGCGGCGGTGGCGTAGGCCCGGAACACGACGCCCAGCCCCCAGCCGAGGTCCTCGGCGAGAGCGGCGCCGCATGCCGCTGATCCCGTTCGGGAATCTGGGGCGGTCACGTCATCGGGCACAACCCACATGGTACCGGAAATGTGTCCGACAAGAAGATCAGTTGCACAGATCATCTTGTTACAATATGATCTTGACCTTAGACGTACTGCGTACAAGACGGCTAGATGGACTGGACGAGCGAGGACTGGAGATCAGATGACCGGGAATGATGAGGCCCAGGGCAGGCCGACCGTGGTGGTGGTAGGCGGCGGCTATGGCGGGGTGACCGTGGCCAAGGCGCTCGACGAGAGCATGGACGTGGTCCTCGTGGAGCAGAAGGACGCGTTCATGCACAACATTGCCGCCCTCCGGGCGCTGGTCGACCCGTCGTGGCTGCCGAGGATCTACCTCCCCTACGACAAGCTGTTGGCCAAGGGCCGCGTCGTCCGGGACCGAGCCGTCGTCGTGGAGCCGGGTCGGGTGGTGACGGCGTCGGGCCAGGAGATCCTGGCCGACTACGTGGTGCTGGCCACGGGATCGAGCTATGCCTTCCCGGCGAAGACCGACAAGGTGGATACCCAAGCAGCTCACGCCCAGGTCCGCGCCGCCCACGACGCCCTCTCCGACGCCGACCGGGTCCTGTTGTTGGGGGCGGGTCCCGTCGGCATCGAGCTGGCCGGGGAGATAGGCCACGTGTGGCCCGAGAAGTCGGTCACCCTCCTCGACGTCTCCGGCGAGGTACTGGGTGGACCCTTCAAGCCGGAGCTCAGGGCCGAGTTGCGTCGCCAGCTGGACGAGGTGGGTATCGAAGTAGTGCTCGGAAGCCCGCTGCGCGCCGGCCCGTCCACCGCCCCCGGCGAGCTGGGGACGTTCACCGTGACCACGGAGGACGGGTCTGATATCACCGCCGACATCTGGTTCCAATGCTTCGGCGTCGTGCCCAACAGCGATTACCTCGGCGAGGCATTGGTCCCCGCTCGCCAGGCTGACGGCTTCGTCCAGGTCGAGCCCACCCTCCAGGTCGTGGGCCAGACCACCGTGTTCGCCCTGGGAGACCTTTCCACGGCGGACGCCAAGATGGCGGGATTCGCCCGTCACGAGGCAGAGACGGTAGCTGCCAATATCACCGCACTAGCCGACGGGTCGGAACCAACCGCCTATCAGCCCAGGGGGCCGGGCATCGTGGTCCCGATCGGGCCCCTGGGCGGAGCCGGCCAGTTCCCCGGCCAGGATGAGATCGTCGGACCAGAGATGGTGGCCGACGTCAAGGGCAGGGACATGATGGTCGACCCGTTTCAGGAGCTGTTCGGCCTGGCCGTGGCCGCGGCCGATTGACGAACTACGACCTCTCGTCGACCGGTTCAGAGCGCAGACTCCGTTCGTTGGAGCGGCCGATCGATTCCTCGGACAATCGCCGAGGATCGGCTGGTATACCTTCGCCAATGGATCAGTCGCTCTTCGATCCAAACGCAGTGGATCGATGGCACGACGACGGCTGGTGCGTACTGGAGGGGCTGATCCCGACCGGGGAGGTCGACGCGGCACGAGAGGCTCTCGCACCCTATTACCCCGCTCCTTCAAAGCCTGCTTCTTCGATGCCTTCCCACGCTGGTCCTCCGGCCGACCCCTCCATCTCCACACAGAGCGCCAATTCGAGGGAAGGTACCTTCGACCTGAGCTGGGACGCGCCCAAGCCCATGTTCCCCTTCGCCGAGATGGCGCTCAACCAGCTCGTCGTGCACCCCCGCCTCATCGCGCTGGCCGAAGAGCTCCTGGGCACAGACCAGATTCGGCTCTACCAGGGACTGGCCAGCGCGAAGTACTCCGAGGGCCCGCAGGACTACGAGCAGCTGCTCCACGTCGATTACGGGAATCACACATTGGTGGTGCCCCGTACCGACATGGGCTACCAACACCTGGAGCTCTTCGTCTACCTGAGTGACGTGACCTCCGAGACAGCGGCCACCCGCATGGTGTCTCGTCGGCTCACGGCCGACATTCCCGTGGAGCGGACCTACCTGAGCTTCACTGACTACGCGCCGCTCTACGAATCCGAGGTACCAGCGTCGGGTCCGGCCGGATCGGTCCTCGCCTATCGCCCCGACGTGTTCCATCGAGGGACCTCCTTGTCGGCCGAGGGATCGGTGCGATACCTGCTCCACGTCGCCTACAAGCCGGTGGCCACTGACTGGCTCGGATACCAATCGTGGCCGGCAGCGGCCGAAGGGGCACCCTGGCACCGGTTCGTGTCAGAGGCCACACTCCGCCAGCTCACGGTGCTCGGCTTTCCCGAGCCCGGCCATCCCTACTGGACAGACGAGACCCTGAACGGCGTCGCCGCTCGCTACCCGCGACTGGACATGACCCCGTGGCGGACGATTGAGGCGTAGCAGACGGGCCAAAGCAGACGGGCCGAAGCAGATTGGAGACGGCCGAATCACCGACGCCCTTCGATGCATCGGTAGTGGCGGGGTAGTCGGTTGCTCAAGCCCCTGCCTCTCGACACCATTAGTGTCGTCATCATGGGCGAGCCGGCCGAGGGCCAGCCGCTGCGCACCTGGACGCTGACCCGGCGTCAGCTGCTGGGGGGCGGCGTGATGGGGGTGGCCGGGCTGGCACTGGCCTCCGTCGTGCCGACGGCTTCGGAGGCCGCCGAGGCCTCGCTCGGTGTAGCAAGCAAAACACGGGTGCCCAGTCCACCGGGTACGCCAATGGTGCCGAGTGCACCGGGCGCACCGGGCGCACCGGACCAGTTGGCTGTCGACGGTCTGGCCGTGCCGATCGGCCTCAGCCCGGGCGACGTCTACTTCGCCTGGCAGGTGCGAGACGCAAGGCGCGGCGCGAGGCAGAGCGCCTATCGCATCCAGGTATCCGGACCGGTCATCGGGCCCGGTCCGGCGCCGATGGTGTGGGACAGTGGCCAGGTGGGCTCGGGCGAACAGGCCTTTGTGCCCTACGGGGGCCCGCGGCTGGCTTCCGACTCTGCCTACCGGTGGACCGTACGAACCTGGGACCACTCGGGAAACTCAGGACCGAGCTCACCTCCGTCGGTGTTCGAGACCGGGCTCGATGACGGCGATTGGCGCGCCTCGTGGATCGGTCGTGCACCGACTGCATTGTCCGAGCCGGACCAGTACACCTACGCCCGCACCGAGGCCACCATGGGACGCGCAGCCATCGTGCGGGCCCGGGCCTACGTCTCGGGCGACCAGCAGTACGAGCTCTACGTGAACGGGATCCGAGCCGGTAAGGGTCAGGCGTACAGCTACCCGGACTCGATGTACTACGAGACGCTGGACGTCACCGGGCTCCTCCGTCCCCAAGCCGTCAATGCGGTGGGAATCGTGTCCAGCTGGCAGGGACCGACGAAGGGGCACCCGGCCGGTCGTCCCGGGGTGATCGTGCAGATCATGGTCCACTACTCCAACGGGCGTGTCCAACTGATCACCAGCGACGGGTCGTGGCGGGTGCAAAAGGGCGCTTGGCTGCCCGGCACCCAGCGGGACCTCGAGGGAGACCTCGTCGACTTCACCGAGAACGTGGACGGACCCGATCAACCGGTCGGCTGGGACCTGCCCGGCTTCGATGATCGGCTCTGGTCGCCCGCCGTGGTGCTCGGACCGGCGAACACCAAGCCGTGGACCCATCTCGTGTCGGTGCGCGCTCGCATCGTTGAAGAACCCGTGCATCCGGTCTCGCTCGCCACCCTCCCCTCCGGGGCGGTGGTGGCCGACTTCGGAAAGGTTTATGCCGCCGTCCCCACCGTGGCATTCCACCAAGGGGTGCGGGGTCGCTTGGTGACCATGCGGGCCGGCTACCTGCTCGACGAACCGATCGCCGGACAGCCGTTCACCGGGGTACCCGGTCAGGTCTCGACCGAGCACGGTACCCAGCACACCGACATGAGCTATAGCTACGTGCAGCGTGGAGGCGCAGAGGAGTTCCACCCCTTCGACTACCTCGGGTTCCGCTACTTGCAGATCGACGATCCCGGGGAGACGCTCACGCCCGAGGACGTCGTAGCCCGTACCCGCCACACGGCTCTGCCCCGGCAGCCGGCCGCAACTTTCTCGTCGGATGAGCCGATCATCGACGCCGAGTTCGAGCTCGGTCTGCATTCGGCGTTGTTCACCGCGCAAGAGCAGTTTCTCGACACGCCGACCCGGGAAAAGGGACCCTGGCTCTTTGACGGCTTCAACGAGTCGTGCACGGCCATGGCGACGCTCGGTGAGCAGAACCTCTCCCGGAAATCGCTGGTCGAGTTCGGCCAATCCCAGGGTCGCTACTGGCCCAACGGGGCGGTCAACAAGATCTACCCGACCGGGCTCGGCGCCCTCGACATCAACGAGTCCACCGAGATCTATGCCGAGTGGGTGTGGCAATACTGGATGCACACCGGGGACCTGCCCCTCCTGGCCCGTGTCTACGGCGTGCTCCGCCGGATCGCCGACTACGTCGAGCGGGCTGTCTCGCACCGGACGGGGCTCGTCACCTCGCTGCCGGCAACCAACGTCTACTACGACTATCCGGTCGTCACCCGCTTGAACGTCCTCGGGGTGAACGTCTTCCGCCGGACCGCCGACGTGGCCCGTGTGCTGCAGCGGCCGTCCGGTGAGATCGCCACCCAGCGCCGCCGACAAGCGGCATTGACTGCAGCGGTGAACAGCCGCCTCGTCCGCACCGACGGCACCTACGTCGACGGCCTGACGAGTCACGGCAGCCCTACGGATACGGCGTCGCAGACCGCCAATGCATGTGCAGCCTTCTACGGCGTGGTGCCGCCGAGGAACCTGGGCGCCGTGGCCCGCTACGTCAGCAGCCTCGGCATGCAGGCCCCTCCCCAGTTGGCTGCCGAGGTGCTGGGTACGATGGCCCTCGCCGGTCTGCACGCCGACCTGGTTACCCGCCTGACCGACGCCTCGACCGACGGTTGGGCCAACATCTTGGCCCGAGGGGCCACGTTCACCTGGGAGGTGTGGAACCCCTCGGATCTGATCGGGGACAGCATGTCCCACGGTTGGGGCTCGAACGTGGCCGTCCAGATCCAGCGGTCACTGCTGGGCGTTCGCCCCACCGCCCCCGGCTTCGCATCCTTCGACGTCACCCCGCCCTCCGGGGGGCTGTCCCGGGCCAGTGGTTCCGTGCCCACGCCGCGCGGCACGATCACCGTCGCCTGGAGTCGGCCCACCACGGCGGATCCGCACTTCTCCTTGGATGTTCTCGTGCCACCCAACAGCTTCGCCACCCTGTCGGTCCCGGCCGACCAGGTCGGCGGCATCACCGAAAGTGGCGGCCCGGTCGATCGGGCGAAGGGGATCCGATCGGTCCGGGTCGCAGACGGTGTCGCCCACCTCGAAACGGGCGCTGGCGCCTACAGCTTTCGCGGCGAACAGACCACTTGAGGGCCGCGCCCGGCGCTAGGCGCCCCGATGGTCCATTGACAGCTCCCGTTGACAGCTCCCGTTGACGGCGCCTCGTTGCCGGTGGAGGCGTCGGACCCCCGGTGCGATCGACCGTGGCGATACTCGTCACCAAACGGGCAGCCGCCGGTCAGCGGTCGGCGGAGGGCAGGTCCCGGGCGAACTCGATGAATGCGTGGGGCGGGAGGTAGTCCTCCGGGATGTCGTCGGGGTGGCGGTAGTTGTCGATGTCGAACACGTTCGAGACCCCGTCTCCCTCGGCGGTGGCGACCAGGGCCGGCTCGCGGCTTCGAGCAAACGCGTCCCGACCGGTGATGGCCGCAGCCTCCAACGACACGAACGTGTCGCGGTCGATGCGAGCGACGAGGCTGTACACGCAACCGTCGAGCGTGGCCCCGACCCGGCGCCCGATCATGCAGTGGTGCTTGCCGTCGTCGATGGCGTACACCGTCTCGTCGCCCGTGCCGAATCGGCTCCGGACCCGGTCGGCGTGGCCGAACATGAGCCACTGCTCGTGCCGCTTGTCCTTCATGGCCCACAGCGGGCTCGGGGGAACGATCCCTTCCGGCTCGTCCTCCTCCAGCGGCGTGGCATCGATGGGAGCGGAGATCGGATTGGTGCTTCCCACCGACTCGGGCGTGAAGTGCAGCTGACCGTCAGCCCTCGACTGGAAGATCCCCCCGCCCTCGACGGGGACCTCCTCCGGTTGCTTGGTGCGTTCTGGTCCGTCCGGGTCGCTCACTGAGTGCTCCTCGTCTCGCTGACGTGTGGTCTCGCTGAGGTACGGCGTCCGCACGACCTCGTTGTACGCACAGTCTGCCGGATCCACCATACGGGCGCCGACCGGAGGCGGCTTGCGTAGCCTCGGCCTGCACCTCATAGCTGACCCGCACCTCAGAGCTGAACGGTCTGAAGGATTCGCCCCGCTGGGTTTCGGCTCCGGCTCCCCGGTTCAATCGAGCCGACTACCCGCCGAAGGCCTCGCAGGCATGGAGCAGGAAGGCCTGGAGGGCCGGGCTCTTCGTCTTCGTCCAGATCAGGGCGAGCCCGGTCGGGTCCTCGACGTCCTCGATGACGAGGCCCTTCAAACGCTCGGCATGGCGGGCGGCCATGGACTCGGTGAGGATGGCGACTCCGAGCCCGCGACTGGCGAGATCGGCGACGGCGTCCGGGGCGCTGGCCTGCAGCACGATGTCCGGCCGAATGCCGCTCACCTCGCAGGCCACGTCGAACATGGTCCGTGGCGCCGTCCCCTCGGGCATGCAGACGATGGGGCAGGCCGCGAGCTCGGCCAGCATTGTCGTGTTCCGCCTGGCCAGCGGGTGTCCGAGGGAGACAGCCGCGACCAATCGCTCGCTGGCGATCGGCCAGACGTCCAGACCCGGGGGCGGTGCCCCGGCCGTACCGATGAGGGCCAGGTCCGCCGTGCCGGTACGGACGCGCTCGGTGAGGGGGTTGGAACTGTCCTCGATCAGGGTGACCTCGACACCGGGATGGACAAGATGGAACCCGGCGAGGGCGTCGAACAGCCCGGCGATCGTGCAGCCGTAGACCATGCCGACCACCAGCCGGCCGCGGACCAGGCCGGTTACGTCGTCCACCGCGTGCCGAACGTCGTCCACCGATGCCAGTGCGGCCCGGGCGTGCTCCAGTGCCGCTGCTCCAGCTGCGGTCAGGGTGGCGGCACGGCCCGAGCGGTCGATGAGAGCGGCACCGAGGTCGCGTTCCAGCTGCCGGACCTGAGCACTGACCCCCGACTGGCTTATGTGCACCCGCTCGGCGGCCCGGGTGAAGTTGGCTTCTTCGGCCACGGCCACGAAGTACTCGAGCTGGCGGAGCTCCATATCCCCAGATTCTAGCTTTAAGCAAAACTATTTGTTGGACTTCTCATAGTCGACCGTTCAAGCTGGAATTGTGTCGCACGTAACCGAACGGAAACCCCTCCCTGGGGGGTCCAATCACAGATGACGAATCACAGAGAAGGAACCGCCGTGCCCCACAACGAGAGAGCCCAGAAACCCGAGGACCTCACCCGCTTGTTCGTCGAGCGGGCCAACGCCGGGGATGCCGCCGGCATCGCCGCGCTCTACGAGGAAGGTGCGGTCATGGCCTACCCGCCCGGCAGCCAGACCGTGGGCCGTGACGCCATCCATGACCTGTGGGAAAAGGTAGTGGCGTCGGCCCCACGATTCGAGCCCGAGCCACCGCTGCCCACGTTGATCTGCGGCGACATCGCCCTCACGTCCACCCCTCCAAAGGACGGGGCCGGGGCCCGGGCTCAGGTTGTTCGCAGGCAGCCCGACGGTACCTGGCTGCGCGTGCTCGACCAACCGGAGTTCGTCACGCCGACCCGGTGACAATTCGGTAGTGGCACCCACAGCCCGGCGTCATCACAGGGCACCTCAGTCATCGAGTGCGTAGGTGAGGACTCCCCGACTCGTGACGGAGAGCATCCCAGGCTCTAACGGAACCGGCGGAACCATCATCGGCCCAGCCGTGCCCTCCAGTGAGCGAAAGGCGTGGCCGAAGCCGGCACCAGCCTGGGTGGCAGTCCGCTCCTCGATGGAGAGAATCGCGCCGAGGTGGACTCCGGCCGCTTCTGCCAGTTCGGCCGCCGTTGTCTGGGCATCTTCGACGGCCAGACGGCGTGCGGTGCGCCGCAGTGGTTCGGGATCCCCGAGGGTGAGCTGGAGGCAGCGAATCTGGAAGGATTCGCCGACTGCCTCGGTGAGCGACCCAAGGATCCGTCCGACGTCGTCGGGGCGACGAACGGTGACTTCGAGCTGGTAGCTGGCGATGCGGCCGTGACCCGTTGCTCTCGCTGGTCAAAGAAGTCTTGAACGGTGAGATTTGTGGTTCG